>CATKZW010000027.1 GCA_949841465.1 uncultured Oscillospiraceae bacterium
TCGTATTCTTCCCGATTGATGTCGCTTGGATATTGATGCATCCCAACCTCATCTCCCGCCTGTTTTTCCCTTATTATCCGCTTCTTTCTACATCTTGTCAAAAGTTTTTAAACAGGCTCTTAGAGGGGGCGTTCTCACGGAAATTCAGCTCCCCGGCTGATGCACACTCTTATGCACAGGGAAAGGCTCCCGTTCCAGAAAACCTCTGGAACGGGAGCCTTTGTACCTAAATGATTAAGCCTTCTTCTTTTTGCCAATTCCCATCATATCCGTGATCAGGAGAGTCGCACCCGCCAGCGTCAGCACGCCAAAGACGATCTGCGCCGCCGTCAAAGCGGTGGACCACCAGGGAGTCACCTGGATGATGACGGTATCAGCACTGATGCCGTCCATACCGCGGGACTGCACCACCGTATACAGGATGCGGTGGGCGGACTCACGCATGGCGCGGGCCATCGGGGCGTTCTCTTTGGAAGCGCCGGGGCCGTAATCCGCGAACTCGTAGCCCAGGTCGCTGGACGCGCCGGTCATGGAGGTGCCGGAGACGCCAGGATAGTTGTCGGGGATGTCATTGCCCGCCAGAACCTCGTGGGGCTTGGACATATAGCTGCCGTCGTACATATCCGTCACGGCAAACCCGGTCATGCCCGCTTCGCCGCGCAGCCAGTCGGTCAGCAGCTCGGGCATAGCGCCGGACCAGAACGCGCCCAGACGGTTGAAGGCGGTCATCACGCACTTCGCGTCAGCATTCACGATGGGGAGCTCGAAGGCGCGCAGGTAAATCTCACGCAGGGCCTGCTCATTGCACCAGGTGCCGATGCCCTGACGCTGTTCCTCCTGGTCGTTGAGCACGAAGTGCTTGTTGTAGACGTAGACGCCCTTGGACTGGATGGCCGCGGACTCCACGCCTGCGATCAGGCCGGTGAGGATGCCGTCCTCAGAGTAGTACTCGAACACGCGCCCGGAGTAGGGGGTGCGGTGGATGTTCAGGCCGGTGCCGTAGAAGCCGGCGTAGCCTGCCCACATGGCGTCCTCACCGATGAGCTCGCCCACCTCGCGGACCAGCTGATCGTTGAAGGTGGCGGCGATGATGCCGTTGCAGGGATAGCAGGTGCCGGTCTCATCCTTGTTGGGATCGTTGGTCTGGTTGGCGTAGCCGTTGGGGCCCAGGCTGTACTTCTGGGTCACGCCGCTGGGGCCGTTGTGGTCCAGGGTCTCGGGCTTGCCGATCTCCTCCACTGCTACGGTCATGCGCAGGCCCACCGCGCACAGCTTGCTCAGCTGGGCGTAGGAGAGCTGATCCAGCAGCTCGTCCCAAATGGGATCGTCATAGGGGATAGCAGTGCCCTCCGCGTCCTTCATCAGGTTGACCAGCTGATGGGCGGTGGCGGTGGAGCCCATGGTGGGCCAGTCGCCGTCGTTCTCAGGCAGGTCGGCGTCGTCCAGCACCACGTCCGCGGCCATCTGGTCGGTCATGGTCAGACGCACATAGTTGCCGTTCTCGTCGTCGCTGTTGGCCTCCCACATCATGGTGGTGCCCTGCCAGTCGCTCCGGGAAATATAGTCCACATGGTTGCTGCCCGCGCCCTCATAACGGTTGATGTCCGCCGCGGCGAACAGGCTGGTCACGTCCGCGCCGGTGCCGTAGGACTTGGAATAAGTCTCGCTGTCGAAGTCATACTCCATCGTATAGGTCAGGTCCGCGTCGCCGTTGGCGGTCATGCCGTTGGAGGTGGACTTGCCCTTGGCCGCCAGGATGTTGTTAACGGCGGCATGAGAGTTGTCGGCGGCAGTCAGGTAATGGGTTCCCTCGTCAAGGATATACACCCCTGTGCCGTAGGCGTCATAGGAGGTGAGGAAATACTCCGGGACTTCCACGGTGACGGTCTCCTTGGCGCCGGGCTCCAGCACCTGGGTCTTGCCGTAGCCCACCAGCTCCACAGCGGCCTTCTCGATCTGGTTGGCCTTGTCGTAATCGGTGTAGGGCTTCTGGGCGTAAATCTGTACGGTCTTCTTGCCAGCCACGGAGCCGGTGTTGGTCACGTCCACACTGACGGTGTAGGAGGTCTCCATGCCGCTGCCGGACTTATCCACCTTCATGTTGGACATTTCAAAGGTAGAGTAGCTCAGGCCGTAGCCGAAGGGGTAGGCCACCACGTCATTGTAGTTGAAATCGCCCACCCTGGCGGTGCCCAGCACCTTGTCCTCATAGCGGGTCTCGGTGTAGCGGTAGCCGACGTAAATGCCCTCCTGATAGACCACATACATATTGAATGCGCGGCCGCTGAAGGAATACTTGTCGGAACCCTCATAGGTGTAGCTGCCGAAGTTGGCCATGGCGGGGTCCAGCAGGTTGTCCTGCCACCAGGTGTCGGGCAGGGAGCCGGAGGGGTTCACCGCGCCGGACAGGATATCCGCCACGGCGTACAGGCCGGTCTGGCCCACAGAGCCAATCCACAGGGCGGCGTCAATGCCATACGTGCCGTCATTGATAAACTCCGCGGAGATGGGGTTGGCGCTGTTAATCAGCAGCACGATATTGGCGATCTTACCCTCATCCTTGAGGCCCTTCAAGCCCTCCAGAATGGACAGCTCATTCTTGTTGGGCCGCAGGTAGTCGCCGTTGGCGCCGTCATCGTGGTTGACACTCTTCAGGTCGTTGGCCTCGCCGCCCACGCGGCCGATGACAAAGATGGCGGTTTCACCCTTGCCGAAGCTGTCCGCCGCGTCGGACTTCTGGATCTGCTTCCAGGACGCCTCGTTGATATTGCCCGGGTCAAAATCGCGGCCATACTCCTCGGCGGCATACCACTTCAGCAGGTCCTCGTTGACGACCTTGTAACCAGCCTCGGTGAATACCTGCAAAAAGGTGGGCGCGTTCTCGGAGGAGACGGCGCCGGAGCCAGTGCCGCCGAACACCGGCGAGATGGTGGTCGCGCCAAACAGGGAGATATCTTTCCCCTGGAGCGGCAGCGCGCCGCTGTCGTTTTTCAGCAGGACGGCGCCCTCGTTCTCCACTTCCCGCACCTTGGCCAGTCCGGCTTCCTTCAATTCCGCAACGGACTGAAACGCACTTTCATAGTATCTTGCGTACTCCGTGCTTCCGCCGTTGATGTGTTCCGTCCGGGTGGTAGAGATACCCAGGAAGGAATTGATCTGGCCCGCAAATTCATTGGCGACAGTGCTGGCAAAATAGGAGAGGACCAACAAGACCGCCATAATATTCGTAAAGATCTTTGCAAAAAGCCTTTTATGGGAGGTTTTCATTGATATCAATATCCTTTCCTTCTCCAATTCTTAAATAACTGCCCAGCGTTACGGCCATCCATGCGGGGACGGCCCAAATGGTCCAAAAGGGTCCCAAGCCCCTCCGATTCCTGCCGGTTTTGCGTCGTAATTGGGACCTTAGGAAAATGACACCACTTAGACAGTTAAGCATATTTTATAATACACTATTTTCTTCTTTTATGTAAAGTATACAAAAAAAGTGCCGCAGTCGTATAATGCGAATAAATAGACGCAAAAACAGAAAAAAATATATCTGCGAAAGAATACCAGTATTTAACGGAAAATAGTGACGCAGACAAAGGAAAAATTGCCGCGAAATTGAATTTGTGCACATAATTCAAATATCTGATTGTTTGACGAAACCGGAATTTCATGCGATAATAAGCCTGATTTATAGGCTCAGCGCGGTTTTAGGGAAAATGCGGTTTCCAAATACTGCGCGATGTTGGCCAGATGCCCTGAAATTCCTGCCACTCTCAAGTTGAAACCAAGATTATCTTTTGGCGATGGAAGGAGTTCGCGATTTTTATGAAACAGAATGTCCTGCAAAATAGAGCCGCCGGATTTTATGCCGGTTTGCTCGCGGCTGTGTTCTGCGTTGCGTCGGCTGCCGCGTACGGGATCACCTTCAGCGGCATCCAGTATAAGGAGCCGATTTTTAATGTGACCGTCTGCATCCTGCTGGCGGTGGCGGCGGTCGCCTCGGCCGTGATGCTGTTCGTTGATCTGCTGGCTCCGTTTGCCCCGGTCCTCCTGTGCGCGGGGAGCGGCATTGCCCTGCTGATGTACGTCCACGCAATCATCTGGCCGATTTCCGACACCATTTATGGGATCGAGCCCTTCACCCACATGACCGAGCTGACCCTGTGTGCTGTCCTGCTCGTGCTGAGCTTCGTTATTTCCGAAGTTTCCCTGTATCTGAAAAAGATCAAAAAGGCCGCATAGACGCGAAATGTAAGGCGGGCGCCCTGTGGGATGCCCGCCTTATTAATTTTCCGTTAAAAATCTCCTGAACCGCGCACAGCGCGTCAAAATGTGATAGAATAACAGCGGCAGGCAGTTTGGAACAGCCTGCCGCTGTTATCCTTTCCTTCAAATAGGAGGCCGCTGATGAAACGACTATTCTCCTGCTTTTTATTCCAAAAGCGTCCGGAGGACGGCCTGTCCAAAGGGCAGCGCACCGCCTTCTGGCTGTGGAACGGCCTGCTGCCGGGCGTGGCGGCGGCCGCACTGGGGCTGGTCTCCCTGGTGCTGGCCCCGGGGCCCTACGGCTGGGAGGTGTTCTGGGACTATCTGACCAGCCCCGCCCTGATTGTTCTGAACCTGCTGCCCCCGGTGGTGATGACCGCCCTGTTCTACGGGATCCTGGGGCGGTCCTGGCCGGCTTACGCCCTCACCGCCCTGACGGTGCTGGGGCTGTCCTTCGGCAACTACTATAAGCTCACCTTCCGGGACGACCCGGTGGTGGCCGCCGACCTGCTGCTGCTGGGGGAGGCGGGGAACATGGCGGGGAAATATCAGCTGTTCCTCTCCTCCAAGCTGATCGCGGCGCTGGTGTGCGCTGTGGCAGGTACGGTGGCGCTGGCCCTGCTGGCACGGGGGAGGCTCCGGGGACGCTCCCGGGGACTGGTCGCGGTAGCCGCCCTGGTGTGTGCCGCCGCGCTGGCCCCGGTATACGGCAGCGATGCAGTCTACAGCAGGACCACCAACAGCGGGCATATCGCTATCTGGTCCTCCACCCAGCAGTATATCTCCCGGGGGCTGCTCTACCCCCTGCTCCACAGCGTAAAGGACGCCCTGCCAAATCCCCCCGAGGGCTATGACCAGAGGGAGGCCGCCGCCCTTTTGGCGGGATATGAGGACGAGGTCATCCCCGAGGACAAAAGGGTCAACATCGTGGGGGTGATGCTGGAGTCCTTCTCCGACCTGTCCGGCTTTGAACAGATCGAATTCACCCAGGACGTGTATGCCCAGCTCCACGCCCTGGAGGCGGAGAGCTATTCCGGCGCCCTGCTCACCAACATCTTCGCCGGAGGCACCATCAACACGGAGCGGGCTTTCCTTACCGGGGTGGGGACCGGGGAGCACGACTATCGGGCGAACACATCCTCCTATGTGTGGTATCTCAGGAACCAGGGCTACCGGACCTCCGGCGACCACCCCTCCAACAACTGGTTTTACAACCGGATCAACGTCAACTCCTATCTGGGCTTCGAGCAGTACCGTTTTTCCGAGGACTTCTACAAAATCCTGACCGAGGAGGACACCGCCTGGGACTACACCTTCTTCCCTGAGATCACCGCCTCCATCCTGCGGCAGCTGGAGGACGACGCGCCGCTGTTCTCCTTTTCCGTATCCTACCAGGGCCACGGTCCCTATGGGGATTATGACTGCTGGTGGGGCGAGGCGGACGACTATATCGCCAACTACGATCTAGATGACGCTTCGCGGTATATCCTGTCCAACTATTTGGGGTCCGTGATGAATACCCAGTCCTTCCTGACGGAGATGGTGAATACCTTCCGGGCACGGGAGGAGCCCATTGTGCTGGTGGTGTTCGGTGACCACAAGCCCTGGCTGGGAAACGGCAACAGCGTATACAACGCCCTGGGCATCGACCTGAGCCAGGATTCCGTCGAGAGCTTCTACAACTATTGGGCCACGCCCTACCTCATCTGGGCCAATGATGCAGCCAAGGCGGCTCTGGGCAATGACTTCGTCGGTCAGGGGCCGGACATCTCTCCCTGCTTCCTCATGAACGTGCTGTTCGACCAGCTGGGCTGGAAGGGAGACGCCTACATGCAGGCGGTGGATCCGTGCTGGCGGCAGCTGCCGGTGATTCATGCCTTCGGCGCCTGCCTCTCCGCCGATCAGGAGCTGGTGCGGGAGCCCGATCCGGAGCAAGCTGAGCTCATCCGACTGTTCCATGAGCTGGGGTACTACCGGAGTCATCATTTTGATCCTTAAATTCGCCCCAAAAACAGCGCCGGAGGCCGCGTATATGAGGCCTCCGGATTTTTTTGCTTTTTCCGTGAAAAAAAGGTTGACATTTCCGAGAAAATAGGGTACACTATCACTTGCCCCTGTCAGGGCGGCATGTTAGGACAAATGGCGGCGTAGCTCAGTTGGCTAGAGCACTCGGTTCATACCCGAGTTGTCACCGGTTCGAATCCAGTCGCCGCTACCATCCCAAAGAAGCGGCGATGGCCGCTTCTTTGGGGCCCCGCTCTGACCCCGCCCGCCTTGGGCACCCGCGGCCCGGTGGTCAAGCGGCTAAGACACCGCCCTTTCACGGCGGTAACACGGGTTCGATTCCCGTCCGGGTCACCAATACGGAGGCTTAGCTCAGCCGGTAGAGCGCTTGCTTCACACGCAAGAGGTCACAGATTCGAGTTCTGTAGTCTCCACCAAGCCAAACCCCTTGAACCGCAACGGTTTGAGGGGTTTTCGCTTTGCTTTTGAGGGCTGTTTTGAACCGCCTTATTTCCCATAATTTAGGATATTTTCGGGTCATTTGGGGGCACGTTGTTGCAAATCTGTTGCAAATTTTTTTGACCCCTTGTGTCACGCGTTTTCCCGCATAGCTTCTCTCACTTTCTCGGCGGTCTTCCCTTCCCGGGAGCGCCGGTCGTAATGGGTATATACCCGGAGGGTCATGTCCACAGTGCTGTGGCCCGCCAGGTACTGGATCTCCTTGATGTCCAGCCCAGCCTCAAACAGCCGGGTGACATAGGTGTGGCGGAGGACGTGGGCCGTCACATGGGTCTCGGGCAGCTCCCGCTCCACCAGCTTCCACATGCTCTTGTAGGCGGACTGGGTGAGCGGCTTGCCGTTCTGCATGGCCAGCACAAACTTGGAATGGCTGCGTTTCTTGTACTTCGCCAGCCATGCCTCCAGCTCGTCGGTGAGGGGGATATCCCGCCGCCCCGCGTCAGTCTTCAGCGTGTCATGGATGGAGGTCTCCCCCTTGCCCAAGATGGCGTTGTGCCTGACGTGGACGATCCGATGCTTAAAATCGATGTCCTCCCACATGAGGCCCAAAATCTCGCCCCTGCGCATCCCCGTATGGAGCGCGATCAGCAGGAAGGTATGGGCCCTGGGGTTATTTACCCTTTCCACCAAGAGACGGGTCTCCTGGGGCACGAGAGCCACCTTTTCAGCGGTTTTACGGCCGCCCGGCTTCAGCATACTGCTCACAGGGGATTTCGCCACCAGTCCATTTTCCTGCGCGGCCTTGAAGATGCTGCGCAAATGGATCAGCACCTTGGATTGGAGGGAATTGCTCTTGTTGGACAGCGAGGCCATAATGGCCTGGATCTGCATGGGGGTAATGTCCCGCAGGCGGTATCCACCGATGAACGGCAGGATGTGCTGGTTCAAGACGTACTTGATCGCGTTGAGGCTGTTCTCGCGCAGGTTAGGCTTCTTGTAGAGGTCGTACCACATCTGAGCGAAATGGCCGAAGGTTTCCTCGCTGCAAATATCCACGCCTGAATTGACCAGGATCTGTGCCTTTAACACCTTTTCATCCAATTCTGCCTGGGTCTTGGCCCGGATGTACTTGCGGGTGCCGTCCGGGAGCTGGAGTGCTTTGGTTAAGTAATTGTATTTCTTCTTTGTTGCTGTCTTTGGCATTTGGCGTTCTCCTTTCAATAACGCCTTGCAATACAGTACCTTCATTATAGGGAGAATATTTGCAAATCACAAGGGGTTATAAAAGTTTATTTTTATTTCCTCGCGCCGAAAAAATCATTCAATTTTCCATGTTTTCACCGTCTGCGTTTTGACCGGGGACTGGATCGCGCCTGAGAGGTACGCCTCCAGAGACTCGACGGTGACGAGATACTTTCTCCCTACACGAGCGCTGGGCACAATTCCGGAGCGGATGAGCCTTCGGATAGCCGTTTCGCTTAAACAGGTATCAGGATCCGCCTCTCGGAAATAGGATGCCGCTTCACGAATCGTTCTTGCCCGCATCATGCCTACACCTCCTACCTTTCGATTGAAAAAGAGATGCCCTCCAGGAAACTCCCGAGAGCATCTCTTTTTTGACAGTTTAATCATAACACAGAATAAATGGAAATTGCAATGCTGAAAAAGTGCTTTTTTACTGAAAAATGAGGGAACAAAAAGGGAACAGAATCGGAACTTCCTTAGCGCAGACCGTCCACATACTCGTACATCGACACAAGTTCATTGATTGCATTCGATTTGATGGAATGGGCGTACCTGACTGTCACTTGAAGGGTTTCCGCTACTTCATCTGGGGTCATTTCATCAAAATAAAACATTTGGATGACCTTTTTGTGCCGCGCTTTTAAGAGCGAGACGTAATATTTCAAACGCTCCTGCTCTTTTTCCAGTGCCACAAGCCGTTCCACAACTTCAACGGTGCCAATTTGGTTTGCTTCATCGGTGCGCTCCTGATAATTCAGCGCGATATACAGGGTTTTGTCGGAGGCGTGACCTCCTGGACAGCCACCCCCCTCACCATGGGCAAGGGCCAAAGCCCCAATCATTTCATTTTCTGAGACGCGGGCCGGGTGGGACAATTCGTAGTGCAAAAGGTCAATTTGCTTTGAACGCTTTTGATACGACTCCAATAGGCCAACGACATATGTTTTGGTGTCCATGTTCATAACCTCAGATTCTCTATAAGACAGCCCCCTTATAGGAGCGATGGCCGTCAGACCTACTCTTGTTCTGAGACAGTCTGTTGTGAACAGCCTGCCAAACACATGGCCTGAATACTCAATTGAAAAAGAGGTTTTATCAGGGAGGTGCACGCTGCCCATGTAGAGATAGAATGCGGAACCAGTATCTGAACACAGCGTTCCCTCCAATCCGGACAAATTAGCAGGTATATCCTCTTTCTTACATATTACCCTATATATGCAAACAAATTATGAAAAAGTTATTTGTTTTTTATTCTTTCGTTCGACACGAACCGACACATTTTGACATGATCACTGAAAATGTATGGATCACAGCGCATTATCCTATCCGCGCAAAACGATACCCGATCCCGAATACCGTTTGAATGTAGTCTTTATCCTTGGGATCAAGGCCTAACTTTTGACGGAGCGAAAAGACATGGCCTGAAACACTTGCAGCGGATGAAACGCAAGCCTTTTTCCACACTGATTCATAAATTTCTTCTTTGGTTAGAACTTTTCCGAAATGATATGCCAGAAGATAGAGGATATCAAACTCTTTTTCTGTCAAATCAACCGTTTCCCCCCGCATCTCCACCAGTCTGCGCAGAGGATCTATCGACAAATCTTTGTAGTCGAAACATGGCAGAAGTCTGCCTATATGAAGACGGGCAATTCTTCGTTCCCTCCGCAGGACAGCGTAGATGACCGCCCTAATCTCATCCGCACTGATCGGTTTATTGATATAGGCATCCGCGCCCAAATCAAGTATGGTTATACACTCTGACGTGCTGAAAAATGCGCCTGCCGCCAAAATGTATGGCGGTGGACTAAACACCCCTCTTGACATGTCCTGCAAAAATCCCTTTGCACCTTCAAGATCAATGTCTAAAAGAAGAAAAGCAGGGCTGTGTTGCAACAGCTCTGCTTTCGCGCTATCAACATTTTCACATCGGGACGCATCCATTCCGGTGCATCTCAAAGCTTCACATATTTTAGCCGACTGCTCTGTCAAAGGAGATATTAGCACAATGTCTTGCTTCACCAAAGCACCTCCTTTTATATTCTGATTAATAAGCCGGCAAATCAGTTTCATTACAAACTTTTTTGTACGACTTCTTTAGCAAAGTGTTTTGTTAAAAGTTCACAGCAAAAATCACTCCTGGCGGAATCATGCCGCCCCAATAAATGCGTTGTATAAAAGCTCTTTTCAGCAGCTGGGGGCCATAGCTTTGTGCTATGTCCCCCAGCCGCGATAATAAGCTGCTCACTATATGAAAAGCTCATATGATCTTACGGAACTTTTCCTGCTCAGATCCGAAACGGCCTTGCGTTTATCAAAACTTCTGGTTCCAGGAAGCTTACATGATCTTCCGGAACAGAGTCTTGAAATCCTCCACAGAGGCGGCCTTGGGGTTGCCGGGGGCGCAGGCGTCGGCGGCGGCGGACTCGGCCAGGAACTGGAGGTCCTCCTCCTTCATGGCCTCCAGCTTGGTGGGGATGCCCACATCCACGGAGAGCTGCCGCACCGCGTCGATGGCGGCTTTGCGGTAGGCGGCCTGGTCCATACCGGCAGTGTCCACGCCCATAGCCTCGGCGATGTGCTTGAACTTATCGCCGGTAGCGTCCTGGTTGAATTCCATTACGATGGGAAGCATCATGGCACAGGCCACGCCATGGGGGGTGTCATAGACGGCGCCCAGAGTGTGGGCCATGGAGTGGGCGATGCCCAGGCCCACGTTGGAGAAGGCCATGCCGGTGACGAACTGGCCCAGGGCCATGGCCTCCCGGCCCTCGGGGTCGTTGTTCACAGCCTTGCGCAGGTTGGCGGAGATGAGCTTGATGGCCTCCAGGTTCAGGCAGTCGGCCAGCTCCCAGGCGGCGGCGGTGGTGTAGCCCTCGATGGCGTGGGTCAGGGCGTCCATGCCGGTGGCGGCGGTGAGGCCCTTGGGCATGGTAGCCATCATGTCCGGGTCCACAATAGCGATGTCGGGGATATCGTTGATGTCCACGCAGACGAACTTGCGCTTCTTTTCCACGTCGGTGATGACGTAGTTAATGGTGGCCTCAGCGGCGGTGCCGGCGGTGGTGGGGACGGCGATGGTGTACACGGTGCGGTTCTTGGTGGGGGCCACGCCCTCCAGGGAGCGCACGTCGGCAAACTCGGGGTTGTTGATGATGATACCGATGGCCTTGCCGGTGTCCATGGAGGAACCGCCGCCGATGGTGATCATGTAGTCCGCGCCGGACTTCTTATAGGCCTCCACGCCGGATTTCACGTTCTCGATGGTGGGATTGGGCTTGATGTCGGAATAGACCTCATAGGCCATACCGTTGGCGTCTAGCAGGTCGGTGACCTTCTTGGTGATGCCGAACTTCACCAGGTCGGGGTCGGAGGCGATGAACGCCTTTTTCAGTCCCTTGGCGGAGACCAGGCCGGGGATCTCCTGGATGGCGCCCTTGCCGTGGTAAGAAATGCCGTTGAGTACGAAACGATTGACAGCCATGATGTTTACCTCCTGTATATTTTGTGTGTAATAGAACTCATTGTTTTGACCTTGGCCGGATATTCAGTCCAGCCAGCCCTCCCGGGCCTTGATGCCGAACCGGCCCTCCATCAGGTGCAGCTGCTCATCGGTGATGGTATTCACACGGGGCAGGTGGGCAATCTTCATGTAAATCTCCGCCGCCTTCTCCGCCGTCTCAATGAGACCGAAGGTCTCGTCCAGATCTTTGCCCGCGCCATAGATGCCATGCTGGGACCACACCACCAGCCGGGCGGTCTTCATCTGCTCCGCCGTGGCCTCGCCGATCTCGTTGGTGCCGCACAGCATCCAGGGCAGGACGTTGACCCCCTCCGGGAACACCACCACGCACTCGGTGCACATCTGCCACAGGGTGCGGGTGAAGGCCCGGCTGTCCAGGTCGTGGACGTAGGTCATGGCCAGCAGGTTGGCCGGGTGGCAGTGCATGACAATGCGGTTGGCCGGGTCCACGGACAGGCGGGCGGCATGGCTCATCATATGGGCGGGGAACTCGGAGGTAAATTTTCCGCCGTCGGTGAAGCCCCACAGCAGCTGGGCGTTTTTGCCCTCATCGGTGATGCGGATGACGCCTAGATTGCAGGCGGGGTCATACTGCACATTTTTGAAATATTTGCCCGTGCCGGTGACGATGAAATACTTGCCGTCCAGGGCGGGGGCCTCAAAGCCGGTGGGGATGTCCCGGATGACAGCATTGACATCCAGGTACTCCGCCGCCTGGGCCTCATCCAGCATCCAGCTGATGTTGCCGCCGTTGCGCTCGTCCCAGCCGTGGGCGTACATATTGGTGGTGGTGCGGACCATCTCCACCAGGAATGGGGCGTTCATGATATCTTTCATGGTAAATTCCTCCTATTTTATGGGTATTCCCGCCTCAATGGGCAAGAATATGGATTTACATTTTATCGTGTGACGATATCCACCGGGACGTTGAAGATCTTGGCCACCTTCAAAATGGTGTCGATATGCCTGCCGGAGGCCGCCGCCATGTGGTGGGTGGGCCCGGCCTCGCTCCACTTGTTGCAGAACTCCCGCGCCCCGCAGGTGAACCGGGTGCGCATATTGGTGTCGCCGAAGGTGAAGATGGGTCCCTCCTCGTTGACGCCCTCGGCCACCACAAACTTGAAATGGCCGTCCCGGTCCTGGGTGATGCCCAGGTAGGTGACGGGGCCCAGGTGGGGATAGAACTGGGTGAGATATCCGCCGCCGGTCTT
The DNA here is from genome assembly GCA_949841465.1 of uncultured Oscillospiraceae bacterium. GTDB lineage: Bacteria > Bacillota > Clostridia > Oscillospirales > Oscillospiraceae > Enterenecus. The sequence continues at coordinate 12,700 of CATKZW010000027.1, forward strand.
GCCGTGGAACACGGGGACGATCTTCATGGTGGGCTTCTTGGCGGAGATGTCCGCGTCCCCGGAGCCGCTGTGGCCGATGATGCAGATATCCTCGTCGAAGTCGATGGAGTACATCTCGGACAGCTGACCCATGCCGGAGATGGTTTTCAGGATGCTCATAGCCATAGCCACCTTGATGTCGCCCTCCACGGCGCAGGCCACCCCCTGCTTGATGAGCATGGAGAACGCCGGGATGAGCATACTGTCCAGCACCCCCGCCTTGCCCTGGGCGAAACCGTCGTAGTGGGAGGCGATGAAGGCGATGTGCTCATCCTTCACCCACTGCTCAAAGGCCACCACGTACTTTGCCATCTCCCACACCTTTTCGATGGAGCCGCCGCCCTCGATGTCGAATGTGTCCAGAATGTCCTGAGCCTTGGCCCGGATGGCGTCCTCGTCGGTGATGCCGTCGGCGATGGCCCACATCTTCTCCCAGTCGAACTGCTTGGTGTACAGCCACATCCGGTGATAAAGATTTGTCTCGTCGATGTATAAATCCATCATGCCGGGGTAGGGCCGTCCGATCTGGGCCAAATTGGTGTCCCGAAAGCGGCGGCGCACCTGGGCGGCGCGGCACCAGTCCTCGATCTCCGCCTGCGCCTGGGGGTCGCCCCCCTCCACTACGCCGGTGATGACCGCGTGGCGCTTCCCGGCCCGCTCCAGGTCGGCCACCATCTCTCCCACCGCGCCGCAGGCGTAGAGCTCACCCAGCCACGCGGCGGTATCGGTGTTGGCGTAGTCCGGGGCCTTCTTTTTCTGGAGGTTCACCAGCACCACGGGCACGTCCAGATCCCGGACGGCGGGGAGCATATTATAGGACGTGGCGTAGGTCAGCAGCTGCAAAATCACCAGGTCTGCGTCTGCGGCACGGAATTTGTCCCCCGCCGCCTGGGCCAGCTCCTTGGTGGTGACGATGCCGCCGTCGATGAGCTCCACGGTGTCCGGAATCGTCTTTTTGAAGTCCGCGTACTGCCCCTCAAACTCGGGGACCAAAGACGGGAACTGGGGCAGATAGGCACCCAGGGCGATGGCGAACACGCCAATCCGGGCTTTTGTGTTGACTAACATGGCAAGACCTCCATTTGTATTTTGAGATTTCCCAGGGCGGTGGCTTCGATGGGCAGGGCCACCACTTTTTTGCCTGTGGCTTCCTCGGTCAGGTGGTTGAGAAACGCGTTTTTCGCTCCGCCGCCCACAATGTACAGCTTTTCATAGGTCCGGCCCGTGTTCTCCTCCAGCTCCCGGATGGCGTCCCGGTAGCTCAGGGCCAGGGAGCGGCAGGCACAGCGGAAATAGTCCCCGATGGTTTGCGGCTTGGCGTCCAACGCCTCGTCAAAAGCCGCTGTCATGCTGTCCGGAGCCAAGAAAATCTGCGCGTTGGCGTCCACGGTCCTGTCAAAGGAACTGGCCTCCGCCTCGGCCACAATGTCCGGGAAGGGTTTGTCCGGGCACAGCTCATCCCGCAGGCGGTTGACGATCCACATCCCCATGATGTTCTTCTGGTAGCGGATGTAACCCACCCCGCCCTCGTTGGACCAGTTGGCCTCCCGGCTCTTATCATCCGTGTGTGGAACCGGGGACTTCACCCCCAGCAGCGACCAGGTGCCCGACGAGATATAGAGCTGTTCCCCCTCCATGGGGATGCCCTCCACGGCGGAGGCGGTGTCGTGGGCGGCGCACAGCACCACCTTGACGCCCTCATACTCCCCAATGGCCGTTCCCGGCTGGCTCAGCTTGGGGAACAGTTTTTCCGGTAGGCCCAGCTTTTGGACGATTTCCAGGTCAAACTCCCCGGTTTTGGCGTTCACCAGCCCGGTGGTGGTGGCGTTGGTGTACTCCCGGGCCTTCACCCCGGTGAGCTTCCACATGAGATATTCCGGCACCATGAGGAAGTCCGTCACCCCCTCCAACCGCCCTTTTTGCAGGTCATCACAGAGCTGGTAAATGGTGTTGAAGGGCTGGAACTGACAGCCCGTATGAGCGTACAGCTCCGAAAAGGGGACCTTTTCATGCACCGCTGGGATGACCGCTTCTGTCCTGCCGTCCCGATAGGCGTGGCAGGGCCCCGCCTCCTCGTCTCCCCGCAGGAGCACGTAGTCGCACCCCCAGGTGTCGATGGACAGGCTCTCCAGCGGTCCGAACTCGTCCAACGCCTTCCGGATGCCCTCCTTCACGTGGGAAAACAGAGCGTCCACGTCCCAGATCAGGCGCCCGTCTTTCTCCTTCACCCCGTTGGGGAAGCGGTAGATCTCTTTTGTCCTGATTTCTCCGTCCTCCCGCCAGCCCACGATGTGCCGTCCGGAGGACGCGCCGATGTCCACTGCCAGATAATGCCCGCTCATAGCATCCCCTCCTATCTTGTTCTTGTCGAGTGTCAGTATACCTGGTTTCAGAGAAAAGAAAAAGGTCCTGACCGCAAAAAAATGGGGACTTTATTTGCAATCTATGCCATCCCTGTGATATAATCAGAATATCACAAAAGGGGGTATGTGGAATGCGGCCGGAGCTGTTGGAATTTCTCCAGAAAATCACCCCGGAGGAGCAGGCCATCCTGGACAGCGGGGGCAGCATCCGCCAGGAGCTGTATACCTCCCAAGCCGCCTTTGTGGTGGACAGCCGCAGGCTGCTGGAAAAGAGGCGGCTCATCGAGCTGCGGCCCCACACCCGGTTTGCCCGCTTTCCCCAGCACCGGCACAACTATGTGGAGATGGTGTACCAGTGTGCCGGAAGCGCCTCCCACATCATAGACCACGCCGGACGTCAGGAGATCATCACCCTGCGGGCGGGGGACCTGCTCTTTCTCAACCAGAACGTGTCCCATGAGATCCTGCCCACCGGGGCGGAGGATCTGGCGGTCAATTTCATTATCCTCCCCCAATTCTTCTCTCGGCCCATCTCCATGATCGAGCGGGAAAACGTGCTGCGGGATTTCCTGCTGGCCTCCCTGTCCGGCGCGGTGGGGACCACGGGCTGCCTCTATGTCCGCGCCCAGGGACTGGTCCCGGTGGAAAACCTGCTGGAGAGCATGATTTGGACCCTTCTGGACCGCAGAGCCGGGAGCAATACCGTTCTGGAGACCAGCCTGGGCCTGTTGTTTATGAACCTGTCCATGTACGCTGGCGCGATCTGCCAAAGCGGCGAGGTGGACAGCGGCCAGGACCTGGTGTTCGCCGCTCTGAAATACATCGAGGACCGCTACCCTGACGGCAGTCTGGCCGAGCTGTCCCGGCAGCTGGGCCAGGCCGAGTACACCCTGAGCCGGGTCTTGAAAAAATACACCGGCTCCAATTTCAAGGAGCTGCTCCAGCAGGCGGCCTATCTTCTGGCCCACACACCGTTACCGGTGGATACCATCATGGCCTATATCGGCTACGACAACAGCAGTTATTTCTACCGCCGCTTCCGGCTGCGGTACGGCTGCTCCCCGAAAGAATACCGGGCCCGGGAGAGCGCGGCCCTGAACACCTGACAAATTGGAGGATACGCCCATGGCCATCAGCAACGCCATCAAAAATTTCAAGATGACTGTCAACCCGGACTTTGTGGCAAAGGCCCAGGCATTGACGCCCACCCTCATCGAAACCGAGATTACCCCGGTCCGGACGGTGGCCATCGTGCCGGACGGCCCGGATTTTGCTGCCCGGGAACTGGAGCCCAACTTCACCGCCTCCAATCCCATGGGCCGGGATGACACCCTTTCCCTGGACTTCGGCGGCCATCAGGTGGGATACCTGTCCTTTACCCTCACCCCTGTGGGCAGTCCCGCCGACGCCCCGGCCTATCTGAAGCTCAAGTTCGGAGAAGTCCCCTATGAGATCGCCGCCAACACCTCAGACTACAGCGGCGAGGTGAGCCGGGCCTGGCTCCAGGAGGAGGTCATCCATGTGGATGTGCTCCCCGCTCGGGTACAGCTGCCCCGGCGGTATGCCTTTCGGTATTTGCAGCTCGTTGTGCTGGATACATCCACCAAATACAAGGTGGTGATCAGCAACGTGGTTTGCAAAAGCGTGTCCTCCGCCGACTGGTCCGTCGTCCCGCCGCTGAAGGTATCTGACCCGGAGCTGGAGCGGCTGGACCGGGTATCCCTCAAGACCATGCACGACTGTATGCAGCTGGTCTTTGAGGACGGCCCCAAGCGGGACCGGCGGCTCTGGCTGGGTGATCTGCGCCTCCAGGCCCTGACCAGCTCCGTCACCTTCCGCAGCGACAGTCTGGTGAAGCGTTGTTTGTACCTATTCGCCGGCCTGACCCAGAACGAGGGCCGGGTGGGGGCCTGCTTGTTCCTGGAACCCGCCCCCCAGGTGGATGATACCGCCCTGTTCGACTACGCCCTGTTTTTCGTCTCCACCCTCCACGACTATTTTGAGGCCTCCAGGGACCGGGAAACGATGGCGGACCTGTTCCCCACCGCCCGGCGCCAGCTGGAGCTGGCTCTAAACGAGGTGGACGAAAACGGCATCGTGGTCGACCGGGAGGGCTGGTGGTGTTTCCTGGACTGGGGCGAGGGGCTGAACAAGCAGGCCGGGGCCCACGCCATCCTGATCTACGCCCTGAAGCAGGGGATCAAGCTGGCCCGCTGGGCGGGGGACGAGGCTCAGGCTAGCGTCTGGGAGGAGACCGCCGGTGAGCTCTCCCAGGCTGCCCTCCGTCACCTGTGGGACGAGGGGCAGGGCTTTTTCGTCAGCGGAGCAGAGCGACAGGTGTCCTGGGCCTCTCAGGTGTGGTTCGCCCTGGCGGGTGTGCTGGACCAGGAGGGCAATGTCCGCCTTCTGGAACGCCTGATGGCGGAAAATCCCGCCATCCCCATGGTGACCCCCTATATGTACCACTATTTCATTGATGCGCTGATGGAAAACGGGCTGCAAGACCAGGCCCTGGAAGCCATGAAGTCCTACTGGGGCGGGATGGTCCGGGCTGGGGCGGACACCTTTTGGGAGCTGTACGACCCCAAGGATCCCTATGCCTCCCCCTACGGCTCCCGGGCCATCAACAGCTTCTGCCACGCCTGGAGCGGCACCCCCTCCTACTTTATCCGCAAATACTTCCAGGATTGAACAGGACCGCCGGGGCAGTGCCCCGGCGGTCCTTTCGTGCGTATGCGCTTATGCCAGATCGAAGGACACGAAGTCGAAAGTGCCCCCTTTGCCCTCCACGCTGAAATAGAGGGCCTCTTTTTCGCCCAACCCCTCCGGCAGCCTGCCGGTGAAGTCCTTCCCTGTGGTGCAGGTTTCCACAGGGATGCGGCAGATGACCTCGCCGTGCTCCTCCTTCCGGACGGTGACGGCGCAGCTGTTGCCGTAGCCCTGGAGGTGGACGGTGATCTGCCTAGTCTCCCGCAGATCGAAGTACTTGAAGCCCACGGTACAGTCCGTGCAGAAGTTGGACACGTACTGGTCCGGTCCCTCCTCCCGGTCTCCCCCCTTCTGGGTTAGGAAGGGGTTGAGCCCCTTGCGGTACTTCACCATGGACATGAACCGGGTGCCGCTTTTGCCGTAGACGTTGCAGGCGGTGTAGGCCGGATAGTGCCCCGCGCCCTTCAGCGGCCCTCCGTTCAGGCCGCAGGAGGTCATCTCCGCCTGGTAGAACCGCCCGTCCTCAAAGCGGATCTCCTCTGCGCAGGCCTGACGGGAGGATTGCTTGCGGTTGGAGTGGCGGTGGTAGAATACGTAATACTTCCCGCCGATTTCAATGAGGCTGCCGTGGGTGTTGCCGGTGCACATGCGGGCGTGGTTCACGTCGGGCACGCCGGGCAGGCCCACGTCGCCGCAGCTCACCAGCACGCCGCCGTACTGGAAGCCCCCGGTGGGCCGGTCGCTGACCGCCCAGCACAGGTTGTGACTGTTCAGGGAGGAGTAGATGAAATAATACTTCCCGTTGAACTTCCGCATGGAGCTGGCCTCGCCGAAGGGCTGGATCTCGTAGGGGGTGCCCTTGGCCTTCTCCCCGGTGAGCACGTCCAGATAGTTCAGTTCGTCCCCGGAGATGACGGTGAGCATATCGCTGGGGTCCAGCTCGAACCACATGGGTCCCTCAGTGGTGGGCTTGGAGCCGTCCAGCAGGATGGGGTTGCCGCCGAAGGCAAAGCCGGTGTACAGGTACAGCCGCCCGTCCTCATCCATGAGACAGCCGGGGTCGAACTGGAAGGGCTCTCCCCGCTTGCCGATAGGGGCGCCGTCCTTGTACTTCACGTAGCCGTAGAATTCGTATTTCCCCGCTGGCTGGTCGCACACCGCCACCGAGATCATTTTGGTGCCGCCCATGAAATAGTAGAGGTAATACCGCCCGTCCGGACCCTTTACCATGTCCGGGGCGGCCAGGCCGTTGGTCACCCGGATCCTGGGGGCGGTGGGGTCCTGCTCCCGCTTGAAGATACAGCCGTGATAGGTCCAGTTCCCCAGATCGTCCACCGGGGCGGACCAGCACACGTAGTCCCCCAGGCAGAAGTTGATGCCGTTGAACAGATCGTGGGAGCCGTATATGTACACCCGGCCGTCCACGATGTGGGGCTCGGCGTCTGGAACGTACTCCCAGCTGGGCAGATAGGGGTTGAACGCCTGTCTTGTCTTCACAAAAAGTCCTCCTTTTTTGGATATATGCCGGGTCGTCCGGCGGATGGGGTCACGCTATGGGCCGTATGTCCGCGCCGTGCACCGACCAGAAGTAGTCGGTGCGGTAGGCGGACAGGGCCTCTCCGGGCACATATATTTTCGCGGGAGTACCATCCAGCAGGCCCTGCCCCACCCGGCAGGCGGAGGGCCGGGCCGACTGTATGATGATTTGCTCCAATGCGGCACAGCCGTCAAAGGCCCCGTCGGAGATGGTGTGGACGCTGGGCTGAATGGCGATCTTTTGCAGGTGCTCTGCCCCGCTGAACGCGCCGGGACCGATGGCGGACACCGGCTTTCCTTCCCAGGCGGCGGGCACGGTGAGGGCGGCCCGTTCCAGGCCCTCCCCGGTGAGCCCGGTGACGGTGAGGGCACCGCTTTGCTCCCCGTAGGTGAAGCAGGGCCCGTCGCCGTCATCCCCGGCCCCAATGCCCGGCTCTGCCAATTCCGGCATCTCCGGCAGGGGGATATCCGTGGGCGAGTTATCCCCCAGCATGGCCTTAACGGCGCGGATCAGCGCTTTGGTGTACACCGTCTTGCCGCTGGAGTTGGGATGGAAGTTGGTGTCGTAAAACCACCCGGCGTCCAGGATGAAATCATGGGGGTCTCCGATGAGGGGAATCCCCAGCTTTTCCTGTAAAGCGGCATAGAAACCGTCAATATTCTCCACGTTCTCCACCGCCGCCCCGTTCATGGGGCAGGGTGCGTACCAGAGAACGGCCCCCGCTACAGATACTGCCTGGGCGTAGTCCCGGACCCGCCGGGCAAATGCTTCCGTCACCATATCCGTGTCAAAGCGGATGGGGGTGCTGGCGTCAAAGCCCCCAGGCATCTCGTTTCGGGCGCACAGCGGGGAAGATATATCTCCCTTTTCGTCGAAGGAATCCCGGCGGTATATGCCTTGAGGCTGGAGCGGCTGGCCTTGGAGAAAACAGGAAAACTTCTGCCCCGCAAAGGCTGGAAACGCCCCCGCCAGCCGCTCCAGCTTGTCTTTGGGCAGGAGGCGGAGCAGATCAAAAGCCCCGTCCAGACCCTGCCACATCACGGCGGGGTCGAACCAGTCTGACAAGGTCTGCTCCTGCTGCTCCGGGATGAGCAGTACAATATCCCCTTCCCGGATATGGGGCTGGGACAGGTCCAGCATCACCGTGGTGCCCAGGGCGGCGTACATCCCGAAGTTCACCACCGAGTACCCCGGCAGCTCCCGCTCCATCAGGGCACTGTCCACGCCAAAGGCCGCGCCGCTGCCCCCCACCAGAATGATCCGGGGGCCGGGGGTCACCTCCAGCATCCGGACCTTGTCCTTCAGCTCACCCAGGAAGGCGCCGCCGTACTGGGCGGGCAGGGCAAGGCCCCAGACCAGCAGGGTCCCCGGTATGGACAGCAACAGGGCGATGGTGACGATGATAATGATGATTTTTTTCTTCATAGCATCAGAATTGAAAGTAGATGAAGGCGTTGTTCCCACCCCCGGCCAGATGGGCCAGCCAAGCCGTTCCAATGGCGGTGACGGCGCAGAACACGGTCAGCGCGGAGGCATACCAGTTCCGTTGATGTCGCTGTTCGCTCAAACGTTCCGCCAGAGGCAGGCAGAGAAGGGACAGGGCCAGAGGAGCGGTCCCTGCCAGCGCCGGGAAGGCTCCGCCCCAGCCGGTGGGCAGACGGGAGAGCAGCGTCAGCGCGTCTGCCATGGACGGGGCCCGGAAGAACAGCCAGGGGAAGCTCACCAGCAAAAAGGTGCGGATATGGGCCCACGGCCTGCATTCTTTCTCGGGAATGCCTCGGATGTGCTCCCACACCGCTCCAGCGGCCCGGTACAGGCCGTGGATCAGCCCCCAGGTCAGAAAGGTCCACCCCGCCCCGTGCCACAGGCCGCTGAGCAGAAATACCGCTAGCAGGTTGACCACCTGCCTGGGCAGGCCCTTCCGGTTGCCGCCCAGAGGGATGTACACGTAGTCGGTGAACCAGCTGGTGAGGCTGATGTGCCACCGCCGCCAGAACTCCCGGATAGAAGCCGCCTCATAGGGGCGGCGGAAATTTTCCGTCAGCTCCACCCCCAGCAGTTGGGCCACGCCACGGGCGATACCCGAATAGCCGGAGAAATCGCAGTATATTTGCAAGCCGAACAGCACAGTAGCCAGAACGATCTCCGGCCCCAGAGCCTCGCCGGGGGCGGCGTATACCTGGTCCACAAAGGGGGCCAGGCCGTCGGCGATGACCACCTTTTTGAAATAGCCCTCCAGCAGCAGCCAGCCCCCGGCAGAGAGATTTTCCATGCTGAACGTTCGCTCTGCCTTGAGCTGGGGCAATAGGCGTCCGGGCCGCTCGATGGGTCCCGCCACCAGCTGGGGAAAGAAGGAGACGAACAGGGCGTAATAGCCGAAATGGGATTCCTCCCCCTGGCCCCGGTACACGTCGATAACGTAAGAGAGTGTTTGAAACGTATAGAAGGAGATGCCCACCGGCAGGATGATTTGCAGGGACAGCTCCAACCCTGCCAGGGAAGCGAAAAAGCCGGCGTACTTGAACACCGCCAGACACCCCAGACAAGTGATAAGGGCCAGGACCAGCAGAGCCCGCCTAGTATAAGGGGATTGAGAGCGGGCGATGCCCCTCCCGCACAGCCAGGATACCAGCGTTGCCCCAACCAGCAGAAAACCCGTCCAAAAATTCCACCAGAAGTAAAACAGCGAGCTGGCCCCCAACAGCAGCGCCCAGCGAAAGCGGTGGGGCAGTACCCAATGGAGAACGAACACCACCGGAAGGAATATTAGGAATTCCAGGGAGTGGAAGTTCACGCGCCACCCTCCTTCCCGTAGAGGAGCGAAGCCATACTCACGGCGCACACAATCAGCAGAGTGGGCAGCAGCTCACTCAGCGATGAATCCAGCGCCAGCCCCGCCAGCAAACCCAATTCCGTGCACACCGCCGCCAGCAGCGCCCACAGGGGGCGGCCCCGCCGCAGCAGTCCACACAGGGCGGCGAACAGCGCCCCGGTCCCAAACAGGAACACCGTCAGCATATCAATCATAGCCGCCCTCCTGTTCCAGGTGAGCCGCAAGTTCTGCAATGATATTTTGTGTGCGTAGAGCTGCACCCTCGGTTGACAGATGGTTGTCCGTGCCGTAAAGATACACACCGCTGACCAGAGAGTTTTTCACATCACCCAGCACTGGGACGCACAGGGTTTTGCGAAAATAGGCGTCAAGCTCTGTCTGGGCCTCGGGAGTGCTGTCCTCTGAAACGGCCAGCCGGTTTCGGGGGGCGTAGGTGAAATACACGTTTACCCCTTTGTCCAAAAAGCGTCGGTATTCCTGGTTCAAGGGGTCGATGAAGGCGCTTTGCGGAAAGGATCGCACCGTGTAATCCACAGGCAGGCCGTAAATGGGGCGCTCGTCGGCGGCATTGGGACGATACAGAATGTAATCACCATACTCATTATAGCTGGGTGTGTCCACCGGATCTCCATCCTCATCGAAATCCGATGAGGACAGGGCATAGCCGCGCGGGTCCATCCCCTCCCGGCTGTCCAGGTAGGCGGAAAAGGCGGTGAACACCTGGCCGTATTGCCGCAGGTCCAGCAATGATAGGATATCATAATTTGCCTCAATCATGTTGAAAAATGCCCCGTCCAGGTTGGCGGTGGTGCAGAACTGCCGCTGGGCTGCGTCGAACTCCGGAGAATGGAGCAGGACGTCTCCCTCCCCCATGCAGGTCAGGATCAGATCCAGCTGAGGCAAGGCGTTGGTGTAGGCGAATACGCCCATGTTTACCACGTCGAAGTTTTCAAAAGCAACGTCGATTTTTTCACTGTCATATCCGAACCGGGCGGAGGAACCGGAAAACAACACGATCTTCCGCCGGTCCCGCAGAGACAGCAGCCGGTCGAATTTGTCGGCGAAGGTGGCGTAATAGCTGCCGCTGTACACCGGGGGTAGGGCGGCATTGATGTGGAGGGTCCGCAGATTTTCACAGTTGTAAAAGGAATAGTCGCTGATGGTGCGCAGGCTGTCAAACAGGTACAGCTCCTCCAGGGCGCACCCGTCAAAAGAGCCGTTTTCCACTGTCCGCAGGGTGTCCGGGAGGATGACCGTATGACAGACCGCTCCGACGAAGGCTCTGTCTTTGATGGCCCGCACCGGCAGGCCGCCCAGCTCCGCCGGAATGGTGAGAACACCTTCGGTTCCCCTATAAGCGGTGATGGCCGCGCCGTCTCCCAGAGGCTCCCATTGAAACAAGCCGGGATCGGTCCAGCGGCTCCACTGTGCGTAGAGCACCAGCCCTTCCGATGGCGTCACCCGGCTCCCCAGCCCCACCGCTGTGCCCGAGCCGTCCGGCGCGGTGTTCCAGCCGGAGAGGATGTATCCAGGCCGTGTAAACAAATCAACCCCAATAGAGGTGTTCCGCCGCAAATGAGACGGAGTGACGGGGAGCTCTAGGGCCTCTTCTGCGCTGCCCCCATCCAGCCGCACGCCGCCGTTGGCATGGTAGGCCAGCACTGCACCGGTGCGCTCCACGCTCAGCCGCACCGCCGTGGAATAGCGCACCTCGGGCAGGACCAGCGTGATACCGCCCCCTGGCTCCCGCTCCAGAGCGCAGCCGCCAAAATCCGCGCCCGTGACGGTGTAGCCGTCCTCTAGCTGGAGCGCAAAGCGCAGCTCCCCGCCGGGAGAGGTTTGCCCGGTGTAGGTCTGGGCGGTAAAGCCCTCCCCCTCCTCCAGCACCACACGGCAGAGGCGGGGCTCCGGCGCTCCCGATTCACTTTTACACCCCAACAAGGGCAAAAGGAGGGCCGCCATGACAAAAAGCGCCGCTTTTTTCACGGTTTCCCCTCCTTTTGCAGGTCGTATACCGGAAGCCCGCCCCAAAGAGCCGGGGCGGGCGTTCCTGTCAGGGCTTGCCTGGCTTATTCCTTCACCGTATCGAAGAAGGAGGCCGCGATGCCCACGATGGTAGCGATGAGGCAGGCGGCGATGCCCACGATGGCGCTGGTCAGGTCGGCCATGTTCTGTGCGTTGTTCTCAAAGGTCATGATGGAGGCAATGCCGCTGATGCGGCTGCCCGCCAGGGTGATGGTGGCCACGATGAGCAGCACCGGGGGCAGTACAGCCAGGATATCGGTCCACAGCTGGTTCCCCTTTTGAGTCACTATGATATAGGCTGCCTGGAGTACGATGGCGCACACGGCACAGCCCATCACCACGGGGTCAATGCCCAGATTGATGAAATAGTTGGTTCGGCAGTTCATGAAATAGGCTGCCGCTCCCACCGCCGCCGCGGCGGCGGAGAGGATAGTCATAAAGAATCCCACGGATTTTTTCATTGCATTTCCCTCCTGTCTCAGTCTTTCTTTTTGGCGGACATCACATACATAGCGGCACAGGCCACGGTCAGCACGCCAAAGCCGATCTGCAATCCGGTGACCAGGTTGTCGTACCAGGTGCGCACGGACACCAGCCGGGAGCTGGAGGACAGGCCGTCCAGGGCGTTGGAGTTGGCCAGGGCGTAGTTCTGCCAGGTCATGGCCTGCTTGAGGGCGGCCATCAGCTGGGCGTCCTTGCTCACGGCGTCCACGGTCCAGTAACCGTACTTCTCAGCCACGGCGGCGGCGGTATTCTCGCCGGTGTTGCAGCTCATGGTCACGCCGTTCATGACGGCCTCCTTGAGGGCGGTGTAATTGGCGTCCTGGATAAAGTCCTCGGAAATCAGGCCCTTAAAGCCCCACTCGCCGTGGAGAATGTTCATAATCAGGCCGGTGTGGGCGTTGTCCTGGGTGACGCCCACGCGGTTGTAGGCGGTCATAAGGGCCAGGGCCCCGTTCTCAACGATGGCCTGGGTGCCCCGCAGCTCGTTCTCGCGGGCTTGCTGCTCGGTCATGAAGGTGGCCACGCCGGAGCGGTTGATTTCGGTGTCATTGAAGGCCAGGTGCTTGGGGGCGATCAGACAGCCGTATTTCAGACCGGCCTGGACAAACTCGTTGCCCTGACCGGCGGTGAGCACCGGGTCCTCGGAGTAGTAGTCGTGGTTGCGGGCGTTGTAAGGAATGCGGTGCAGGTTGGTGCCGCAGCCCCAGTAGATGGTCAGGTTGGCCCACAGGGAGTAGTTGCCGCACACCTCGCCGAACTCCCGGGCCAGGTCCTTGTTAAAGGTCTGGCCCACCACGGGGGCAGCGGCCATGGTGCCGAATTTGTAGGTCAGGTTGGGATCGTCAGCCTCTACGGCGCAGGGGTCGCCGGTGGAGGCATCTGTGTTGGCGTACTGGCCCAGGGGGTAGGAGTAGATGCCGTTGGGGCCGTCGTTCTGGATGGCCTCAGGGGACATGATGGAGGGGATGGCCTTGGTGGAGGTGCCGCCGAAGCCGGTGCGGATCATGCACTCCTCCAGGGTGATCTGGTCCATGAGCTGGGACCAGCGGGGGTCGTCCAGGTCGGTGACGCCCTTCAGGTCCGCCAGAGTCAGACCGTTCTGCGCGCCGAAGGTAACAGAGGCCGGGTCGCCGTTGTCCGGGCTGATGACGTAGATGTCGTTGTCCAGAATATCCAGCATTTCGGCGGTGGCGGTGAGGCCGGAGTAGGTCTTGGGCCAGGTGCCCTGCCAGTCGGAGCGGGACAGGTAGGTGGCGGTGCCGGGCAGCCAGTAGTTCACATCCATGTCGGCCAGCTGGTTTTCCACGGCGGTGCCATTTTTGGTGCGGGCGAAGGTGTCGCCGTCCCGGCTGTTCAGAGTCCAGGTCTTGACGTTGGCGCTGTCGCCGCCCACAGAGGCGCCCTGGGCGGCCAGCACGTTGTTCACTGCGTCATGGGCGTCGTCACCCACGGTAAACAGGTAGTCGCCCGCGTCCAGCACAAAGCAACCCTTGGTCCCGGCGGCGTTGTCCGCCTCGCTGTCCCAGCTGGTCATGTTCTGCATATCGGCCGTCAGGGTATAGCTCTTGGATTCGCCGGGGGCCAGCTCGTCGGTTTTTGCGTAGTCCAGCAGCTGAACGGCGGCTTTCTCCAACCCTCCGGTGATGTAGGGCAGAGAGACGTAGAGCTGGATGGCGTCCTTACCGGCCACATCCCCGGTGTTCTTCACGGTGACCTCAGCGGTGACCGTCTTTTCACCCAGGTCCACCTTGAGGCTGTCCAGGGTCTGCTCGAAGGTGGTGTAGCTCAGGCCGTAGCCGAAGGGATAGGTGACCTCGCTGTCATAATCCCAGGCCCCGGCGTTGCCCTGGCCCAGCACCACGTCGGCATACCGGGTCTCATAGTACTTGTAGCCCATGTAGATGCCCTCAGCCTGGACGATGGCGGAGTTGGTGGTGGTAGTGGGGTCGGGGTTGGTCCACTCAAAATTGCCGAAGTTCTGCGCCGCAGGGGAGGCGGAGATGTCCGCGGCATAGGTGTCAGACAGGTGGCCGGAGGGGTTGGCGTCGCCGGACAGGATGTCCGCCACCCCGTAAAAGCCGTAGCCGCCGGGCAGGCCGGCCTGGAGGATGGCGTCCACGCCGTCGTTGTCCTGGATCTCCTGCACCTCCAGGGCGCTGGCGCTGTTCAGCAGTACGATGACCTTGCCGTCGGCTCCCTTGGCCTCCACAGCGGCCTGGATCAGGTCCCGCTCGTCGTCGGACAGGCCCAGGGGGTCAGCCTGGTTCAGGTTCTGAGAGGGGTCCACCCCCGCTTCGCCGGGCAGATAGGTGGCGTTCTCACTGGCCGCCCGGGCAATGGTGACGATCATCACGTTGTAGTCGGACAGGCCGTTTTTCCAGTTGGCGTCTGCCCCGGTCAGGGCGGACTGAGAGGGCTCCTTGCTGGAGAACACGCCGCCGACACTGGGGGCGGTGAGCGTGTTGTAAGTGACGCTGCCGGCCCAGGTCTGCACTTCAGTGGCGAAGGTGGACTCCAAGGACTGGTACAGGGGCTGAAGGTCAGGATTCAGGGTGAATCCCCGGGCGGTGAGGGCCTGGACCAGGTCCACGGTGTCGGCGTCGGTGCCCTGGTTGGGGGTGAGGCTGGAGCCCATAATGCCGCCCATGAGGGGGTAGTAGCTGGAGAAGCCCAGCAGGGAAACCTTCCCCTTCTCCCCGGCGGACAGGGGGAGCGCCCCGTTGTTCTTCAGCAGGACGGTGCCCTCCTCGCTCATGCGCTCACCCAGGTCCTCGATGGCGTCCAGCAACTCGGTGGTGCTGGTGTAGTCGGACTTGTAGGCGAACAGATCCTGGCTGTCGCTGTCGTCGGTCACGATTTTGCTGCTCTGGGTCCCCAAAAACTTGTCGAGGTCCGTGCGGTTGGCGCTGACCAGCGGCTGGGCGCACAGCGCCAGGGCCAGCACGGAGGCGGTGACGGTGGTCAGGCCGCGCCACAGACGCTGCGAGCCCCGACCGGATTTCTTGCTTGCGTTCATGTTTTTCCCTCCTGATTCTGATTTCCTCTATCCACAAAGCCCCGGAGGGCTATGCTTCACAGGTTTACTTCTTGCGCTCGGCGATGGCCTTCTGCTCCTCGGGGAGGTTCTTTTCCACCGTCCAGAGGAGCATCAGGGCGGCGCAGGCGGCGTAGGCAATGGTCTCAATCCAGATATAGCTGATGCTGATGGTGGACTGGACAGCGGCGGACTGGGTCATGGCGGCGGCAGCGGCGGCGTCCTCTGGGGGCGCCACATAGCCGGAGGCCCCCAGCATGGCCATAAAGATGGCGTTGCACACCGGGGTGGCGGCAACCATGATGGAGCTGTAGATGGACATGGTGAGCCCGTCGGTGCGGATGCCGCTGGTGAACTCGATGTGGTCGATGACGTCGGCCAGCATGGCCAGGATCAGATAGCAGGCCGGAGCGGAGCCCAGGCATTTCAGCGCCACGCCGATGGCCACGGGGATGATGCTGCCGCCGCCCAGGCCAGCGATGACACCGCCCGCGACGCCCAGCAGCATACCCGCAATGGTGACCATGCGTTTTCCGAACCTGTTGGCCAGAGGGACCACCAACGCGGCCGCTGCGGCCATGGGGATCGCGCCCAAAATCGCCAGCAGGGACTGGGCCGCGCCGTAGTCTCCGCCCAGCATGGAACTGTCCACCACCCACTGGCAGAAATAGCTCATGGAGCCGTTCTTCATAGCGCCGCTCCACTGGAAGCCCATATAAAACAGGATGGCGATCCACCACCACTTCTCGCTGGTGACGGCCTTGAGCTGCTCGCCCATGGAAGCGGTCTTGGGTTGGGCGGCGCTGTCGGACGTCCCCATGCTCTCCTCGGTGACCCGCTCCCGGGTGAACTTGAACTGGAGGTAGATGGTCAGGCCGGTGAAGATGGCCACACCCAGCATCACCAGGAACCACATATTCTGGTCTTCCTTCATCACGTTGGATACTAGCATGGGGAACACCATGGAGCCCACGCCCATGACCCCCAGGCCGGCCACGTTGGTGAAGGAGGCCAAGGCCCCCCGCTGCTGGCTGTTCCGGGTGGACACGGGAATCAGGGTGGAGTTGGCAGTGTTGTAGATAGGATAGGCCACGGCGTAGTACAGGTTATAAGCGATGGCGATCCACACCATTTTGGCCATACCCTCAAAGGGGACGATGAACATGAGCACGCTGGACACGCTGAGGGTCAGGGCAGACAGAAGCACCCAGGGCCGGGCTTTGCCCGCCAGAGCTTTTGTGCGCTCGATAAGCTGGCCCACGATG
The DNA here is from genome assembly GCA_949841465.1 of uncultured Oscillospiraceae bacterium. Lineage (GTDB taxonomy): Bacteria > Bacillota > Clostridia > Oscillospirales > Oscillospiraceae > Enterenecus. The sequence goes on from CATKZW010000027.1 coordinate 29,009, forward strand.
AGGTTGGCCGCTACGATGAGCAGGGTGGACACCAGCTGGAGGGCAGACAGGAAACCGGTATCCAGCCGGAGCACGTCTGTGAAGTACTTGTTCAGGAAGCTGGTGAAGATGCCGGAGGACAACAGCGCTCCGAAGGGGCCGATAAAGTAGCCGAACAGCATTTCCGGCAGCTTTACATCCTGGGACTTCACCAGGGAGCTGGTGAGGGGGGTGCTCCAGAACCCCTCTTGTTTCTTGGACATGGCAATCATCCTTTCTCAGATATTTGACAGCTTGCAGGTATCCTCGTGCCTGCCGCTGTGACAGACTTTCTTTGTGCCGTCGGGGAGGGTCAGCTCACAGGTGGTTCCCATGGGCACTTGGATGACGATGATGAAAGTACCGTTTTCGATCTTCCACTCTGCGGAGGCCTCGCCATAGGGGGTGCGCACACTGCCCTTTGCCCAAGTCAGCCCGCCCCCCAATATTGGCTTAACAGCGAAGGTCCTGTAGCCCGGCTCCACGGCCTCCAGCCCCAGCACCCGGCGGTAGAGGAAATCCCCCACCGCGCCGCTGGCGTAGTGGTTGTAGGAGATCATCATATCGGTGCCGTCGTCGCCGATGGGGCACACGCCGTTCTCGTCCAGGCCGTCCCAGCGCTCCCAGATGGTGGTAGCCCCCATCTTCACCTCGTACAGCCAGGAGGGGCACTTGGTATTCAGCAGCATTTTGTACGCCGTATCCGCGTGTCCGTTGTCCGCCAAGGCAAACAGGATGTAGGGCGTGCCGGGGAAGCCGGTGCCGATGCAATAGTTGTTTTGTTCCACCAGCTTCACCAGATTGTCCGCCGCCCGCTTTTTGACCTCCCGGTTGGGGAACATATCCAGATACAGGGGCAGGACGTAAGCGGTCTGGAACTCCTCCAGCAGTTTTCCGTTCCCATCAGTAAGGATGGAGCAGTAGGCGTCGGCCACCTTTTCGCTCAGCTCCCGGTACTGGGCCGCGTCAGTCTTTTCGCCCAGGATGTCCGCGATCTGGGCCAGCAGACCGCTGGTGTTTCTCAGGCTGGCGGTGGCGGTCCACTTGCTCCGGGCCTGCCACTGGCCCATCTGGGGCACATCCGGAGCCACCCAGTCGCCGAAGTGGAACACCGCCGGCGTGTGCCAGATGTATTTGTTCTTTCCCGTGGACAGCAGCCCCGCCCAGAAGGTACAGGCCTTCACGTATTTCTTCATCACCGGGTAGTACTTTCGCAAAATCTCCACGTCCCCCCTGGCCCGGTACTCCGCCCAGGGCACCAGCACACAGGCGTCGTCCCACCAGTCCACCGCCATGTCCGGCATGGTAGCGGGGAAGCCGTAGCCGCACCGGGGCACGGTGTTGGGGATGCCGCCGCCGGGGAATTGCTCCGCCTTCACATCCAGCATCCATTTGTTGAGAAAGCGGCCCATGTCGAAGTTGAAGCAGGCGGTGGGGGAGAACACGGCGATGTCCCCCGTCCAGCCCATGCGCTCATCCCGCTGGGGGCAGTCGGTGGGGATGTCCACCAGGTTGGACTTGGCCCCCCACACGATGTTGCTCTGGAGTTGGTTCAGCATTACGTTAGAACAGGCAAAACTTCCAATCTGCTCCAGGTCGGAGTACAGCGCCACCCCGGTGACCTCCACGTCCGCCTCGTCCACCCCCTCCATGCTGATGTAGCGGAAGCCCATGTAGGTGAGCCGGGGGGAGTAGGTCTGCTCCCCGTCCACACAGGTATAGGTGGCCGTGGCTTTAGCGGTGCGGAGAAATTGGGTATTCAGTGAGCCGTCTGGGTTGAGAATCTCCGCATGGCGGACGGTGACCGCCTGTCCCCGCTTCCCTTTCAGCTTCAGCTCCACCACCCCGGCGAAGTTCTGGCCGAAGTCGTAGATCAGCGCGCCGGACGGGTGCTTGCTGCAGCTCACCGGGGCAAACCGCTCGTGGACCTTCACCGGCGCGCTGTAGTCGGCCATGATTTTCGGGCTCACCCGCAGCCGCTCCGGGGCGGCCAGCCGCCAGTGCACGTCCTCCTCCCGGACGGTGGCGTCGTAGGTCTCGCCGTCGTAGAGGTCCGCCATCTGGTAAGGCCCTTCCTCGGTGACCTGCCAGCTCTCGTCGGTGCCGATGATCTCAACGGAGCCGTCCTCGCAGGTCAGCCGCAGCTCCAGCAGCAGGGCCTGGCGGTCCGCCGCGTTGCGGTTGCCCCGGGTGAACACGAAGGAGCCCACCGCCCAGCCCCCAGCCACCACCGCCTGAATGATGTCATCCCCGGTGAGCATCCCGGTGACGTCGTAGGTCTGGTATTGCAGATTGGTCTGATAGGAGGTGAAGCCGGGGGCAAAGTACCGGTCCCCCGCCTTTTGGCCGTTCACTGTCAGCTCATAAATGCCCATGGCGGTAGCATAGATCCGGGCCGAGGCAATCTTCTTGTCCGTCCGGACCCGCTTCCGGAATGTCATGGGCCGGGGGGACACCTTTTTTTCCGTAAAACAGTATGCCGGGTCGCTGATCCACTTCCCGGTCCAGGGCGTATCCAGCCGCCCGGTCTCGAAGATGAGCTTTGCCTGAGCGGTCTCTCCCGTGCCGTCCTCCACCATCAGGCGGGCGGTGTATACGGTAAACGGCTTCAGCGCCGGTCCGCCATAGGGGATGGCAATCTGGCTGTCCGCCCCAGTCTCCCAGTTCCCCACATGGAGGACCGCCCGTTTCAGCCTGGCTCCCGCCCTGCTGCTCTCCAGGGCGAAGGAAAACCGGGGCCGCTTTTCGTCGGTGACACAGCCCTCAGACAGCCCCTCCACCGTAAAATGTGTGATGCCCAGCATGAACACCCCTCCCCCTTTGAAGCCCTTCGGATGTTCCCAAAGGGTGCTTGTCGCTTTGTGATAAAAGTATAGCAAAGCAGGAGCTGCTTTTGAGCGATTTTTCACAAGCCGTCAATTTTTCATCACAATCCGTTGGAGCATTCGTGGATTTCAACAAGAAAAGCACCCAGATATTCAGCGTTTCGCCGAAGCCGGGTGCTTTTGCCTTTTTATTCCACTGTTTTGTTCGCCGCCGGGATGGGGACCAGCAACCCCAGGGTGAACCAGCCGCCCTCTGCCTGAACGGTCACCGTGCCGCCGTATTTCTCTGCCGTAGCCCGGATGCTTTTCAAGCCGTAGCCGTGCTGGCTGCTGTCTGCCTTGGTGGTCCGGGGCAGCTCTCCTTCCACCGCCAGCCTGTCCACGCAGCGGTTTTCCACCTTGATGCGCAAAAAGCCTTTCTGCCGGGCCACGGACAGCCGGATCAGCCGCTGGGACGGGTCGGGCAGTTTGGAGACCCCCTCAATGGCGTTGTCCAGCGCGTTGCCGAAGATGGCGCTCACCTCCACCACCCCCATAAAGTCCAGGGCGCTGCCATCTGCCACGCAGGTGAAGGCGATCCCGTGGTCCAGGCAGTAGGCGACCTTGGTGGTGAGGATGGCGTCCAGCACCTTATTGCCCGTCTGGTTCTGACTCTCGTAGGCCTTAATTTCCCGCTCGATCTGGTCCAGACAGTCCAGCTTCTGCTCGGCGCCGATCTCCGACCGGAGCACCGCGATTTGGTGCTTCAGATCATGATATTTCCGGTTCACCATATCGATGGACTCCTGACTGTGCTGGTAGTTGGCGTATTGCATGTCCAGCACATTTTGCAGTGCGTTCACCTCCCGCAGGGCGTAGGATTCGCACAGCTGCAAATGATAGGCGTACAAAATGGCCACGCCCCCCAGGTAGACGATCGTGCGGATGTTGAAGGCCTCCGCCTCCACTGTAGTGGTAAAGGGGGTCTTCACCGCGGTATAGCTCAGGCTGCTGAGAATGTAGATGATGAGGGCGATGGCCGCCGCCCCCAGGCAGGTGGGTCGGCGTATGTCCATCTCCCGCATCTCCCGGCCATGGCTCTTTTCCAGCAGCCACATCACCAGGTACACCCCGCCGCCCAGCAGCATCATAAAGGCCGCCTGGGCCCCGAAAGCCTCCAGCCAGACCAGCCGAAGGCTGTAGTAGATGTAAAACTGCCAGGCCAGCGACACCGTGAAGCCTCCCAGGATGAAGGCCCGGGCGCAGTAATAGATGTAGTTGCGGACACCTCCCTTGCATAGCAGCAGGAAGGGGAGCAGGGTCAGCGCCGCGAAGCCCGCCATCCCTAGGTTGAAAAGGCCGCCGTCCAGTGGCGCGATGACCCACATATAGGGGACCCAAGCCGCCAGTAGGACCAGGGCCACGGCAACGCAGGTCTTCCTGTCCCGCCGCACGGGAAGCAACCCCACGTATAGCAGACAGGCCCACCAGTGGAACAGCACCGTCCAGATGGGCGGGATGTTCTGTAATTCGTGGCTCACAGGTTCACCTCATTGATGTAGCGGTTGAGGGCGTCCAAAAAGGACTTCCTTTTGGAGCGGCTCACTTGTACGGTCGCGCCATGAACCAGGGCGTCCCCCTCCACCAGACCCTCCACGTGCTCCAGGTTGACCAGGACTCCCTTGCCGCAACGGAAAAAGGAGCCGCCCGCCAGGCTGTCCTCCACCTCCCGCATGGTGCCCGTGCTGAGCAGCACACCGTCCGCCGTGTGGTAGGTCAGATTGTGGCCGTCCACCTCAATATAGTAGACGCGAGCGCAGTCGATCCGCTGAGTACCGTTTTTGCTGCTGATGAGCACATAGCGTCGCTTGCGGCGGCGCAGCCGGTTCATGGCCCGGTCCATCGTTTTGGCGAAAGCGAAGTAGGACACGGGCTTGAGCACATAGTCCAGGGCGTCCACTTCATAGCCCTTCACCGCATAGGAGGCCAGGCTGGTGATGAAAATGATGAGCACTTGGTCATCCTGCCCCCGGATCTCCCGAGCGGCGGTCATGCCATCCACAAATTTCATTTGAATGTCCATCAGGATGACATCATACTGGGCCCGGTAATTGTTGAGGATGCTGTCGCCGTCCCCGAAAGAATAGAGTTTAAACTCCTCGCCAGACTGCTGAGCGTAGTGGTCCAAATAGCCTGCCATCTGCTCCTGGCAGCTCTGGTCGTCCTCCACCAGCGCAATATGTACCATTTCCCAAGGCCTCCTCCAGCATGTTTTAGATGAACTCTCAATATAGATTCTATATGAGTACAGGGAAAATGCAAGGACCTTATTTGGGGTTATTCCGTCTTCTTTTGCATATTGGGGTACCGGTCTTGACAAAACGGTTTGTCCTGGACTACCATGGAGTCATGATGAGAAAGGGGCTGTACAGGGTTATGAGGGGAACTGGTTTTAATGACGCTTGGTATGTAAAGCATTTGGAGGAGAAGGGTTCTGGCATCCCAGTGACCCTTCCCCACGATGCCATGATTTCCGAACCCCGCAGCGAACTGTCCGCCGGAGGCATCAACACCGGCTGGTATGAGGGGCACGACTACCTGTACACCAAGGTGTTCATCCCGGATGAGGCGTTGGAGAGCCGGGTCGCGGTACTGGAGTTCGAAGGAGTGTACCATAACGCCGAGGTGTGGCTTAACGGGGAACAACTGGCCTTTCGGCCCTACGGGTATACCAATTTTTATGTGGACCTGACAAAAAAACTGCGATTCAAAGAAGAAAACTCGCTGGAGGTCATCGCCCGTAACGCAGACCAACCCAACTCCCGGTGGTATTCTGGAGCGGGCATCTACCGGCCTGTCACTCTGTGGACCGCCCCTCAGCAGCATATCCGGATGAACGGCCTGCGGGTGCGCACCCTGAGCCTGGACCCTGCTGTGGTGGAGGTCACGGTGCTCACCCAGGGCAGGGGAGAGGTATTTATTCAGATCAATGACAAAAACGGCACTGTCGCCTCCGGCAGGACCCAGTCCGATGGCAGGGCCGTTCTCCAGATTGCCATTCCCAAAGGGAGGCCGTGGAGTCCTGAACGGCCTACCCTCTATACCTGCCGTGCCCTCTTTGATGAGGATAGTGCGGAAACTACCTTCGGGTTGCGTACCCTGGAATGGGGCCGCCACGGCTTGCTGCTCAATGGGAAGCGCGCCATCCTCCAGGGGGCCTGCATCCACCACGACAACGGTGTGCTGGGAGCCTGCTGTTATGAGGATGCCGAGTGGCGAAAGATTCGCATTTTGAAGGAGAACGGCTACAATGCCATCCGCTCCGCACACAACCCCTGCTCCAAATACCTGCTGGATGCCTGTGACCATCTGGGTGTGCTGGTGATGGATGAGTACATCGACCACTGGTACATCCACAAAACGAGGTATGATTATGTGGACTATTTCAACGATTGGTGGAGGCAGGACCTGACGGACATGGTGGAGAAGGACTATAACCACCCCTGCGTCGTTCTGTATTCCACAGGGAACGAAGTCAGCGAAACTGCCCAGCGCCGAGGAATTGAGCTGACCGGAGAGCTGACCGGGTATCTGCACCAGCTGGACCCCACCCGGCCCGTCACCTGCGGTGTGAACATTTTCTTTAACTTCCTTAGCTCCATTGGCTTTGGAGTGTACAGCGATGAAAAGGCCAGGAAGGAGGTCCAAAAAGCCAAAAAAGCGAAACAGTCCGGAAAAAGAGTGAAGAGAAAAGCGGTGGGCAGCGAGTTTTTCAACAATCTGGCCGGCCTGCTGGGGGGCGATTTTATGAAATTTGGTGCCACGCTGCCCCCCTGCGACTGGCGTACCCGGGACGCTTTTGCCAATATGGACATAGCGGGCTATAACTATGGCATCAATCGCTACAGGCGTGACCTGAGAAAGTATTCAGACCGATTGATTTTGGGCAGTGAAACCTTCTGCTCCGATGCCTACCGTTTCCGGGAGCTGGCCAAGCTGGACCCTCGCATCATTGGGGATTTTGTCTGGGCGGGGATAGACTACTTGGGCGAGGTATCCATCGGTTCCTGGGAGTATAAAGACTATACCCCCCAGTTTGGCGGCGGCCTGGGCTGGGTGTCCGCTGGCTCCGGGCGGATTGACCTGACGGGCCGCCCCCTGGGGGAGGCTTTCTATACCCGGGTGGCCCTAGAGCAGGAAAAAGGTCCCTATATTGCAGTGTGTCCGGTGAACCACACCAACGAGAAACACTCTCCCTCCGCCTGGAAGATGTCCAACGCCATGCCTAGCTGGAGCTGGCGGGGGTGGGCGGGGAAGCCAGCCAATGTGGAGGTTTATGCCAGGGCCCACAGTGTGGAACTGCTGGTAAACGGAAAAGCTGTGGGGAGAAAAGAGCTGAAAAGGGACTGCATTGCCCGGTTCTGTTGCACCTATGAGGATGGCAGGGTGGAAGCGGTGAGTTATGACCGCTCCGGTAAAGAGATTGGGCGGTGTGCCCTAAAAACAGCTGATCCTGAAACGCAGTTGCGGGTATTGCCGGAGGAAACTTCCGTATCTCCGGGCCGCTTGTGTCACATTCGCCTGCAATACACGGACAAAAATGGAACTCTCAAGCCACTGGAACGGGGTATCCTCACAGTGAAGATATCCGGCGGGAGGTTGCTTGGGCTGGGTAGTGCCTGCCCCTATAATAGAATCGGCTACTGTGAAAGCAGGACTGACACCTATTACGGCGAGGCTCTGGCTGTGGTTCTGGTAGAGACGGACAGGGATATCGAGCTGACGGTGACGGACGGCAAACACACGACTAAAGCTGTCATTGCGGTAATGGACAACCATGCTGGTTAGATACTTTATCAGCGGTTTACTTGATACAAATTGGAGGACAAACTTCCATTTTTGCGTCAGCGCTTAGACTTCTCCACCAATCCCGCGTTGATTAAATCATTCAGTGCCCGTTTCACAGTTGAGCGGGAGAGGATGACCCCTGCGGTGATGGTGTTAATACCAGGCCAGCAGGTGTCTTGTTTGTTGGCCTGGTCCTTGAGCACAGCCTCTGCCCTGGGGCTCAGCTTACGATGTTGATAGATACGGCTTTATTAATAAGCGATTTACGCTGGAGGAATGGGTAGATTGGCATATCTTAAAGCAAAAAGGTTACGTTATGTCTAAAGCTGTCTGGTTTCTTTACACATCTACATCACTATTGCTGTTAAAAATGTACGGGGAGGCCATCCTCCCCGTACATTGCTATTTATTATGCCGCCTTTTGAAACCGAATATTGTTCGCCCTCACCTGCAACTCCTGGGACAGGAACTTCAGCGTGGCAAACTCATCATCCAGCCCATCCAGCTCCCGGCGGAGCACACCCTCATAGTGCTTCTTCTTCTCCTCCAGCGCCTGGATTTTCATTACCCAGCGTTCCATTACCGCCGGGCTCTGACTGCCGGACTTGATAAAATAATCTGCCCGCTCCTGGTACTCGGCAATCTCCTTTTTCACCGCCGCATAGAATTCCTCGGTCATCTTGGATCGCTGCTTTTCATCGTCGATGATGTAGAAACTGTTCACCATCAACGGTGTGTCTTTCCGGTTGAAGCCGCCCAGCAGGGTGATGAAATCCTCGAACACATCCACTTTGTCCATATGGGTGCGGGGGACAAAATACATATGCCCCGTGATGCTCAGTTTGGTGGCCTCCAGTCCCCGCAGGTAATTCACGCAAATGGTTTCGATCTGCTTGCGGTTGGCGCACTTCTGATAGAGCTCGAACAGTTCCTCCGCTTTGCGGCAGCAGGCCGGCACGTCGATGGCGTCGTCTGGCGCCAGATTTTCCGCCCGGAACACGCCGTCCTTCTTATCATAGCTGATGTTGGCCAGTTTTTCATAGTTGTTGGTCTTCTGGTTCAGCGTTTCCTTCACCAGCTCCCGGGACAAGATATCGGTGCTGGTACGCTTGTTATCCCGGCAGTAGCGCATCTTTTGCGGTCAGCGCCTTATAGGTGCTCATCATTTCGGATTTGTTCTCCGGCGTCGCCAAGTCCCAATGACTAGCCCAAACTGTGCACCAGCTGTAGTTATCATCGTCCGTCCGAATATAACCGATTTTTCTGCGGGGATCGCCCTTACCAGGTCCATCAGTGTCGTCCAAATCATCAAGCACTTGGGGAAAGGGACACACAGTTTTCAGTCGCCCCAGAATACCGTCATGGCCGGAGGTCTCCATAAATTCGTCCATTTTGGCTCGAAGCCAGGCAATGATTCCTTTGCCGCACATGGAAAGGTCAAGGCAGGCGTCCGATCTTCCAAACTCACATATAGTACAGGGCACGATTGTGGGGTCGTGCGCAATATTTTCACCCAACCACGCAGCGAAACCGCTTAGGACGGGCTGCATAGTCCCAGGCTTCATTTTCTCGGCGCAGTCGCCGCACACCACATAGCCGCTTGTTACATCCTTTTTGCACAATAAACAGGTTGGCATAAATCATCCTCCTTATTTTTAAGGTGCGGCGGGAGGGTATCCCCTCCCGCCGCTGTTTCTCAGAACGGCAGATCGCCGTCGTCATCTGCAAGGTCTGCGAAGCTGTCACCGGGCTGGAAGCCGGCAGGCAGCCCAAAATCATTATCCTCTTTGGTCGATTTGCTCTGTCCAGAACGTTGACCGTCACCAGGCTTGGAATCGGCAAAGTACACATTGTTGGCAATGACCTCCGCCGCGCGGCGCTTGCCGCCCTCCTTGTCCGTCCAGTCCCGGATCTGCAAACGGCCCTCCACCACGACCATGCGGCCCTTGGAGAGATACTTACTCACGAACTCCCCGGTGGAGCGCCAGGCCACCACGTCGATCCAGTCGGTGGCACGCTCGCCGGTGCTTTTGTCCTTGAAGTCCCGGTCCACCGCCAGCGAGAAGCTGGCCACCGGGGTTCCGCTTTGGGTGTGGCGCAGCTCGGGATCGCGGCCCAGACGGCCCATGATTTCAATATGGTTTAACATACTTTTTCCTCCTCATATTATTTGTAAGTCAGCACAGCCCCAAAGTAATAGCGCTGACCGGGCTGGGCCTTGCGCAGAAATTCCTCAAAAGGTATTGGTGTGTTGTTATTCCACAGCACATAGTCACCATTCTTGTAGGTAAAGAGCTGGCCGAGCTGGTCGATCAGCTGCTGTACCCAATCATGCTCGTGGATAAACTGCATTTCGTCCAACTGCTGTAAAATACGTACAGCCTGCTGAAATTTGGAAAATCGCCCCTCAAAGTAACGGTCGGCGGCCTCCGCATCCACAGAAAATGCGCCGTCAGTATACCGGCCCAGCCGGTTCTGCTCCAGCCATGCACCAAAATGGGCAATGGCATCCTCCCGGTCCTCCGCCGTATTGACCCAATCGGCAATAGGAAAAGCGTCCGGGTGCTCGCTGATATCCCACTCTGTCGTCCATTTCTCCTCTAGAACCGGGGCCTGGAGCAACTCATAAATATAGCAGTACATGCCTTCCCCCTGAATCTCATTGCAGCGCCGCCAGCTGCTCCAACGGCGTGTAGGTGAAGCCCACCGCCTCGTGGGCTTTCCTGCTGATCTGTTCCATGTCGGCTAAAAGACCGTCCGTCAGTACCTTTTCACTGTCCGACTGGACAGACACCGCCAGCTTTTGCTGCTCGCCATACAGCCGCACCAGCTCGCCCCGCAGCTTGATGAGGGCCTTGCTGCCCGCGTTGGGCTTGCTCTGGTCGGCTGCCGCGGCCTCAAACTCCGTCTGAACATCTATGGCCATGGTCCGGATGTTGTTGACCTTGTCCTGCATGGGGTTGACGCACATTCGGTTCAGCGTAGCCTCCACCACAGCCCGGTCTCCCGGCTTCTGCCAGAGATAATTCTTCAGCGCCAGCAAATCTTGTGTCTCCACCTGGGCATGGCCGGACAGCCACGCCTTGGCTTGGGCGATAGGATAGTAGTTGAGGTATTTGCGGTCGGATACCGGGATGCCGTCCTTGCGGAGCTGGCACAGGATATCGTCCGCCAGTTCATTCGCCACATCGGGCACAGGGACGCCCGCCACCTCGGCTTGCATTCGTTCCAGCTCGTCCAGCGTGATAGACGCGGTGATCTGCCCGGAACGGCCCGCCTGCTTATCTGCCAGCACCGCCAGCCGCTTGGAGCGGTCCGCGATGTTGTCCGTCACCACCTTCAGCTCCAAGCGGTCATACAGGGCCTCCAGAATCTTCTCCTGGGGATCGTTGAAATTGGGGATTTCATTAGACGCCGCGAAGAAGGATACCGTGGGGATGGGATAAGTACGGCCCTCGTTGGTGTACTTGCGTTCGTTGAGGGCGGTAAGCAGGGAGTTGAGCACCCCATCGTTACACTTGAAAATTTCGTCGAGGAACGCAATATCCGCCTCGGGGATCTTCCCAGCGGTATTCACAGAGGGTTCGCCGGTGTAAAGCGCAGCCAGAGCCGCCCGGTAATCCTCCAACGCGGACGTGTGTGCCCTCAGCAATTCATAGGTGGACGGCGTGTCCTTTTGCCCAGGCAAGCTTTCCACAAAGCATTCCAGCTTTGAGCGCAGACGTTGGTAGAGCTCATCGCCGCTCACAACGGACTCCGGCACGGAGCCGGGGAGCAGGCTGGATAGGTCAATGCGCCCGAAAAGCTGTTCCTCGTCGGTCTGCTTGGATAGCAGGCGCTCAAACTGCCGGGCCCCGGTAATCCGGGCGCGGAACTGGTTGATGGCGTAGCTCTTGGCCTGGCCGGGTGCGCCCAGGATAAACAGGTTCTTCCGGGTGAGCAGGGCAATGGCGATGGCCTCCACCAGCTCCTCCCGCTCTGCCACCTGGGCATTCACGTCGGCCATGACGGCCAGCATACGGTCCCGCAGGGGTTGATTGCTTTGACTTGGCATGATGTTATCTCCCTTCATTTCACGGATAGATCCGTCGTTTCCAGATATTCGCCATAGCACTGTGAGCACGACTGGTTATTTTTGGGGTGGTATCCCGCCTTTTGCAGCAGCGCGGCGTACAGCAGAGCGTCCCGCCGGGTGTGAAACGGCACCACCTCAAGGGCACAGCCGCAGAATACGCACCGCTCCAGCACCACAGCCCAGCTTCCGCCAGACCGCCCGATCTCATAGCGGCAGGGCAGCTGGCGCAGCATTTCCTCCGGCATATGGAACAAAGCCGCGAAGCTCTGGGGAAAGCTGTCCGGCCGTTGGTTCAGCTCGGTGAGTTCCGCGCGCACCTGGGTCAACTGGAAGCGAAGGAATTTGACGTCCTGCTCCGGGTCATTGACCACTTCCTCCGCGTCCACCCATTGGGGTTCGTCCGACGAGAACAGCCAACGCAGCGCCTCACGCATACGCTGAGCAATCGAAGCTTCCATCGCTTACGCCGCCAGATAGTCCCGATACAACTCGCTGTCCTCCGGGATGGCGTTGAGGGAAACGATGTTTCCCCGGCGAAATTCCTTGGGTGCGCCGGTGACGCCGGTCAGGCGGCGGACCTCCTTACAGTTGAGCAGCTCATATTTCAGCTGGGCATAGATGCGCTTCTTCAGCGATCCCTTGGCAGGGTCATAGGTGTCCACGCAGCGGATCAGCCGGATGGCCAGCTGCTGGTACACGTCGTCCCGCTCCAGGCGGGCGGCCCGGATCAGCGTCCAGTTCTGCCAAATCACGGTGTCAATACAGTGAAGGTGCTCCTCCACGATGCGGTTGCGAAGCTCATAGGAAATATTGTCTTTTATTTTTCAAAACTCCCTTGTATTTTGGGGGCCGCAAACGGAAACGGCCCCAATTTTTAACTTGCCTGCCTGCTGTACTCCCCTGAACATCTCCAAAGCCTCAGCCGTCCAGCGGTGGGCTCCAGCAAGCTGTCTGGAATTTCGATCCCATACCACAGCATTGTCCTCAGCTGAAGGGCATCAGCCGTATCGAAGTCAGCAAAGCACAGCCCTGTGGTTTTGTGCAGCTCACGCCCCCATTCCGGAAGCTCAGTGCGGATGAAGTTCATCGCGTCTTCTTCTGTACGAAATTTCCTCGCATGGTCAGGAATCTCATAGCCGATCACATCCGGGATACCGCCAATCTCACCATGTTCTGCGTAATAGCGGTAGTCCGTATCCTTGTCCAGGCGCTCAATCAGGTAAAGCCTGCCGTCCATTTGAGTCTCACTCATCGTTATCCGCCTTTCCGGCCTGCTCCAGCTGACGCTGGTACTCCGCTTCCAACTGTTTAGCCGGTGTGTAGCGGTGCAGATTTTCCCCGCGATTGACATACTCGAATGCGTGGTGCATCAGCGATCCGCACAGCTCGCCCATGATTTGGGCGCACTCCAAGTCCCGCCTCAGCGTTTTCAGCGTGCCAACGTGGATGGAGGATCGCCCGGATTCGTCAAACTTGCCCTTCAAATAGCAGTCGATGTAAATGCCCTCGCACCCATAATTGAGGATGGGCACAAAGTCAAATTCATAGGCAGTGAGCTTGACCCGTTCTCTCGTGCTCCCCTCATGCTCACAGGGCAGGTAATAATCCAGGATGGCGCCCGCCTTGCCAAAATCGCCATTGTCCTGTGCCATGCGGACCACGGTGCTGAACAAACTTCCGCCGGTGTCCCGAAAGACTTCGGTGTGCTTCTCCGGCGGGAAATGCTTTTCCAGCCAGAGCCGCGCCGCCTCCCGGTCCCAGTCGTTAAACAGCTCCAGAAATTCTTTGCTCCTTCGGGACTGTTTGCGGTTGTCGCGCCGCTTGTAGAACTCACTGCGTTCTTTGCATCTGCCGTAATAGCCCAGGGCGTCGGATTTTACATCATAGGGGTGGACCGTCTGCACGATGTCATAGATGGCCTGGAACAGCGCGTCTCCAGTCAGGCCATTCGGAAGCGAAATGATCTCCTCCAGCTCGCCGCCGCAGTCCTTACAGCAGCCCATCAGGCTGACGCCCCAGCACTCGCTGAGCTTGAAATAGTTCAATGCCCAATGGGTGGGGATAAAGCGGTCGTTGTAGAAATTGGCGGCGGCATCGGGCTTGCCTGCCAGGTGATGGTAGCATTTACAGAATCTATTTACCATTTTCATTCTCCTCGTATAATAAGATTTGCAGACGATTTAGAGTGTGTCTGCTTAGTTCACTTTAGGGCAGCAGGCTATGAGATGCCCATGATAGAATAGCTGTAGGACAGCAGGGTCAAGTTCTCAGTCTC
>CATKZW010000028.1 GCA_949841465.1 uncultured Oscillospiraceae bacterium
CGGGCCGCCCTCTGCGGCGGCCCGAGACGCCTGGGCAGAAAGGAGCAGACTATGAAGCTGCGCATTGATTCCCCCATCATCCAAGTGGGCATTAAAATCACCAACCTTCTGATTTTGAACCTCTACTGGGTCATTGGCTGCCTGCCCCTGGTTACGATTGGGGCCTCTACCGCCGCTGCCTTTTCTGTCACTTTGAAAATGACGGAGGACCGGGAGGAGCTCGGTATGACCCGGTCGTTCTGGTCCGCCTATGTCCAGAACCTGAAACACGGTGTCCCTCTGTCCCTTGTCCTCCTGGTGGGTATTTACGCTATTTGGATCAACTGGCAGTGCTTTGACAAGCTGGAGGGTAATCCTATCATTTTCCTGCTGATGGCCGTGATGATGGTGCTGCTGCTCACCATTCATTTTCTCTTTATCTTTCCGCTGGAGGCGCGGTATCAGAACAGCCTCCTTGCCGCGCTAACCAACGCGCGGAACATCTTTATCCGCTACATTGGCCGCTCTATGGGCCTGATCGGCATCCTGTTCCTGCAATTTCTCTTTTTCACGCAGGTGAATATCGTTTTGATCTTCATCGGCTTTTTCTGTATGCCTATCCTGATGATCTATACCGCCAGCCAGGTTGCTATGCCTATCTTTCGTAAGGTGGAGAAAACCGGCGGTGCGCCGGAGGAATTCGAGATCACTAGCGATCTATATTGAGAAGGAAGCAGGGAAGACACAATGGATATAAATTGCAGGGAGAACCTGGCGACTGCCCAGAGCATGATTTTTATGGGTGGCAGACCCCAGGAATCTTTAAACGGACTGTGGCACTACTGCGTGGACTGGTACAATACCTGTCTGCGGAATGACTGGTACAAAGAAATTCAAACCGATGAACTTGGAAATACGCTTCCCCTGGACTATTCTTTTGATGAATGGCCGGTTATCCAGCTCCCCGTATGCTGGAACCTGTTCCGGGAGGATTTGAAATATTATGATTCCTCGATGGTGTTTACCAGAAAGTTTTATTACAAAAGCCATCAGGGAAACACGTTTCTCCGCATAGGCGCGGCGAATTACATCTGCCATGTTTTCTTGAATCAGACGTACATTGGGACACATGAGGGCAGTTCTACGCCGTTTTTTCTGGACATTACTTCCGCTTTGATTGAGGGAGAGAACCGAATCCTGCTGGTGGTGGACGCGTCCCGAAGGCCAGACGGCGTTCCAATGGATAACACAGACTGGTTCCCCTATGGCGGGCTGTACCGGGATATCTCCCTTGTGCGGCTTCCAGAGATTTATATCAAAGATTTTCGTATTTGTCTGAACCCGGATGGCTCCTATCAAAATATTTTGGCGGAGATGTGCCTTTCAGAACAGGTTTCCGGCACGGCGCGGCTGACAATTTCGGAAATGGGCATTGAGAAGGAGATCCTTATTCAGGAAGGGCATGGGCAGCTGCTGTTTCGGGCTGACCCCGAGCTTTGGTCGCCCGAGAATCCAAAGCTGTATGAGATTAAGGCGTCTTTTCAAGAGGATGCTGTCCAGGATCGTGTAGGTTTCCGAATGATCGAGGTGCGGGGCAAGGACATTTTTCTCAATGGAAAAGCATTGTTCCTCCGGGGCGTCAGCTGTCATGAGGAGAGCGTTTTCAATGGAAAAGCGCTGACGGATGAGGAACGGCTGGAGAACATCCGCATTGCAAAGGAACTGGGCTGTAACTTTATGCGTCTGGCCCACTATCCCCACAACGAGCGGATGGCGGAGTTGGCGGATGAGGCCGGTCTGCTGCTCTGGGAGGAGATCCCGGTGTATTGGTCGATCCAGTTTGAGAAGCCGGAAGTATATGCGAATGCGGAAAATCAGTTGACTGAGCTGGTAAAACGGGACTGGAATCGGGCGTCTGTCATCATCTGGTCTGTGGGGAACGAGAACTTGGATACAGAGGAACGTTTGACTTTTATGAGCAGGCTGGCGAACTGTGCGCACAAAATTGACCCGACGCGGATGGTATCAGCGGCCTGCCTTGTTTCTGCTGAAAATAAAATCGCTGATCGGCTGGCAGATTATCTTGATATCATCGGCATCAACGAATATCTGGGTTGGTATGAGCCGGATTTTGCCAAGCTGCCTGCACTGTTCCAAAACAGTGCGCCCATAAAACCAGTCATTATCACAGAGTTTGGCGCGGATGCCCTGTATGGACATCATGGTACGGTCAATGAAAAAGGCACGGAAGAGTGTCAGGCGTATATCTACCAGCGTCAGGTGGAAACGATCACCAAAATCGATTACATCAAAGGCATGACGCCCTGGATACTCTATGACTTCCGTTGCCCCAGGCGGACTGCCCTGGTTCAGGATTACTACAACCGAAAAGGATTGCTCACACCAGACAAAACACATCGCAAAATGGCGTTTCACGTGCTGCAGGAGTTTTATAACCGTATTGCAGGTTTATCAAATTAGTAGTGGAAGGGCTTTGCTATGATACGAATTGGAATCGACTACTATCCCGAACACTGGGAGCGTTCCATGTGGGAGGAAGACGCTGCCCGCATGGCGGCTCTCGGGACCCATGTGGTGCGTATTGGGGAGTTCGCTTGGAGCCGTATGGAACCCCGGGACGGGGAGTTTCACTTTGACTGGTTGGACGATGCCATTGAAGTGCTTTCCAGTCATAATATGAAGATTATTTTGGGTACGCCCACCTGCTGTCCGCCCATGTGGCTGTACCAGGCCCATCCGGATACGCTGCGCTGGGAACGTGACGGAAAACCCACCGATACCGGCATCCGGGGCCACCGCTGCCTGACCAGCCCTACCTTCCGAAAGTATGCTGGCCGGATCGTGGGGGAGATGGCGAGGCGCTACGCTGGGAAGCCAGAGATTTTCGCTTGGCAGTTGGACAACGAACTGGACAGCAATCAATGTACCTGTCCCGCCTGCCGCGCGGCGTTTCGGAGTTGGCTGAAGGAAAAATACGGCACTCTGGATGTCCTGAATAAAGCCTGGGGAAACGAGGTCTGGAGTGGCGAAATCAGTGACTGGGAGCAGATTCAGCCTTTGCTGGGAAGAGGCAACTGTCCCAACTGGTATAATCCGGCCTGGCTGTTGGACTATGAGCGGTTCTGCGCCCAGTCCACTGCGGATTTCGTCCAGTTTCAGTGTGATATGATTCGGAGCTTTGACCCCCAGGCCGTCATCACCACCAACGCCTGCTTCCCTCAACATATGCCAGACTTCCACAGGGAGTTTGCCCCGCTGGATGTGGCCTCCTATGACAACTATCCACCCATCCTGCTGCCGGAGGATCCGGAGGAACCCTATTCCAACGCCTTCGCCCTGGATTTTGTCCGGGGCTTCAAACGGAAAAACTTCTGGATCATGGAGCAGCTGGGCGGTCCCATGGGCTGCTGGGCCCCCATCTCCCCAGCTATGGAGCCGGGGATGCTGGAGGGGTATGCCCTCCAGGCTGTGGCCCACGGCGCGGATCTGCTCAGCTTCTTCCGCTGGCGCACCTCCCGCACCGGGGCGGAGATGTTTTGCCACGGCCTGCTGGATCACAACAACGTGCCCAACCGCCGTCTGAA
Organism: uncultured Oscillospiraceae bacterium; assembly: GCA_949841465.1. Lineage (GTDB taxonomy): Bacteria > Bacillota > Clostridia > Oscillospirales > Oscillospiraceae > Enterenecus. Next base: position 3,585 of record CATKZW010000028.1, read on the forward strand.
GGAGCTGGAGCAGCTGTGCCGACGGTTGGAAAAGCTGCCGGGTTTGGGAGACACCACGGTACATAGCCAAGTGGCCATGCTTTACTCTGCGGATCAGGAGTTCGCGCTGAAAAACCAGGAACAGTCCAAGGGGTTTGCTTACTGGACACAGCTGCGGCGGTTCCACGATGCCTGCATGAACCTTGGGGTGGATCTGGACGTCATCGAGGAGCACGCCTCCCTGGAAGGCTACAAGGTGGTGATTGTTCCTACCCACTTCATCACTGAACCAGAGGTGGTGGCCCGCCTGGAGGACTTCGCAGGAAAAGGCGGCGCGGTGGTGGTCACCTGCCGCAGCGGCGTGAAGGACAAAAACGGCAACTGCATCTTAGGCCAGGAGCTGCCCACCCTGTTCCGGAATCTGTGCGGTTGCCATGTGACGGAATACGACGCCATCGGCCCCGCTGTCCAGAATTTAGTGGTGGAGCGGGGCGGTGATTACAAGATCACAGGCTGGTGCGACCTGATCGAGCCGGACACCGCCCAGGTGCTGGCTCGGTACCAGGGGCGGTTCTACGGCGGCACTCCGGCCATCACCAAGAATCAGTTCGGAGCGGGCACCGCCTATTACGTGGGTACCATCGGGGAACGAGCCATGTACCGCACCCTGCTGATTGAGATATTCCGGGGGAACGACATCCCCCATATGCTTTTGCCCCAGGGGGTGGAGTCGTCCAGCCGTGTTGGGGAAGATGGCCGCTACCAATTCTTTTTCAACAATACGGTTCACGGACAGAATCTCCGGCTGGATGGGCAGAAGGTTCATTTGCAGCCCTTTGAAATGAGAATCCTGACGCCGCAGGGAACATGGGCATAATAAGTCGTTTAGGGTGAAAGGGATTGACGCGAACTGAAAATATCCGTATAATCGGGCTGTGGAATACGTTTAATCACTGATTCGATGATACGAGGGGGTAGGCGCTGTGGTGACCATCAAAACCATCGCGGAAAAATGCGGGCTGTCCGTAGCGGCGGTATCGAAAGCGCTGAATGACAAGCCGGGGATCAGCCCCGAGCGGGCGGAGTTTGTGAAAAAAACAGCCCGTGAACTGGGGTATTATCCCAATGCGGCGGCTCAGATATTGAAAACCAACCGCAGCCATAACATTGGCATTCTGTTCCAGAACAAATTGGCCCATGAGTTTTTCTCCATCATCCTGGAGGCGATCCGGGACACCATGGAGACCCACGGCTATGATATTACCCTGCTAAGCTGCCACCATGAGGAGGGCTTTTACGAGCACGCCAAGTACCGGCAGTGCGACGGCGTTATCATCGTCCAGGCCGTGTGGGACTGGGACAATGTCCAGCGTTTGGTGGAAGGGGATATCCCGGTGGTGTCCATTGACCGTATTTATCACGGGCGGACCGCCGTGGTCAGCGACAACGTGGGCAGCATGGAAGAAATTATACGTTATCTTCGCGGGATGGGGCATACCCGCCTTGCCTTCATCCATGGCGAGGACGGCGATGTGACCCGTCAGCGGCTGGCCGGGTTTTATCGGGGCTGCCGGGATGATGGCATAGATGTGCCCGACGAGTATGTGATCCCGGCCCGGTACCATGAGCCCAGGGATTCCGGTCAGGCCGTGCAGCGGCTGATGGCGCTGAAAACGCCGCCCAGCTGTATCCTGTTCCCCGACGATATGTGCTACCTGGGCGGGCTGACGGCGCTGGAAAAGATGAAATTATCTGTCCCGGAGGACGTGAGCTGCTTCGGCTATGACGGCATCCATCTGGCCAGCATCCTGCGGCCCAGCCTGTCCACCTACCGGCAGAACGCCGCTGGTCTGGGAAAAGCGGCGGCAGAAGAGCTTCTCAGCGCCATTGAGCGCCCTAAATTTTACGTTCCCCAAATTATAACTGTGACTGGAAATGTCCAGCCGGGTGGAACAGTAAAAGACTTGACAGCGGAGGATTCCTGCTGATCTCTGCTTTATGATAGGAGAATCACGATGAAATTTATAAAAGACAATTCCGCTCTGGTGTGCTTCCACGAGGGGGAGCAGCTGCGCATCGAGCCCTGGGGCAAGGATTCCTTGCGGGTGCGCGCCACCATGCAGCGGTCATTTTCCGGGAACAACTGGGCGCTGACGGAACTGGCGGAGAATGGCCAGACCCAGATCGTCATTGAGGAAGTGGACCATTGGGTGGGGGACGGTACCATCGACAAGCGGGAGCATGCCACCATCGCCTATGGCCGCGTCAAGGCCACGGTGAACCACGCGGGCATCATTTCTTTTTTTAAAGACGATAAGCTGATCCTGCGGGAGTATTTCCGGGCCTATGACGGCACCATTTCCCGCCAGAGCCGCTGCCTGAAGATTTTCAGCCGGGAGTGGAAGGGCGTCATCGGCGGCAGTGAGTACGCTCTGAACGTGAAATTTGAGGCCAATAAAGGCGAGAAGATCTTTGGCATGGGTCAGTATCAGGATGACTGCATGGACCGGAAGGGCTGTGTGTTGGAACTGGCCCAGCGCAACTCCCAGATCTCTGTTCCCTTCGCTGTGTCCTCCCTGGGCTACGGCTTTTTGTGGAACAACCCCGCCGTGGGCCGGGTGACCTTTGGCAACAACTACACCGAGTGGGTGGCCCGGGCTACCAAGGAGATGGACTACTGGGTCACGGTGGCTGACACGCCCAAGGCCATCCTGGAGAATTATACCGCTGTCACCGGACGGGCGGAGATGTTCCCCGAGGACCTGATGGGCCTGTGGCAGTGCAAACTGCGCTACCGCACCCAGGATGAGGTGCTCACCGTGGCCCGGCAGTACCAGAAGGAGGGCATCAAGATCGACCAGATCGTCATCGACTTCTTCCACTGGACCGTCCAGGGCGATTGGAAATTCGACAAGACCTACTGGCCCGACCCCAAGGCCATGGTGGAGGAGCTTCATGCTATGGGCATCAAGGTGATCGTGTCCGTGTGGCCATCGGTGGATCGCCGCTCCGAGAACTTCGGGCCTATGCTGGACCGCGGTCTGCTCATGCGCACCGAGCGGGGTGCCCTCCAGACCTACGACTACCAGGGGGACTGTGTGGAGATCGACGCCTTCAACCCCAAAGCCCGGAAGTATGTGTGGGATGTGTGCAAGCGCAACTACTATGATCTGGGCATCGACGCCTTCTGGCTGGACAACTCCGAGCCGGACCTGGGCGTGTATGACTTCGAGCACTACCGCTACTGCGACGGCCCCGCCCTGGCCCTCAGCAACCTGTATCCCCAGATGTTCAGCCGGGCTTTCTACGATGAGATGGTCAAAGAGGGGAAGCCTGTGGTGAATTTGCTGCGCTGCTGTTGGGCGGGCTCCCAGAAGTACGGCAACGTGGTGTGGTCCGGCGACGTGCCCAGTACCTTTGAGGCGTTTTACGACCAGCTCCAGTGCGGTCTGAATATGGGTCTGGCGGGTATCCCCTGGTGGACCACCGACATCGGCGGTTTCATGACCGACGATGTAAACGACCCGGATTTCCAGCAGCTTTTGATCCGTTGGTATCAGTTCGCGGTGTATTCTCCCGTTCTGCGGATGCACGGAGACCGGGGCCCATACAATATCCCCGCTCTGGATGATCGGGATTGGGGCGGCGGCTATCTGCACACCGGCCAGCCCAACGAGCTGTGGAGCTACGGCGAAGACAATTACGCCATCATGAGAAAATACTACGATGTGCGCATCGCCATGCACGACTATATCAAGTCTCTGTATCAGGAGGCCCACGAGAACGGTTCCCCATTGCTGCGGGCCATGTTCTACGAGTTCCCGGAGGACGGTAAGTGCTGGGACATCCAGGATCAATATATGTTCGGTTCCAAGTATCTGGCCGCACCCGTTTTCCAGCTCAACCAGTTCAGCCGGGAGGTCTACCTGCCCTCCGGGCAGTGGAAGCTCACCTCCACCGACCGGGTGTTCCAGGGGGGGCAGACCGTCACCGTGGACGCGCCCATCGAGTATATGCCGGTGTTTGAGAGGATGTAGAAACGTATGAAAAAGGAATTTGACGCCTGCCCTTCCGTGATCGACGAGTCCAAGCTCTACGGGTTCTCTTGGATGGAGCACGTTATGGCGATTCCTTCCCCTCTTGTGGTTGTGACGACCTATAAGGCGAACGGTATGCCCAACGCGACCATGCAGTCCTGGTGCACATTTACCGGGGAAGAAGGGTATCACTGCATTTTTGCCAGCGTCCATAAAAGCGGGCATATGTATACCTCTTTGAAAGAACGCGGCTGTTGCGTGATTAACTTTCCGTCAAAAGATGCATTTATGAAATGCATGGCTACGATTGAACACAATGGCTTTGACCAGGATGAAATCACGGCGGCTGGGCTGACTGCCGAGCCTGCTGGAAAGATTGACGCGCCCAGAATCAGGGAGTGCTTCTTGAATCTGGAATGCGAATTGGAGTGGGAACGAGATCTGTCGGCAGACGGGGCACACGCGGCCATGTGCCTCAAAATCGTCAGTGTTCTGATGGACGAAATGCATTTTGACGAAAAGGAAGTTGGGCGATATGGCGAGAGCGGATATCTTTATAATATCCATTCCCCGAGAAACCCTGAGACCGGAGATGTCAGTGAAACCTATGTGGGCGTGATTAAAAAATACGCCACATATGATGAACTATAGAGCCCTTTATAGGGATATAGCGGAGATATATTGAATTTTTTGAGGTAAGGGTGAAAGCTATGGAGTATTTCCCGAAAGACTTTCTCTGGGGTGCCGCTTCCGCGTCCTATCAGACTGAGGGCGGCGTAAAAGAAGATGGGCGGGGCGAGAGTGTCTGGGACACATTCTCCCATACTCCTTGTAAAGTTCGAAACAGCGACACCGGCGATGTAGCGGCGGACAGCTATCACCGCTGGCGGGAAGATGTGGCACTGGTGAAGGATATGGGCCTGGGGGCCTACCGCTTCTCCATCGCCTGGCCCCGCATCGCGCCCAACGGTGGCACTGATTGGAATCCCGCGGGCTTTGCCATGTACGACGGGCTGGTGGACGCTCTGCTGGAGGCGGGCGTCCAGCCCTGGGCGACCCTTTACCACTGGGATCTGCCTCAGGCGCTCCAGAACAAGGGCGGCTGGCAGAACGAGGACACCGCCCGGGCCTTCGGTGCCTATGCCAGGGAGGTAGCAGAGCACTTCAAAGGCCGGGTTACACACTGGTTTACCATCAACGAGCCCCAGTGCTTCATCGGCATGGGCTATGGCTCCGGAGAGCACGCGCCAGGGCTACGTCTGCGGCCGGAGGATCAGCTTTTATGCTGGAAGAATATGCTGTTGGGCCACACTTTGGCCATCCAGGCCCTGCGGGGGATAGACCCGTCCAATGTGGTGGGGCTGGCCTCCTGCGGCGGGGTGTGCTATCCGGCCTCTGAGCGGGCCGAGGACATAGAGGCCGCCCGCAAGAGGATGTTTGCCCGTCCAGAGGGCTTCGGCGGCTTTTCCCACCACGATCTGCTGGATCCCCTGTGTCTGGAGGACAACCCTGGAAAGCCGGATTTCATTGGACTGAACATCTACAACGGAATTGCCGTGCGGGCGGGGGAGAACGGCCCTGAGGATGTGCCTTACCCGATGGGCGGGCCCCGCACCGCTTTTGGTTGGCCTGTCACGCCGGAGGCCCTGGAGTGGGGCCCCCGGTTTGTCTGGGAGCGGTACCATCTGCCCCTTTACATCAGCGAAAACGGCCTGTCCTGCCGGGACTGGGTGGCGCTGGACGGCAAGGTTCATGACCCAGGACGCATCGACTTCCTACACCGCTATTTGTTAGCCTTGTCCCGGGCTGTTGACGCCGGGGTTGACGTGCACGGCTATTTCCAGTGGGCACTGATCGACAACTTTGAGTGGGCGGAGGGCTACGACCAACGCTTCGGCCTGGTATATGTGGACTATGCCACAGGCAGACGAATTCCAAAAGACAGTGCGGAGTGGTATGCCGGGGTGGTAAAAAGCAGCGGCGGGGCACTGTAAGCACGCGGTATTTCACAAACTGGGAGGCATTCATGAAAAAGAATTTGACGCCTGCCCTACAGCGATTGACGAGTCCAAGCTTTTCGGATTTTCCTGGATGGAACATGTTTTGGCGATCCCATCCCCACTTGTTGTTGAGATGTAATGTATAAAGGTTGGTTTCACCACCGAATACATTACATGGCTGGTGGTTCATTTGTGGCAGGATGACACAGGCTGGAAAGGCGGTGAACGACCAGCAGGAGGGAACCGAAGCGGGAGCGTCTGGGGATGACATAGGCGCTCCGTTCTCTTTGTAGGCCCTCTGCTAAGTGCGCTCTTACTCACCACCGCTGCCGACTCGTGATGGTATGGTCTGCGGCCATCGTGTGCCCTCCGGGGGCGGGGGCTCCGCCATCGGCTTTCTCCTGCCGGTATATACAGCAGACGCCAACGGCGGCTTGTGCATCGGACGCCGCTGCCTCGATGTGCCGGGGGTTTGGGGGCGGCAGCCACCAACAAGCGGGCCTCGGTATATACCGAGGCATTGCCATTTACTGTCAGGGCCTATAAAAAAGGGATTGAACATCGTTCGAATTGATGGCATACTCTGCTCGTATCAATTCGACAAACCGGGAGTTGTGAAATTTATATGGGCTTTATTTCGTTCAATGAAAAATATTACATGAAAGCGATGCAACGGCTTGAAAACAATCCGCTTTCTTCGGCTGATGTTTATGAGGCTAAGCAGTTATTGAAGATGCTTGATGATCTTATGGATGAAGGATACACGGAGCTGAATGACTATCTGGAAAGCAAGTATTCCTGTCTTTCGCGGCTGCGCAGGGTAATAAAGAACGCTGGTGATGAACCCTTTAAGATCAATCGAAGCAGACTGCCGGAAACAACATACAGCAGCACGGAATACGAGCTTGTGTCGGTGATGGAAAATATAAAAAGAGAGGTGGCTTTTCAAGAAATTTGTTCCAAAAGCGCATTTTTGACACGCATTCGGGATTACTGCGGCTGGATAGGCCATGAGGAAGAAACCGCGTATATCTTCTTGTTCAGAGATTCGCTTTTACCATATCTGTACTATCGAAGCAGGGGTAGAAAACACCTGTATGCGTGGATCATCAGCCGCAATTTTTTAAGGGATGTATCGGGTGTGGAAGATATCGATGACACTATCCGGCTGTCGGTTTACGAAGCTCTTGAATACGGTCATATTTCTTTCGATGATTACCGCTCCTACTGCAAAGAGCAAATGCTGGCGGTACTGGAGCGGCATGGGAAACTGAAAGACCTGCTTTCCCGTCTCCTTTCTTCCGTTAAAGAAAAGAAAATTGTAGTGGTAGAATCCGGTTACTGCGGCACCATGCCGATGATGCTCAGTGTCCTGGATGACAGAGTGACATTCAAATTATATACAACGGCACCATATCTATATGAAACATACAAGAATCATGTCTATTGCCAAAAGTACGAAGATATTCGTAAATTTGAAACTCTTTATAGCCAAAACCTTTTGCTGCGGTATTCTTCATTTCGTGAAAATCAATTTTATGTGACGGTAGCAGAGAGTCAAGCAGTATGGAAGCAGGCATTGATGGAAATGAGATACTTCACAGCGTGATGGCTTCCAGTTTGTTGGGAGATTTCATTTGGGCAAAATCCCCCTTGTTCTGATGGACGAAAGGTATTTTGACGAGGAAGCATTTGGGAGGTATGGAGAAAACGGGTATCTATAATAATATACATTTCCCAAGAAATCCTGAAACCGGCGGCAGTCAGTGAAACCTATGTGGGCGTGATCAAAAAATACGCCACATATGATAAACTGTAAGTGTTCGGCAACGGTACAATTATTACAAAGCGAAGGATCTGGACTGTTGCTATTTGATCCGATAAAGGTTGGAGGATAAGCTCCCATTTTCTCGCCAGCGGTTGTCCTTCTCCACCAGCCCCGCTTTTACCAAATCGTTCAATGCCCGCTTCACTGTAGAGCGGGACAAACTCACCCCAGCGGCGATGGTCTTGATTCCCGGCCAGCAGGTGCCCTCCTTGTTGGCGTGATCTTTCAGGTAGATATACACGGCCTTGGCCCGGTGGCTTAGCTCCTGGTCATGATAGATAGAATCATAATATGCCAAAGTATCACCCTCCTTCCGCGGGCGGCGGCCCATCTTGTTTTTTTAGAAAATCGGGGATCGTTGCCAGCGGCTGGCCCGCCTGGGCTTCCTGGTGAACAGGGATACCGTGTTTCTGCGCAGACCGCTCCCGCTGACGGGAGCGGTCTGTCTTTGGTTCGTCTGCACCAAGCAAAAACCTCTGCTTGATGGCTTCCTCCAGTTCCTGACATCCGGCGTAGTAGACCTTTCGTTGCCCATGCTCCGGGGTCTGATAGGGTTCCCCGAAGGTGATGCCCCAATCAAGAAACAGCCGCAGCTTCGTCCACATGGGATGGGAGCCGGTTTTCATTACCACAAACTCGCCCTTTGGAATGGACTTCAGCTCGTCCGGGGTCATAAGGGCCCGTTCCGCCATCTGGAGAGATTGGCTGTTTTCTCCCTTACTCCGGCTTATGGAGCCAGACTGTACGGTATAGCTGCCGAGGGCCCGGGAGAGTACATCGGCGGTCTGGCTGTTGGGGGCAAAGCCGCCGAAAATCGTATCCTGGCAGTTGTCTTGAATGATTTCGGAGCCCTCTTTCCCATAGTTTTTCTCCAGTTGTGCCAGGGACTGGATGATGGGCAGCATGGTCAACTTCCGGGAGCGTCCGGCGCTGAACAGGGACAGCACATCGAAAGGTGGCATGGTGCCGAACTCGTCGCAGAACAGCACCACCCGGTTCTTCAGCTTGCCGCCGTTTTCATCTGCCACAGAAAATAATTCGTGGGATAAATTCTGGATCATCAGCCCCGCCATAAAGTTCTTGGTCTGATCCTCCTCGGGCAGTACCAGGAAGATGGCGGTTTTTTTACTGGCAAAGCTCTCGGCGTCAATGGGGCTGTCAAAGCAGATGGTCTGCTCCAGCTCCGTATCCAGGAAGGCATTCAGCCGGGACAGCACGGTGGACAGTACAGATGCCATAGCCTGCTCCGAGGTATTCAGCGCAGCCCCGGCGAACCACCGGGCCTTGTGCTCGGAGGGCAGGCGGCCCATCAGCACCTGAAAGCGGCTTTTCCCTTTGGTGCCGGAGGGCTCCAGCAGATCTTGTACCAGTTTGAAAACCGACACGATATGGCGGCGTTCCTGCATAGCGCCGTCAATTTTCTTGGGTGGCAGAAACTCCGCCAGCAGAAGAATCACGGCAGTGAGGAGCCCCTCGGCGGAGTCGTAAAAAAATGCGTTCTGCCCGAAGCTGTCCCCCTCTGGGTTGATGATGGTCTTGGACAGGATCTTGGCGTATTTCTCCGCTTTGGCCCGCGCTGCCAGGTCATCCGGGTTGGTCACCGCCTGATCCATGTAGGCGTTGGCCAGGGTCAAAAAGTTGAACCCATCCGAGCGGGTGGGGTTACGCAGATCGATGATGGACACCTGGTAGCCGTAGTATTTCTGAGCAATGGCGCCGTAGTTCCGGGCAAGGTCGCCCTTGGTGTCCAGTGCCAGGAAACTCATGCCGCAGGCGCAGGCGTATTCCAGGTTGGGGTACAGGAAGAAGGCCGTCTTGCCCACGCCCGCCGCACCGATCATCAGGCAATGGATATCGTCGCTATCCACCAGGGCAGTGATCTTTCCATTTGTCCCCTGGGAGCCCAGCACGAGCCCTTGGACTTTAGGTAGTTTTTTCCCCTGCCGCCACTGGGCGGGGTGGAAGGGGACGCGGTGGAAGGTTTTGCTGATCTCCTTGGGTGTGGCCCAGCGGGCGGTGCCGTGCTGGCCGTCGCCCACGTGCTTGGACTTGATGCTGTCCAGCGACCCGCGCCCGGACAAAAAAGAAGCGCCGCCAATCAGCAACAGGCCGATTGCGGCGATGATCAGGATGATGAATTGTTGGGGCATGATGCTCACCTCAATACGGATACGCCATGCCGTCTGCCATGACGCCGATCTGATTCATGGGCTCCGCGCCGATGGTGCGCTCGGGCCGGGTGACCACCCCGTGGTGCCGGAAAGTGGTGCCGCCGCCCACGTGGGAGTACAGATTGAGCGGCTTTTCCTGGAACCGCTCGGGGAACATCCGAACGGCAGTGTCCCGCAAAACGTCCAGATCAGTGGTCATGGCGGCGCGGTAGACTTCCGCCAGTTCCTCAGCACTGAGGGTGGGGGCAGTTTTGAGCGGCTGCCGGTAGAGCATCTCAGCCCCGTGGCGGCGGCAGTGGTTACGATAGTTTCTGTTCATATTGAACATCCTCCTGTTGAAAATTGGAGCACAGATCCTCGTTCCAGTCCTTGTAGGCGGGCACCAGTGCGTTCACCGCCAGCCCCTTGTCTCGTACCAGCTTCGCCAGCCGCCTGGTGGCGAGCTGCCCCGCTTGGTCGTTGTCCAGGCAGAAGTGGACGGTGTCGATGCTGGGGAACCGCTCCAACATCCCCAGCATGGGCTGGGAGGAGGTGCCGCACAGGGCCACATAGCTGTGCTTGGCCCAGTTGCTGTCGTGGTGCATGGAGATAAAAGAGAGCATATCGATGGGCGCTTCGAACACCATCAGATGCCTGCTGGAACCAGGCCAGTTGAAGGCATAGCGGAAGTCGCTGCCCTCCACAGTTATCCGGAAAGATTTCCCCCGGCTGTTGGTGCTACGCTTGTGGGCATGGTGGGGCTGGCAGTCCTTGTCCATGCCTACGAAGACGGCATTGTGGTATTTCTGCTCCTCGTAGATCAGCCCCAGCCGGACGAAGGTGGTGACCACCTCCCGATCCAGGCAGCGGTGCTTGAGGAGATAGGCGAACACGCGGCGGTTGTCAGCATTGGCGGGCGGCAGGGCGAAGGGCTTCCGCTCCTTCTCGCGGGGCATGTCCACCTGGGAGCAGAGCTGGCTGACGTCCTCGTTCAGCAGGGTCAGCACCGCCTGCTGGTAGTCCATCCCGTAGAATTCCTTAAGGAAGGACACCGGACCGCCGCCTTTCTCAGTGGCATGGTCGTACCACTCGTTGTCCCGGACGGTAATACTGTGGTTGCGCTCCATGCGCAGTTCCCGCCCAGAGCGGATCAGCGGCTCCCCCTTAAAGCGGAGGAACTCCACCAGGTCAACCGCATTGGCCTGGCGCTTTTGCTCCTCTGTGAAATGGATGTAGGGCATTTTTACCTCCAATCAGAAGGGCGGACGCCATGGCCGGCGTCCGCCCTTCCCGTTTTGTAATCTTGTCATTGCATCTGCTGCTCCTCATGATCGTCCGGCTTGTGGCCCATGGCGATCTTCTTTTCCCGGATTTTCCTTCTGAGCTTGCTGTCCACCGCCACCCGCATACTGGCTACAGGCTGGGGGCGCTGTTCCTGGAAGATGCGGCCCATGTGATAGAGGAGTGAAGCGGTTGACGAAAAAATGGAGCTGTACACACGATCCAGATAGTATTTGGCGTACTGGTTGCCCTGCTCGGCGGACAGTTTCAGCCAGTGGACGGCCTGCTCCTGATCCTGGGGGATGTCCCCGCCCAGCAGATACGCCTTGCCCAATGTGTACTGGGCGTATTGGTTTCCCTGCTCCGCACACTCTGCGAGCAGCTTCAGCGCCAGATCCACATCCTTGGGCACTGTCTCGGCACCGAGAAGCAGGAATTTGCCCAGTTGATACTTTGCCAGTGCATTGCCGCGCTGGGCTGACCTCTCCAGCCACGGCAGCGCCGCGGCCTCGTCTTGACCTATGCCCACCCCATGGAGGAGCATCCAGCCGATGCGGTACTGGAGCCGATCATCCGGTGACCTGTCCGCCATGATCTGAAACCCGGTGAACGCTTGGCGGAAATACTGGGCGGCGCGTTCTTCATCCGCCTCGCAGCCCAGCCCGTCCCGGGACAGCTTTCCCAGCTCAAAGGCGGCATATGGGAAGGTGGCCGCCTTGGCATAGAGTTCTCGCGCTGCGGCATAGTCCTGCTCCACGCCTTTGCCGTCCCGGTACAACCCGGCCAGAGTGTACTGCGCATACTTGTATCCGGCGTCTGCGGACTTCTCCAGCCATCGGGCGGCCTTCTCATAGTCCTGTTCTGCACCCAGCCCTGCGGTATACAGTCTGCCGATGCGGTACTGGGTGCAGCGGTCCGGCCCAGACCTTTCCGCTTCCAGGAATGCGGCCAGCGCTTTGGCGTACCATTCCTGCGCCAGCTCAGGATCAGGTTCCCGTCCCAGGCCCTCTGTGTACATCCGTCCCAGGTCGGCCATCGCCAGGGCATCCCCGCTTTCGGCCTCCTGGAACAGCAGGTCAAACGCCGCCGCAAAATCTGGCGGGCAATCCTCATCGCCCTGCAGAAGCTGACGGGCAGTACGGTAGCGACTTGTCCATTGAGCGTGAGGGGAACCTTCTCCGGCGTCGGCGGGCTCGTCCGCAGGCTCACCATCTGGCGGCTCATCCACAGGCTCGGGCTGAGCCGTGATATTGGGCGGTGGTACACGGCCAAGCCGCACAGCCTCCTGGATGACGATATTTTTGATCCGCTTGAACGCCTTTTGCCGGACGAGTGGGTCATGCGGTGGCAGGTCGTCCTTGTACGTCCGCAGCACTTCCTCCTGCTCTCGGTACCACAGGTCATAGGCGGCGGCGATGCGGGGATCTTTCTCCAGCTCGGTCACGATTTCATCCACCAGGGACTTCACCGCTGGCGGCAGGTAGCCGTACTGCTTTTTGCCAGAGCAGTACACGAGGCGCTGGGCCAGCTCCACCATAAGCTGCTGGATGCGCTGGTTCTCCAACGTTCCAGTCTGCATCTCGGTGACGAGCTGTGCCATGACCTCTCCAGCATTCTCGGTGAGTTCATCCCGCCGCTGGGTCTGGCGCTGATAGATTGCAACGAGGTCTTGCTGAAAAATCTCCTTCGCCAGCATGGACTTGATGTCCGCGATGCCCTGCCTGGTGAGGAAGCCGGACTTGGCGTCTGCGCTGTAGCACACCATGTGAAGATGGGGATGGTGGCCCTCGTCATGAAAGGCCGCGTACCAGCGGAACTGCGCATCTGGGATCTTCATTGCCTTTGCCATATCCATGGCGTGAGCGGACAGCAGCTTGCGCCACCGTTCGGCGTTGTCGTACCCCAGCCGCGCGGCGTCCTCCCGGCGCAGAGAGATAATGGGCAGCCACACCACGCCGGGATGATGGGCCACCTCATCTGCCACCTGGGACAGTACCAGCGGGCCGTCATCGGCAGTGAATAGACCATGGGTGCCCAGCTTCTGCACGCGGGGACGGCTGGCAATGTAGTCCACGTAGTTTTCCTTTTTGGCAATCGCCTCGTAGTTGTCCTCGATAGCGCGGGTGATGAACTCCGAGGCGTTTCCCCGAGCGGGCGCGGCCTGGTAGTCCTCGTACTCGAACAGCCCACGGCTGGAGGGAAACTCCCGGAGGAGCTGCTCCACCAGCTTGACCTGTTTGTCCGTGGCAGGGAGCGCAGCCTTGCCGGAATCGATACGCTCTACACCGCTGCGGGTAGCGGCGTACTTGACGTAGTTGCCAAGATGGGCTGCGGCCTTTACGCCGGCGCCCTTGATGTGCGGACACTTGAAAATGACGCGCGGCGTACACAGCACCTCCCACGTTTTATATCCCTCTGAATTAAAAAATCCTTAGAGAGAATACCTTCAGGGCAGTCCATCATGAACCGACACTCGGTTCACCGAGAGAGCGCAGTACCCCCTCGTCGGACACTGATTTTTTTTGTACAGTCAATCGTCCTCGTGCTTTTTCAGCGTGTCCTTGAAGGTGATCGACCCGTTGGTCTTTTTGACTTCCTGGACGCACTGCCAGCGCAGGGCGTCCAGCTGGCTGGCGTCGATCTCCAGTCCTGCCGCCAGCACGTGCATCATCACGCTGATCTCCACCGTCAGCTTGAACAGCAGACGCGCAATGCGGTTCTCGCTGTTTTCCACCGTCGCGCGCAGTGCCGACACCAGCGCGGCGGGGAGGAACTGCACTGCGTCCTCGCCGGAGAGATATCCGGCGTAGAAGCGGATGGCGTTCTCAATAAATTCGCTCCGGCTCTTGCAGTTGTCTCGCTCCATGGCCCGATCCACCGCCTCCAGCGTGGAGGGGTAGAGCCACAGTGGGATCCGGGTCTTGGTCTCCGGCGTTTCCGCACCGGTTTGGTTCTTTTTTTCCATGTTTACCTCCAAAAATGGCCGCGACCACCTGCCACAGCCACCTTGAAATGTGGCTGTACTGGCGGTTTGCGACGTGTTTTTTCCTTCCACGACCACCTGCCACAGCAAAAAGGCCGGAAACCGACCACCCAGGTTGTATCCCCGACCCGCGTTGCGGGGCGGTGTTCACTGGCGGGAGGGCGCAAAGCGACCACCCGCGTTTATCCAGCACAAAAATCGAACCTCTGGATTGCCCTCAGCGGCCCGGCGCACCGGGGCGGGACCGTTCCCTCGGGGAAGCGGGCGGCACAGCCTCAACGCCGCGTGTCACTTCCAGACCGGGCTGGGACTCCACCCGACCCGCAGGTGCGGCGAGAAAGCTCTCCCAGGGGCCGACACGGGGGAGAACGGGCAGAGGGGCGCTCCGCAACGGAACGCCCCTCTGCATTGCCCTGACGGGAGCTCACATCATTGGCCCGCTGGGCGAGGCTAAACTGAAAGAGTCCTGCTCCACCACCAGCTTGTCCTCCAGCTGCTCCGCGAAGACGCACCTGCGCGCCTCCCAGTCCGACCAGTGGGGGATAGTTGCGTTCCACGCCGCCGCCAGAACATCGCTGACGGTATAGGTCTGCCAGCCGTCCGCTCCGGCCATGGTGGAGAATGTGCCCCTGTCCAGATCGATGTCCAGCGCGGCGGTCACCCTTTCCGCGTCCTGCCGCATCTCGTCCGCGTACTCACGAAACACCTCCGGGGCAATCACCTCCGCCGCTGGAATGGTTTGTGCGAACCGTTCAGAGGACTCACCTTTGTCCACCAGGTAAGCCCGCAGCCTCAGAGCAGCGTGCAGGGTGTCCATGGCCCCGTCGCCCTCCGTCAGCAGATGGTCCGTCCGGCCATCCTGGGTGATGCGGAATACAGAGACATGACGGACTTCGTTCGACTCCTGGTGCTGGTCCGGTTCCAGGTCCTCGGCCATGAGCTGGGCGCTGTAGTCCTTCAGCGTCATGCCGGTCTGCTCCAGGCAGTACGCCTCCATCTTCCGCAGCAGGATCATCTTCTCAGCGGCGTTGAGGGTGTAGGGAACGTTTTCCTCCCGGCCATCGGCCCAGTGCAGGTCCACCTCCAGCTCATCACACACCTGGCCTGCCGCCATGTCGTAGTCGGCGTAGACGTTCAGACAGTCGTCGTTTTCATCGGTGCAGACATGGGTGCCGAACATGGCGTCCACATCGAAATTGGTTTCCATGTAGAAATTCAGCCTGCCGTCGATCTCGCTAATCTCCTCCGCGAAGGATATCTGCCTGGCGGACAGGTGGCCCGCCGATTGGATTTCGCAGTCAGCCAGCCGCTCCGTGAACCGGGCCATGCGCTGACGGTTGGACAGACCTTCCGCCCGGAAGGCGCGGTAGGCCGCCACGGATACGTCCTGCATGAAATACGTCCGCCAGCCGTCTGCGGCGTCAACGGTGGAGAACTCTTTTTTGTCAAAGTCCAGCGCAAACGCGCCGGTCACTTTTTTCGGGTTTTCCATGTGCACGCCTACCAACTGATCGAATTCCTCAGCAGTGGTCCGCTGGCGGATGCCGCAGAAATCAGAGAATGAATCCTGCTTATCCTTGCGAAGATACTCCCGCAGGATGCTGGCCGCGTTCAAGACGCCCCAGGAACGCTCCAGCCGGAAGTATTCTTCCTGCCCGTGCTCCTGCACATGGAACGCCGAGAATTCTTTTGCGGCCTCAATTTCCTGCTGCCGCCGCAGGTCTTCCTCCTGAATCTCCCGGCTGATCTGATCGTACTCCTCTTTGGGAAGCTGGCTGATGAGCTCCTTCAGATAACGGTCCAGCTGGTCCTCCACAGTCCCGCCGTCCAGATGCCTGGACAGGGCGGCGTACCACCGCTTGTCCAGCCAGACGCTGATCTCCCTACTGTCCATAATCGTCCCCCTCTTTTACTTGGGCGGCGGGGACCACCGTCCCCTTGGGTGCGTCGGCCTTGGACGGACGGCGCGGCCTGGGAGGCGGAGCGGAACGGCTGTCCAGGTACTCCCGCACCGGCTCGGGCACCGCCTGCTCGTAGAGCTGGGCCAGCGATTCCTCCAGCCGCCGCTGGGCGGTGGTTTTTTCTTTTTTCAGATAAAATTCCAGGGCGTTCAATTTTTCCTGGTCGAAGGCCAGGGTGATGTTCACTTTTTCCATATTTGATCCTCACATGATGTAGAATGTGAATTCTCTGAGCCCTTCCGGGCACGGTTCGGAAACCGGCTCGGCAAAGCGTTCAGCGTAATGAGTAGCGGCGTCATCGGAGAGAGAACAGAAATCACCGTCCGCGCAGCCAACGATGAGGAAGGTCCCGGCTATGATATCGCGCCCGATGCGCCGGTTGGCGGGCTGGCCCATCGTTTTGCCATCCTCGTTGCAGATCAAGGATGCATCGCTGTCCAGGTCCCACACGTCGATGTCCCCGCCCACCGCCGCCTGGAGTGCCTCCAACGTATTAGGCACAATGACTTCCTCCGGCGCTTTCCCCGGCTCAAATTTCAGTACATGGATTTGCTCATAGACGGACACGGCCAGCTGGTGGCTCCACACCGGGCGCACCTCGGGCCGCTTCATAAAAGCCTCCCCCGCCTGGCGGATCACCGCCATGTCCAGCCCGTCCGCGTCTATTGTACCGGCGTCCTCCCGCCGTCCGCCGCCCATGCAGACGACGCACAGCGCGGGCCACTCCTCCCGCTTCGGGTATTCAACGGCCAGCCGCTGGAATTCCTGGGTGCGCCGCACAGACTCCTCGTCATTGACCATCCCCGGCAGGAACTCAATGCCGCCCGGGTCCAGCTCGCCGCCCAGCAGGACACGGGTGAAGCGGATGGGGCGCTGGGCCACCGCCCGCTGGAGCTGCTCCCACGCCCGGTCCCGGGCGGACCTGGCGCCGTTGGCGTCCGGGTCCCAGGGCAGATAGGCGCAAACCTCCTCCAGCAGTTCCCGTGCATGAAAAACTCGGGACCGCTGGTCGCCCTCCATGCGCCCCAGCGCGGAGACGTACCGATCCAGGCTTCGGATCATGTGCTTCTGGTCAGCGGGGGAAAGCATCTCCACAGCGGACGCGCCATGGGCGTCCGTCAGCCGCTGCTCGAAAGACTGGAGGAGCGGGGCGGCGTCCTGGCCGCACACCTCTGCCATCCCCTGTAGAATGTCTTGAATCCACTCGTGGCGGGTTTCGGGCTGGCGGTAAGTATCGCCCAGCCGGTGTTGTTCAAACCCTGCCAGCCGCTGGGCCGCATAGGCGGAGAGCCCCTCGGCGGTGAGGGGGATGTTGACCTTTTCCATCCTGCCATCCCCCTACGGCGTCATATCGCCCATAGCCCACTCCGCCGCCTCAAAGACTTCCAGCGCCTGGTTGAACCGCGCCAGCTCCTGCGGGTCCACATCGGTGAGCACCACCTCCGTGCCCTCCGGGCTTGGGCTGATCTCCGCTACCCGGGCGTTGAGCAGGGCGGCATGGTCCTCCCGCCCGGTGCCGGTGAGCTTCCCCAAATTTTCCACCAGCACGGAGGTATCCGCCTCCTCGTGGGTAAAGAAAGTCAGCCCGCCCCCTTTCAGCAGCGGCAGGATATCCCGGAGCCGGATGTCCAGCTGTGTTTTCTCCGCACTGCTGCGGAGCTGGGCGCAGAACTCCGGACGGAAGGTGGTTTCAATGTGCTGGAGGGAAATGTCCACCTGAGCCACCTCGGGGCGGCGTTCCAGCGTGTCCCTCAGCATGGCGTCCAGCCCATTGCCCTCCTGAATGGCCACGCCGAATTTTTCATCCAGCTCCTCACAATAGACGTACCAGCTCCCGCTGGCGGTGCTCTGGGCGCCCTGGCTGACGATGAAGTCCGCCACCCGGTCCAGCCTGGCCTGCACCACGTCCCGCGCGCCTGTCACATAGGCGGAGTATGCGGCGCGGCCATCGTTACCGCACTGCACCAGCACACCGTCCGTGCGGCCCTCGCCCAGCACCAGCAGGCAGTGGCCATGGCCGGTGCCCTGATGGGGCTCGACGCTGTTATGCCGGATGAAGTCATAGCAGTCCAGCGGCCTCATCAAAAGGGCCGCAAACTGCGTGTTGGGGATATCCGCCACCTTGTCCACCTGGTACTCAGTCGGGCAGAGCGGGGCACGCTGACGTCCCATTTCAGCTCTGATTTTCATGCTGTCGCATCTCCTTGCTAAAATTATGTTGTAGATTGATGGGCCAATAGGGGGACGGCCTTACAAGCTCATGCCCTCCATGGTCAGCACTGTCTGTTGAGACTCAGGCGGCGTTATCTTCCACTCCACCCTCAATTGCCGGGAGAGCTGGTCACATTCGTCGATCAGATTGTCCAGATCTCCTGAGTTGTCCATCTCCTGCATATGCACCTCCAGCCCAGTCAGGACATCCCGCATGGCCTGTTCTGTCAACGGGGGCGCGGAGCCGTTTTGCCGGGCTTCCGCTATAGCCGCATCGAAGGAACGGCCATATTTCCGCTCTGACACTTCATAAGGATCTACGGAGACATCTTCCTCCGTGCCCCAGAAGCCGCCCATCATCACGATGTGTTCACGCAGCTTGGGGAGCTGCTCCTCATGATGCGCTGCCGCGCACTGGGCGGCGTAGGCAGTGAGACTGGAGATACATCTGCGGATCTGCTCTGTGTACACCCGGTACACCGGGCCGGTCAGCTCCTCAAGCTCACTCAAGTTGTACGCTTTTTTCCCGCCTTGCTTCATCAGGATCGGGAGCGCGACTCCAGGCATTGGCACTTGGATCGGTTCACTCATCGGTAAATCACTCCTCTCTCAGGGCAGGTAATATCTCGGGTTGGTCCTCTGCCCGTTGAGCCGCACCTCAAAGTGGAGGTGCGGCCCGGTGGACCGCCCGGTGGAGCCAGACAGGGAGATCACGTCCCCTGCCTGAACCACCTGGCCGGGGCGTACCAGCAGGCGGGAGTTGTGCCCGTACAGGGTCAGCAGACCATTCTCGTGGCCGATGGTCACGTAGTAGCCGTAGCTGGAATCGTACTTTGCCACCCGCACGGTTCCGGGCAGAGCCGCCCGGACGGGTGTGCCGGTGGGGACGGCCAGATCCATGCCGGTGTGGCCATCCCGCTTCCCGGTGATTGGGTCGATCCGCCCGCCGAATTCAGAGGTTACAATGCTCCGCCAGTTTGCCCCCACCGGGGAACAGAATCCGCTGGCCCCCACATAGGGCACGTCCGCGCCATCGAAGCCGCCTCCGCTGCCGCCTACCGATGTGCTGGGATAGCCGTATTTGATCAGGCTGTACACATTGTCAGCGTTGCTTTTTTGTTCCTCTGTGATGGAAATGCCCATCGAGGCGGCGAGGTTGGCGTACACTGTGGCCATGTCCTCAATGGGGAGAAACACAGTATAGGTCTGTTCCACCTGAATACCATTACCGTCTGCGTCTTTCTCAGTGACGGTGCGTGTGCGGATCTCGCTGGTAGTGAAGCAGTGGGCAAACTGGGTGAGGGGCGGGGCCTCGCCGCCGAAATACAGAGAGAAAAACACAGCCTTGACCCGGATGGGGTCGAGGCTGTTTCCCTCATCCATATTCGATTGGATATCCGCCATGACCGTGTCCAGCTCCGCGAAGCTGGTCCGGGTCTGCTCAATGCACACCCGGTATTCGGCAGGCGTTTCAGCGGGGATCTCGCCATTCCCGAAGCAGAGCTGGGCGGCGGAGATATTGTGATCCACCGCCCCGGAACCCAGGACGCACAACAGGGCCACCACTAGGGTAATGGGAGAGAGGATGGCGGCCACCACCCACCCCAAACGTTTTCTGTTCTGCTCGTCGCCCAGCAGAAGGCCGATCCTGGCCATGGTTATGGGGTCAGCCAAGATTTATCCCCCCAATCTCAGGTTCCTGAGCCTGGCCCTGTTCCGATCCCGCGGACTCCTGAGCCTGGGCCTGGAGCTCGTTCCAGTGCTCCTCCAACGCCTGGATCGTATCCGGGCTGCCGCTGTCGGGAAACCGCTGCCGGTACTGCCCGAAGTCCATCCCGCCGTCCAGCAGCAGCTTGGCCACGTCCACCGCACCGTTTTTCACGCAGGCGTTGAGAGCATGGTAGTCGTTGATGTCTACCCACATCCGCTTTTCCAGAAGATCTTCCGCGATCCAGCTGTTCCGGCCTTCATAGGTCAGCATATGAAGCGTTCTCTCCGCGCTGTTCCCCCCGGAAATCCCCTTCTCCACCAGGGTGGACAACATTCCATAGTCCGGCTCTGCGGCAAACAGCTCCAGAAGGTGGGACGGCGCGGCGGCGATCTGTTCCTCATTGCAATGCCTGATGATTTCCTTGGTGATGGATGAGTGATCCATATAGGCATAACTGGCCATCTCCCCATGGAGCGATGGGGACAGTGCATCTACATAGTGATCTGCCGAAACCAGCAGGAGCAGTGCCCGGTCCCCATCTGCGATATCAATTGCTTTTTGACAGGCGGTACGGTAGACATCCTCTGTAAAACGCACATCGTTTGCCAGCACCAGAGCCATCATTCTTCCACCCACATCGCCGGGGCGGCCAGCGGTCTCGATCAGCAGCCCATTCTTGTGATCCCGCAGCACCTTGGGGCACAGCTCTTTAAAGACGGGCATTTCCCCCTCTCGAATAGCCAGCACCGCTTTGTCGTAGTCGCTGATGCGCAGGGGCCGCTGGCCCACGGTGTCCATATAGGCAGTGATGCTCCCGGTCATGCGGCGCAGGAGCTGCTCCGTTTGACCCATGGCCTCCTCCTGACGCTCCCGCTGCTCCACCAGCGCGTCGATGATTACCTTCTCCTCCTGCTGGCTGAGATGCACCACTCTGCCGCCAGTGTCCTCCTTCGGACCGCCGACCTGCATATACCGGGCATGGGTGGCATGGTCGCCATGGAACGCCTTAGTGATGACGGAGGCGGTGAGGAACATCCGGTCCAGGTCGTTTCCGTTCTCTCCCAGGGTCTTGCCCACGATGAAACTGCTGGTGATACTCTTTTTTTGCTTTTCGTCGTACCACTTGAGGTAGACATCCACGTACACTCCCTCGCTGGCTCCATAGTCCACGGTACAGAACAGGTCCGCGTCCCGGGGGATCTCCCGGCCACCCTCCCACTCGCCGCGCAGCAGAAAATACTCGTCGGGCAGATAGCCTTGACCATCCAGCCTGAACTTCAGCTGTTCAAACACATCTTCCGCTGTGCGCTGGCCATCGTATTCCAGCTTCCGGGGATCGTCCGCGGAAGGTTTCCAGCGGTCAAATTCGATTACGTCCATTTCATTTTCCTCCTCAGTCAAAATGTAGAAAATGCCGCCGGCCACTTGGAAAGCGGGCGGCAGCACGGTATAATAAACTGCTAAATGCAATCTAATAAAGTCGGGATGTGAGACAATGAATATCAGACAGGAGATGGAATCCGACCATATCTCTGTCTATGAGCTGGTAAAGGCAGCGTTTGCATCAGCGGAGCACAGCGATGGAAATGAGCAGGACCTGGTGGCGGCATTGCGGGACAGCAGTGCGTTTGTGCCGGAGCTGTCCCTCGCAGCTGTGGAGGATGGCGATATCGTTGGACACATCCTTTTCACCAAGGCCGCTGTGGACGGGCATACCGTGCTCGCGTTGGCGCCGCTGTCTGTTCTGCCGGCGTATCAGCGGCAGGGGATTGGTCTGGCGCTGATAGCAGAGGGGCACCAAATTGCGAAAGGGCTGGGGTTTGACTATTCCGTTGTCCTTGGACACGCGGAATATTACCCCAAGGCGGGTTATTGCCCTGCCAGCCGTTTCGGGATCAGGGCTCCGTTCGATGTGCCTGATGAGAATTTTATGGCAATCAAATTGAGGCCAGACGCAGAGAATGTTGCTGGTATAATCAGGTACGCTGCGGCTTTTGGCCTGTGAGCAGATACAGCTATTTACCACCTGCCGTTCCGAACAGCTCCGCCTTGTGGAGTGGGGCTTCCACGATCAGGTGGAACCGCTCACTGCCGCACTTGTACAGGCACACGCCCTTGGTCGCGTTGTTGACGATCTCATACTCGGACCGCTCCAGCTGGAGGTTGTCCCGAAAGAATTTGGAGTCGATAGATCCGGCGTTGAACAGGAATTGATGGGTGGGGATGGAGAACAGGGGCCGGGTCAACTCCGCGATGCCGGGAAGGTTGAAGTCCTCCAGGTTCTGGCTTGCCAGCATCACCGCCGAATCCTTTTTGCGCACCCGCTTCATAAAGCCTCGGATATACTCGATGGCGGTGGGGTTTGACAGAAACAGGTAGAGCTCGTCGATGGAGGCCACAGCGTTCCCCTCGGTGAGCAGGCGGTGGCTGAGATAGGAAAGCACATTGAATAGCAGGGCATTGCGCACGCTGGCGGCGGCGTCGGTGAGCCCCTTGCAGCCGAACACCAGGAATTTGGCGCTGGTGATGTTGGTCGGGCCGTTGAAAAATTTGCTTTCCGCACCCTTGCACATGGAGTGGAGTCCAAGCAGGATCTCCTGGAGGAGCGTCTTGGGGTAGAGGGGATGATCCTCGTTCTCGTAGTGCTGGTAAGCCTCCTCCACCACCGCGTACAGGTCGGAGAGGATGGGATAATCCACCGGGCGCAGGCAGGAGAAGTCTGCGGCGTCGGTGATCCCGAATTTGGCGTACAGACGCTCCAGCATCAGCTCGATGGCGTCCACGTGCCGGTCTGTGAAATCCTTGTAGGCCCGGAAGAAGTCTTTCAGGAAGGAGATGTGCTGGCTCAGGCGGGAGCCCTGCTGGAAGGGAGCGGGCGCGTCGGGATCGTCCTCAGCGTCATCCGCCCACAGCCTGGGTTCCAGGGGATTGATGCGGTACTGCCCGCCCATCAGGTCCACAAAGCACCCGCCCAGGCTGGCGCACAGCTCGGGGAGCTCATGCTCCGGGTCCAGGCAGATCACCGTCTTGCCGCTCTCCCGCAGATTGGTGAGAAGGAGCTTCATGAGGTAGCTCTTGCCCTGGCCGGAGTTGCCCAGGATGAGGACGTTGGCGTTGGTCTTGTCCTCGGCGCGGCGGTCCAGGTCCACGATGAGGTTGCTGCCGCAGATGTCTTTGCCGATATAGAACCCGTAGGGGTCGGTCTTGCCGGAGTAGTTGTTGGGGTCAAGATTGGCCACCGA
This sequence comes from uncultured Oscillospiraceae bacterium, assembly GCA_949841465.1. GTDB lineage: Bacteria > Bacillota > Clostridia > Oscillospirales > Oscillospiraceae > Enterenecus. Next base: position 26,968 of record CATKZW010000028.1, read on the forward strand.
TTTGGCGGGCAGCACCCGCTCAAACTGGGCGCCAAAGGCGTTGTACCCCGCCAGGTTGGTACACAAAAAGCCCTCCCGCTGGCGGAGCAGCAGGGGGTCCACGGCGATCTTGGCGCGGGTCAGCTCCGCGATGACCTTGTCCTTGCACTTGCGCATATCGTCCATGGTGGCGCCGCTGGCGTCGATGTACACCGCGCAGTGGTCCAGAGGCTCCCGGTCCCGGTGAATCTGGGTGACCAGGGTGGACACATCCTGGAGGTCGCTCTCCGCCGCCACGGACTGTTGCAGGTCGTTGGTGTTGGAGCGGTTCAGGCGGCTGCGGTTGCTGGCATTCTGGATGATCTGCCGCTCCTCGGCGGCGGTGACCTGCCGGATATACTGCTGGATATACACGCCTTTTTCCGCCCCCAGGTGGCTCAACAGGGCAGGCTCCTCGGTGGCGGCGGGGTAACCCCGCAGAGCCATAAAACTGTGGTACGCACCGCCGATGACGGCGTGATCCGAGTTGAACTTGACCACGGAGGGTGCGGCCATGTCCAGGAAATCCTTGATTTGCGGGATAGCGGCAGGCTTTGCCGCCGTTTTCTTTTTCTGAACTTTTTTAGCCATCACAGACCGCCTCCTCGCCGTCAAAGTCGGGTAACTGCTCCGTCACTGCGTCCCGCTGGTAGTAGACGGCCAGCAGCCGCTTGATGTCCTTCTGCTCTGCCAGTCGCACCCTGAGCCCACGGTCCAGGAGGCTTTTCTCCAGATATCTGGGGTCAAAGGGGTTCTCCTTGTCTACGGGGTAGGCCAAGGCGAACTCCCGGGCCGAGGCGGTGGACGCCTGGATGGCGTCCAAATGCTCCATATCCTGCTGCAGCAGGTTTCGGATGTGCGGGTCCGTTTCCTGTGCCAGCCGCTCTTGATAGAAGTGCTTGTTGGACAGGAAGGACTCCTTGGAGTCCATGGCCAGAAGGCGGACCGAATGGGTGGTGCGCAACAGATCCGCCAGGACGTTTACCCGGCTGTGGACACCCTCCCGGGAGAGGACAGACAGGTTGTCCGGCTTGAGCATAAAAAAGACCAGCTCCCCTTTGGCGGTCTTGACGCCGTGATCGGTGAGCTGGGTGATTCCCATGAGTTGGCGGGTGGACTGGCGCTCCCGCAGCTCCTTTTTCTGTTTTCGGTTCAAGGTGGTACCTCCTCACATTGTTTGCATCTCCATGCCAGGAGAAGCGGGGCCTTCAAACAGCACCTGAGAGGGTTTGCCGGAGAACATATCCTGCAAAAACTGCTGACCGCCCAGTTCTATGGCTCTTTGAAACGCCTGGCCGAAGCTGTCACAGACTACAGACGATTTCTGAGTAAAAACCGCTTCCCCAATATGGGGGAACGCCCCTTCATAGGTCCCGACAGAGAGTTCTCCCTCCGGCTGAATCCGGATGTAGACTCCGTCCTCCCCGCCGAAATAGTAAAGCGCACCCCGGCCATTCAGCCGGGTGATCTCATCCTCTGTCCATTGATATTGGCTGTTTGCCGTGACGGCAATCCATTGCTTCAGCTCTGTGTCAGTCATTTTTCCGCGACCCCCATTCGTAATATTGCTGTTTGAGAAAGAGAAAGCACATGGCGTATCTCAGAAAGTCCAGGATGCTGGCGTCCTCCAGCCGGATGCTGAGAAATGCGTACAGGACGGTGGCAATGAGGGGCGGCACCAGACCCAGCTCTACCAGGGTCAGGATGGACAGAACCAGGCAGACGCCGATCACCGCCACGTCCCGCAGGGCCCACAGCCAGAGCGTGGGCTTTGCCTTCAGGTTGTTGGGATAAATGTACATGAAATGTCGTTCGCCTCCGATTCTGTGGCGGGTATGAGCACCACCACGGGAATGTTTTGTTTTTTACAGTTGTCGATGACATATTTGGCCCCCTGGGACTTCCAATCCCAGAAGGCCAGCACCAAGTCAGCGTACTTGATGATAGTGATGTTGCGCCGCAGGGGAGCGCCCCTGCCGTAAATGTCAAGAATTGACAAAACGGGGAAGGGCGGCAGTCTGCCGCCCTTTTTACGCCTGCGGTTAGCCCTCCGGGCTGCCGATGGCCGCCATGGCTTCCAGGCACAGGACCGCGTGCTCTTTCAGCGTTTGCATCAGCACCCGCTCCGCGGGGTTCAGCGCCTCCATGGCCCCGATCTGTCCCAGGGGGTGCATATCAATCCCCAGGGCCAAACAATCCAGGAACATCTCGCCTGGGTGGTGGATGTGGGGGTGTACGCTGGCCTCGCCCCAGTAAGGGAGCTGGGCCCTGTAACTCTCGCTAGCGACTTTGCCGGAGTGGTCCCTCCGGCCCTTGTCATTCCAGGTCAGCGCCATTGTCCGCCGCCTCCTTCCGCTCCTCCGCCTCGTCCAGCGCCTTCTGGATCAGGTTCAGCACGAATTCCTTCTGGCTCACCTTTTTGCCGGTGCGGGCGCTTTCGCGCTCCAGATGGGCTTTCAGCCGGTTGAACATTTCCTCCGGCATTTGAAAAGCCATGGTGCGAATTCCTTCCGCCATTTTTTCTTCCCCCTTCTTCTCATAGTAGTTTGTCAGCAGCCGGGTCATGTAGTCGCTCAGCGTCAGCCCGGCCTGCTCCTGCTCCGCCCGGACCCGGCTGTGGAGCTCTGCCGGGATCATGGCGCATAAATTTTTCTGGTTTTCTGCCATATTGGCGCTTCTCCTTTCCTTTTTGGTAGCGCAAGTATACCGATAACCGGGCCATAAAGCTATTCACCATAAGCAACGAAGATTCTGATGAAAACGAAGCAAAAGCAACTAACGGTCCGCTAAGATCGCCAGGGCCACACATTGCATCAGATGATCTACGCACGGGACCGCGACCGAGTTCCCAAGGCTGCGGTATCTGGGGGCATCCTTTGCCCCAGGCAGGCCGGTCCAGCCCGGGGGATAGCCCTGGAGTTTTTCACATTCCACAGGCAGGAGGCGGCGAAGAAGCATGACCCGTTTCATGCCGCACTCATTTCGATGCACACAGCGGCGGCAGAATGCGTTTTCGCCGTTGCTAAGATCGGCTTCTACACGCTGGCCCACCAGATCGGTGGCGTCCTTGTACTGCCTGGCGGCAACCGTGGAGGCTGTCTCGGATTCCACGAAGCGGTCCACCCGGTTTCGGGCAAAGGTTCGGTCCTCAATAATCGGGAGGTTTCCTCCGCCCGTACCAGCCCGAGCAGATAATGTCGGGGCCACCTCATGGGGTCCGGTATAGCGGGCATCCTTGCCATGATTGTCGTATAGGACCAGCGGCTGATGCCCATGCTCCTGGGCCCGGAGGGTGCCGGTCACGTTTTCGGTCACTTCCATGATTTTCCCGCCCTGGTCGTTGAGACACAGGACCGTTGGCATCATATTACCGCTGGGTGAGCCTTTCAGCGTAGGCGCGACCTCCTCCTGGTAGCCGATGCCTCCTGCGGACGCTCCGGCGCCGGCGCAAAAACCCGCGGTGAAGCCCAGGCCGCAGGGGTTCCGCCTACCTTTTCCGTCCGCGCCCACCATGGTTGGCGCAACGCTGTCCGGGGTAAAGACGCGGGCCTGCTGGGTGTCCCAGGCGTTGAGGCAGCCGGAGGTCAGGACACAGGGATAGCCCTGCCCGGCCTGCCCGCCGCCCCCGCTTAGGGCCGTATGGCGCTCCGGGGTCAGGAAGCAATCGCCGTTTCCCTTGCTCACGATACCTGCCATGAATGTATGCCGGGGTTCAGACGTGAGTTCACAGGGCGGGATCAGCTCCGCCTGGATCAGCAGCGCCCATTCCAGCGCAGGCGGCAGGGGCTTGCCCCGCGCTTTGCTCCTGCGCAGGATACCCAGGCAGGCTTTCCGGGACAAAGAGTATTTGGAGGGAGCGGCAGCCTCCAAAATCTGCGACAAGGAAGATTCTACGGCGCTCTTGGGGCACTCCGAGGTGTTTAGAATTCCAGGTGACCCAAGCCACGCAGGATCTTTCTCCCAGCACGGCCCCAGCATATTCCCAGCGTCCGCCCGGAGGTTCAGCCACATGAAGGTGTGGTTCCTCAATGTGGAGGAACGCCTCGAGGACCGCTTTATAGTCGCTGCCGCGGGGTGACCCGCTGCTATAGGAGCCGGGCACGTTTTCCCACACGGCAATTCTGGGCCGAACAGCGATACCTGTCCTTCCACGTTCTTTGTCCGCCTCCCTCATCTCTGAAATAATGCGTATTTGTTCAAAAAACAGGCCGGAACGCTCTCCCGTGAGGCCCTTTCTAGCCCCAGCCAGGGATACGTCTTGACATGGACTGCCCCCGCAGATAATGTCCACCGGGGGCAGCGCGGCCCCGTCCAGTTTGGTGATGTCCCCCACATGGACCATGTCTGGGAAGTGCTTCTTGGTCACCTGGATGGGGAACGGCTCGATTTCGCTGGCCCAAAGGGGAACGATGCCATTGCGCACCGCCGCCAGGGGAAAGCCGCCGATGCCGTCGAAGAGAGAGCCCATGGTCAGCGTACCCATTTATGGTCCCCCTTTCTTACGAGGCGCTTACCGCCGCCGCGACGATCTTGGTGGTGTTCACCGCCATCTGGGCGGTATGGACGGCGGAGGCCAGGCTGGCTCTGGTGGAGGTGTCCAGGCCGAAGGCTCCGGCGATCCGGGGCACCTCGCCCGCGGACAGCATCAGGCCCAGGCCCAGCAGGGCGTGGTCGCTGAATACCATGAGTCCTGCCACCAGAATGGTGGATTGCAGGAATGCGGTGAGGCACAGGCCGATGATCTGCTTGCACCAGTGGGTGAAGCCGTCGCTGTAGCCGCGGGGGACGCTGAACATATACAGCGACCCCACCGCGATCTGGATGAGCAGGATGCCGCCCCGTTTCAAGTTGGCGAAGAACACCTTGAGTACGGCGTAGGCCATGAGGATCACACAGAACAGCATCATAATGGGGTTGAAGCTGGAGCCGCCAAAAATGAAGTCAATGCCCGAGGCGATGAGCCCTTCTGGCGTTGTGAGCTTGGTGATGATGCGCTGGCCCACGTCGCCGATGCTTGAACCAAGCCCGGTGATGGCGGAGGTGAGGCTGACCTGCAGCGATATGGAAAGCGCGTACAGCCGGACGGGGACGGTGGAAAACAGGCTGACCGCCATGAAGCCTTTGAGGCAGTTGATGGAGGTCTGGCGGATATTGCCCCGGCCCGAGGAATACTCAATGCCGAACTCGAAGCAGGACACCACCAGGCCAACGCCGAACAGCGCCCAGCCCAGCTGGTTGAAAAACTGCACCACGCTCTGCACCCAGGGCAGGTCAAAGAGCTCCACGCCCATATTGCCCATGAGGCCGAAGAACGCGCCCAGAAAGCCCACAGCCTGGCTGTACGCCCAGTCCAAAAGCTCGTCCAGCACGGTGGACGCGACAAAGTCCCAAATAAAAATTGTGAATCACTTCTTTCGTATGGTATCATAGCTGGACACGCTCCGATGTGCCGGGTCCAGCCTACAAGGTTAGCTGCTCGTGATCGACCTGCGCGGCGCCGATTCGCTCCATAGCCATGTTTCGGTATTCCGGGTTGAGTTCTATGCCAATGAAATTACGGCCCAGGCGTTTGGCCACCGCCCCGGTGGTGCCGCTTCCGGCAAACGGGTCCAAAACGGTCCTGTCCTCCGGGCACCCGGCCAGGACGCAGGGCTCGGCCAGCTTCTCGGGGAACACAGCAAAATGCGCGCCCTTGAAGCTGCTGGTGCTGACGGACCACACATCACGTTTGCCGCGGCCATTGGGGTTCAGCGGCAGTCCCGCGAAATTTCCTTTCTGGGCCTGATGTCCGGCATCCAGATCGAAGCTGGAGGCACATCCCGGCCTGTAGCTCCTGCGGTCTCCTTTCCGGTCCGCCGTGAGAAACGGCTCCCGGATGGCATCACAGTCAAAATGATACCGCTCCGATTTGGACAGGAGGAAGATGTACTCGTGGCTTTTGGTGCAGCGGTCCCGGACGCTTTCGGGCATGGCGTTGGGCTTATGCCAGATGATGTCCTGCCGCAGATACCAGCCGTCCGAGCGCAGGGCGAAAGCCAGCAGCCAGGGGATGCCCATGAGGTCCTTGGGCTTCATTCCCTCTGGCGTTTTCGGGCGCTGGCCCATAGTCCTGGCAGGAAGCTTTTGATCGCAGTCCCTGGTTTTCCTGCCGCCGCTGGTGTAACTGTCCCCGATGTTCAGCCACAGGGTGCCGTCCAGACGGAGGACGCGCCGCACCTCACGGAACACCTGGACCAGCTTTTCCACATATTCCTCCGGTGTGGCTTCCAGGCCGATCTGGCCAGGGACGCCATAGTCCCGGAGGCCAAAATAGGGCGGCGAGGTGACACAGCAGTGGACGCTTTCCGCTTCCAGCGTCTGGAGCTGTTCCGCCGCGTCGCCCAGTAAGATGGTTTCGATGCCGACCACTTCCTTGATTATATTTGATTTCCAAAGCGAGGGCGGGCCCCCTCAGACTAACAGATCAAGGAGGCCCGCACCCATATCACCGTTGGCCTTCCCCCTGTGTTGACGAGGCTCTGCGCAAAGGGATGATCCGGCTGGTGAGGCAGTGCTCAAGGTCAGATGCCGATGATGGTCCAGATGTAGGTGGGCGCCAGGAGGACGAACACCAGACAGGCGAACAGGATGGCCGGACCGGCCCACTCGAACTGGCCATGTTTCCGGTAATCAAAGTAAGCCATGCCTAACTTTCCGAAGAAGGCGATGGCCAGGATCATGTCCAGTGCGGGAAAGACCACGTTGTTGACCACGGTTTTGATCTGCCCGGCGGCATCCTTCCAGGTCTTTTCCACCACGTCTGCCACGCCGGAGCCGCCCGTGCCACCGGCGGCGAAAGCTGGGACGCAGCACAGGGCGCACAGAAGCAGAGCAATCAGAATAGAATAAATACGGATGCGAGACTTTTTCATATAACAAGTTCCTCCTTAATTATAGTGGGAGGGCCGCTCCGGTGAGCGGCCCTCCATTTTTTTGCGTCTGGGTTTAATATCCGGTCTTGGGGAGCGAGGGGATGATGGGTTTGCCATAGACCTTGGTGGTCCAGCGGGTGACTGCCTGAATCCACTGGCCGTTATAGACGCCGCCCACGTCCGCGGTGTTGGTGAACTGGCTGCCGCCCTTCACGGTGTTCAGCACCTTGCAGTCCACCTTGGGGGCCTCCACTTGGCGGAAATTGGCGGGGACCACGCCGAACACGAACATAAACTCTGTGACGTACTCATTGGAGGCCAGGCCCAGCGCCGTGGGGGAGGCGTCCAGAGTATAGTTTTTGGCCGTGCTCAGGTTGTCGTACATGGTGCGGTATTCGCCATTGGTCAGGTTGGTCTTGTACACCACCTTATAATTGCCCACGGCGTTGTAGGTGCCGGTGAAGATCTTGTACAGCCGGACCGCCTGGGTGGGCAGGGTATCCCTCCAGTAGAAGGAGGTCAGCGCGGTGGTGGAGTTGTTGCCGATCTCGGAGAAGGTATAGCGCAGGCCCTGACCGGGCATGACCTCGGCATAGCCGGTCTTTTTGATGCTGACGTTGGTGGACAGGGCCTTGTTGGTCATGGCCACCTTGACGATCTGCCCGGCGTGCTCGATCTCTGCCTCAATGGGGGTCTTGTCCAGGCCGTAATGATCAGCGGCCTTGGACTCTACAATCTGATAACGGCCCAGGGGCAGGGGCTTGGACACGGCCACACCGTTTTTGTCGGTGCGGACGGTGTCCACCAGATTGCCGGTGCGGTAGTGGTAGATCTCGAACTCGGTGCCGGGGATGGGTGTGCCAGCGGGCCAGCCGTTCATGGAGTTGTAGTCCTCGGAGGTCTTTTTGATCTGGATCTGACCTGTGATCGGGGTGTTCTGCCACTCAATGAGGGTGGTTTCGCCCGCCTTGATGTAAACGGTCTTCATCTGCTTGTCTGGAATGTAACCCTCGTTCTCCAGCTCACGCAGGTAGTAGCGTCCGCCGTCCGTCAGACCCTCGATGTACACGTAGCCGTGGTCATCGGAGGTGTATTGACCGATGGGCGTATTCTTGCTATCATAGAGCAGGAAGGTGACGCCGTAGAGTTCCTCGCCGGTGACGCTGTCGGTCTTATGAATCAAAATTCCGGAGAAGGGCGTGTTTTTCACCGTCAAGGTAGTAGTTTTTCCGTCTTTCACGGTGAAATAGTGCGGTGTGTCGTCCAGCTTGAACTCCTTTGGGCACTCGGTTTCCACGGCGTAATAGTCGCCCGCCTCCAGGTTGACGTGGACGCGGCCATCCTTGCCAGTGGTGACAGTATCGATCAGCCCGCCGTCCTTCTTTCTGATCTCAAAGGTGACGCCGGAAATGCGCTGGGTGCTGTCGCTCTCGGACACCTTGATCAGCTCCAAACCGCCTTCGCTCTTGTTGAAGAACGTCAGTGTCTGAGCCACACCGCTCTTGATGAGGATGGACTGGGGCGTGGTGTCCAGCACATAGCCGCTGACGGTCTTGGTTTCCTTGGCGGTGATGGTGGTGCCGGGGGTGATGTCAGTGATCACGATGCGGCCATTTTTATCGGTGATGTACTCGCCATTGTTGGGGCCGAGCACCGCGCCGCTGCTGTCGGTCACCAGGAAGGTGACCCCCTGGATGGGATCGGTGGTGCCGTCCACATACTTCTGGATGGTCAAAGTCTGCTTGGGGGCGTTGTAGAAGGTCAACGTTTGGGTGTCCTGGGGATTGACCTTCACCGTCTGGGTCTGGGTGGCGGGGTCGATGGTGTAACCATCGATGGTCCGGGTTTCCTTGACCACAATGGTGCCGGTGACGCCGGAAATATGGATCTCTCCATGAGCGTCGGTGGTGTACAGGCCGTTGGAGGACAGGTGGCCATCAGCGGTATCCACATAGCCGCCGCCCGCGTAGGTTAGCTCGAACTCGACGCCAGCCAGGGGTTCGCTAGTGGCCTTGTCCAGTTTGCGGATGATGAGTTCGCCAGCCCGCTTGTTCCAGAAGGTGAGTTCGGGCGCGCCCTGGCCCGCCTTGATCTTTACGGATTTCGGGGCGCCGTCCAGCACGAAGCCGTCCACGGTCTTGATCTCCCGGGCGGTGATCGTAGTGCCGGGCTCCAGGCCCTCCACCACGATTTCGCCCTTGGAATCGGTGTAGAACGTGCCGTCGCCGGGGCCAATAGGGGTGCCGGAGCCATCAACCAGCTTAAAGGCCACGCCAGCCAACGGCTCGTTCTGGGTGCCCTCAATATATTTGTGGATGGTGAGGGTCATGGTGGGGTCGTTCTCAAAGGTGAGGCCGTTGCCGCCAGTGCCGCCGATCACGGTGCTGCTGCCCGGATTGACCACGGTGCCGCCGCTGGAGCTGCCGGTCAGGGTGTTGGAACCGTTTTTCACGGTAATGATCTGGGGTGTGGTGTTGAGCACATAGCCGGAGGGCACTTTGGTTTCCGTCACCACCACGGTGCTGTTGGGCGCCAGACCGGTGACGGTTGCGGTGCCGTCCTTCCCGGTGGTGCAGGTGGCCAGGATATTCCCGCTGCTGTCCTTGACGGTGAATTGGGTGTTGGGCACCGGCTTCCCGGTGACGGAGTCCAGCTTGGTGATGATCAAAGAGCACAGGGGATCGTTGTAGAAGTACAGCGTCTGCGTGTCGTCCGGCTTGACCTCCACGGTCTGGGTCCGGTTGGTGCCGCTGATGATATAGCCGTCGATGCTGGCCACCTCGGTGACCACCAGGGTGCCGACCACGCCGTTGAGCGTGATTTGACCGTTCTCGTCGGTGTAGTACAGGCCGTTGCTGGAGATTTTCCCATTTTCATCGGGCAAAAATTCGCCGGTGCTGGTGGTGATCTTAAAGGTCACACCCTCCAGCGGGGTCTTTTTGTCCGCGGAGCTGCGCTTGTTGATCACGAGGCTGCCAGCTTTGGCGTTCTCAAAGATCAGGCTGTTGGCCGTGTCCTGCTTGATTTTGATGGTCTTGGGCGTCATATCCCGGACGTAGCCGTTGGGGGCCTTCTCCTCGGTGACCACCAGCACCTGGCCCGGCTGGAGGCCGGTGATGGTGATGAGGCCGTTGCGGTCAGAGGTGTACCGCCCGTTGTTGGTGCCGATGGCCGCGCCATCCTCGTCGGTCACATGGAACACCGCGCCGGGCAGCGGGTCCTTGCCGGTGCTCTGCTTCAGGATGGTGAGGGAGCAGTCCCGCTTGTTCCAGAAGGTCAGTTCGGGAGCGGGCTGGCCTGCGGTCACCTTGACAGTCTTGGGGGTACCGTCAAGCACGAAGCCCTCCACAGTCTTGACCTCGCGCACGGTGAGGGTGGTGCCCGGCTCAATGCCGGTTACCTGGATCTCGCCCTCTTTGTTGGTGTAATAAACGCCGTCGCCGGTGCCGACCGCCGCGCCGGAACCGTCCACAACCTTGAACGCGACGCCGGACAGCGGCTCGTTCTGGGTACCCTCGATGTATTTGTGGATGGTGAGCGTCATCTTGGGATCGTTCTCAAAGGTGAGATCGTTGCCATTGCCGGTCCCGGTGCTGGTACTGGTGCCGCTGGTCACGCTGTTGCCGGCGCCGTTTTTCACGGTGATGGTTTTGGGCGTGGTGTTCAGGACGTAGCCGTCAGGCACGCTGACCTCCGACACCACTACGGTGCTGCCGGGCACGAGGCCGGTAACGGTGGCGGCGCCATCCTTCCCGGTGATGCAGCGGGCCAGCACGTTGCCACTGCCATCCTTCACCGCGAAAACCGTTCCGGGGACGGGCTTGCCCGTCACAGAGTCCAGTTTCGTGATGGTGAGAGAGCACAGAGGCTCATTCAGGAAAACCAGCGTCTGGGTGTCCATGGGGTTGACGGTGACGGTCTGGGTCTGGGTTGCCGGGTCGATGGTATAGCCCGGAGCGGCCTTGATCTCCTTGGCCACGATGGTGCCGGTGATGCCGGAGATGCGGATTTCTCCGTTGTCGTTGGTGGTGTACAGGCCATTGGAGGACAGATGGCCGTTGTCGTTATCCACAAAACCACCTGTGGCGTAGGTGAGCTGGAACTGCGCGCCGGAGATCATCTCGCCGGACACCTTGTCCTTCTTCTGAATTACCAATGTCCCGGCTCGTTTGTTCCAGAAGGTCAAAGTCTGAGCCTGACCGCCCACGATCTTGATATCCTGGGGGGTGCCGTCGAGGACATAGCCCTCCACAGTCTTGATTTCGCGTACCTTCACGGTGGTGCCGGGCTCAATGCCGTCTAGGACGATCTCGCCCGCTTTGTCTGTGTAATACACGCCGTCGTCCGGGCCGACCGCCGCGCCAGCGCCGTCCACGACCTTAAAAGCCACGCCGGACAGGGGCTCGTTCTCGGTGCCCTCAATAAACTTCCTGATGATGAGGGTGGTGCCGGGCTCGTTGTCAAAGATCAGGCTGTTGGCCACGCCGGAGCGGACCACGATATTTTTCGGGGTCTGGTCTAAAACGTACCCGGTGGGGGCGCGCTGCTCCGACACGACGATGGTGGAGTTAGGGGCCAGGCCGGATACGGTGACGGTGCCATCGGCGCCGGTGGTGTACAGGCCGTTGTTGGGACCAATCACATGGCCGGAGCTGTCCGTCACCAAAAATTCAGCGCCCCGCAGAGGCTTCTTGGTCACAGCGTCCCGCTTCAAAATGGTCAGGGTGCAGAGGGGATCGTCGTAAAAGCGCAGTGTCTGCGTGTCCCCAGCGTTCACCACCACGGTCTGGGGCGTCGGGTCCTTCCGGTAATTGTCCGGGGCCATATCCTCAGTCACCACGTAGGTGCCGGGGAGCAGCTTGGACAGCACGATCTGTCCATTAATATCGGTGGTATAGAGGCCGTTGGAGGAGGTCATCCCCTCATTGTCGGGCGTCAGCTCCCCGTTGGCCATCATGATCTTGAACCGGGCCCCTTCCAAGGGCTGACGGGTGACTTTATCGTACTTTTCAACGATGAGCCCCCCTTTTTTGGTGTTTTTGATCACCACGGTCTGCGTATCGCCGCCTTGCCCAATGACTACGTTGGTGGAGGGCGTGTCGATCACATACCCGCCGTCCGGGGCCTTGATCTCGTTAATGACATAAGCGCCGGGGGCAAGGTTGGAAATGCGGATCTCGCCCTGGGAATCGGTAGTGAAAATGCCGTTGGAAGTCAGGCTGCTGGTGCCAATCACACCGTCCAGACCGACCTCGCAGCCTGCGGCGGTGGTGACGCGGAACTCCGCGCCAGGCAGAACATCGCCAGTCTGGGAATCCCGCTTCTGGATGATCAGTTTACCCTTCGGCTGGTTTTTGAAGGTCAGGGAAACGGTGCGGCCCTCTTTGATCTGAATCGTCTGCGACTGGGTGTCGATGATGAAACCCGCAGGGGCCTTGACCTCGGTGACAATCACGCTCTTGCCGGGCTTCAGGCCCTCAATGCGGATCTCGCCGTTTTCATCTGTTCTGTAGATGCCGTTGCCGTCCCCGATGAAGCTGCCGTCCGCGTAAGTGATTTTAAATTCGGCATTCTGCAGCGTCACAGAGGGATTCGTGGCGCAGACCTTCCGGATCAGCAGGTTTCCGTCCGGCATATTGTTGAAGCGGACGGTGACCACGCTCTGCTCCCCGTTGTCCGCGATGAACACGGTTTCAGAGGAATTGATGATGGAGTAGCCGTCTGCGGGGTCTACCTCCTCCACCACGTAGGCTCCGGGCTCCAGTCCGGTCCACATGGCGATGCCGTTGGCCTTGGTCACCTTCTGCCCAATGACGGTGCCGCCCGTGCCGCTGGTGCCTGCCAGATAGCGCAGCTGGAAGGTACAGCCGGGCAGGGCCTCATGGGTGACGGAATCGTAATAGCGATAGGTAATCCGCCGCTTTTACTGCTCTTATGAGAGAACAGCAGTCAGAGCGGATTTTCCCCCGCTTCGCACCGTGCGTGCGGCTTTCACCGCACACGGCGCTCCATCAATGCAGATTGATTGTTGCGTGTATGTGAAGGAACCAGTTTTTCCCTATAACCGATAATTTTTTTCTGTGCTTTTACATCAAATTCGCTGATATCTTGGCTGAGGTTATTTACCGCTGTGAAGCACTTCTTATGGAGCGAAACCAAATTGTTGACGCGATTCACCTTGTCCAGTGGAAGATTCGGGTTAATGCGGTGTGCCCATGGCGCGGCTGAAATCAGCCATCCGCCGCAAACCCGGCACCTGAGTTTGTCACGATTGAGAGCATAAGCCCGGTTCATGATGAACTCGAAATTATTGAGTTTTCCCCACTGTCCGTAGCTGGCACCCCTCGCCGCTTTGTCAGGATACATTTCATCAAGACGCGCATTGATACGTTTCTTTTTCGTGCGCTGAAAATATGCTTGTCTCCCGGCTTCGGTGTAGGGTGTCTCGGCTTGGTTTTTGTAGCGCGTCTGTTCCCACCTGCAAAAGGTGAGGGCGGTAAAGCCGACATAAATATCGCGGTACTTCACTGAAGGAATCTTTTGCTTATACTGTTGGTGGATATGGGGAAGATTTTGCGTTTGATTTGCTGGAATCCACTTCCCCTTGTATTGCTTCAAACGGCGCATTGCCGCAAGCTGTAGCCGCCTTCCATGTTTATCCATGGAAACGCTCACCCACGTACAGCATTGATTGTATTGGATAATCCCTCGTACTTTGCTGTTGATACGGTTTATTTCACCAATCAACTGCTCCCGGCTATAACATTCCGGGATATTTTTGATTTCCTCCGCGATTTGGTCAACTTTCCGCTTGAGTCTGCCTCTGTCTGGAATCGTTCTTGAGATATAGCCTCTGCGGGATTTGCCCCGAACCATTTTGAACTCATAGCCCAGGAACTTGATGTACTTCTTTCGGATATCTGTTATCAGCGTTTTCTCTTGGGATAATGTCAGCTTCATTTTGCTGTGAAGAAAGGTTTGCAACCGGGCCCTCCACGCCTCGGCATGGGCGCGGGTGTCTGTGATGATGACAAAATCATCCGCGTAACGGACGAGGAAACCAGGGGTCAGGGACGTTCGCTTGCGAAATGCGGTATACTTGGTGTTCTGGGCGCCGTAAGGGCGTTTGGTTTTCTTGCTCTCCCACTGTTTGGCAATCCATTCGTCCATTATGTCTAAGTAGACATTTGCCAGCAGTGGGCTGATTAGCCCGCCCTGTGGTGTCCCTTCCTCGTTTATCTCACATTCATCCATAATCCCGGCTTTCAGCATGGCCTTGATGATTTGCAGTACCCGTCTGTCTCTCACGCCCATGTGATAGAGGCGTTTGAGAAGAATCGCGTGGTCTATACGGTCAAAGCATTTGCTGATATCGCCCTCGACAATCCAGTAATAGCCCGTGTGGTGGACAAGCAATTTTGCCCGTTCCAATGCCATGGGTGCGTCCCGCATGGGCCGGAAACCATAAGAATGGGCAAAGAATTGCGCTTCAAATATGGGTTCCAGCACGATTCTCATGCACTCCTGTACGATTCTGTCCCTTATGGTGGGAATGCCCAGCGGGCGCTTTTCGGCTTTCCCCGGCTTGTCGATATACACCCGGCGTATTTTCTGCGGCTCAAAGTGTTTGAATGCGCTTTGAATATCCCGAATGACCCACGAATGGGAGTGTTGCAGATAATCTCTGCGCATGGTTTTGGAATCCACGCCGGGAGTTTCACTGCCACGGTTGCTTTTGATATTGTGGATTGCTGTTGTAATGGTCGCTTCTGCTGACATGATTTCCAGCAGGCCCTTGAACGCTGGCCTTCCGCCTGCGTCATAGACCTCCTTGCTGTGCTGATACAGTTTGTCTTGGATTTCGCGTAGTTGGGTTTCGGTTTTTGGGTAGTTGAATTGTTGTGCCATACGCACCGCCTCCCTTCGGAATTGGTGTTTCTGGTGTTAGTCAGGTATGCCTACGGCTTCCTCAACTTTCTGTTCACATACGAATCTGCACTGACTATGCCCCTTTGCTCCGCCCGCCTTATTATTGCGGACATCATCGCTACTACGGGCTGCTGCCCCATGGATGAACGGGTCATTTCCTACCCGTGCGGCGGAGGTGCCACTCCACTTACTTCAACAAGTTGAAGTGCCGTCCATGGTTCCTTTGTTCCCTATGCTTTAGCTTTACATATCGGTTTTAGCCCATCCCTTTAGCCCGGCTGCCATCTTTGGCTTGTGTGATATTCTGCCAAAGACATTCGACCTAAAATGGTTTTCTGCCGTTTTCCACGAGAAAAGGTTTGAACGGCGGCAGCACTCCACATGGGAGAGGGTGGCTGTATTATCACCCCATCGTTCACGAGCCGTACACTCAGGATTATGTCGGTTGCAACAAAACATACTGGACATGACCGATTTATAGCCTCCTGCGGCGCAATACCGTCTCAGATATCGCCTCCGCTCTTTACCGAGCTTCGTACATCCCGCATGACACTACGGGCGCACGTCGGAGTATCAGAGTTTTGGTTACCCGTCACACCGGGTCAGGCAGGTTCTGCCCCTGCCGAATCAAGCATAGAGTTCAGATTTCTTGCGAAATCTGCCTTGTTTTATTGCGTATTTCTACGCAGATTGTCAAGGAACAAAGCGCGCCTTCTCAACGACAATCGCGTTTTTTGGGGTATTTTCAAAGGTAACAGTGTTGTCTTTGCCCGCCGCCAGATAAATTTCCTGGGTGTCGGGCTGCTTGATGGTGAAGCCGGGGGCGGGCTCCAGCTCCTTGATCTTGTACCAGCCCGTTTCCTGCCGCTCCAGGTGGATCTGCCCCTGGGCGTCGGTGTAGAAAATGCCAAGGT
>CATKZW010000029.1 GCA_949841465.1 uncultured Oscillospiraceae bacterium
TTTGGCTGGCTCGACAAATTCCGCAGACTTTGGAAAAATTGTGAACGCAAACTCTTTATTTCTGCTCAGATTCTTACTTTTGCCCTCATTGCCATCCTTATTAGAAGATTTTAAACAGGCTCTAAGACATACTGCATAAGCGTTCCATGGCACACAACAATGACGGCACGATAGTCTTTGTATCGATCCAAAACTTCCATTACCCGTTTCTTCATTTGGTCCGCAGATTCCCAAAGGCATTGTGCTCCTTTGGGGTGATGACCGTGATTTTCTGTTAAGCTTCTATAGGAATCCTCTGCTATGGCATCAGGCAGGAATTCATATGAGACACTGTCTGCCAGCCATTCATGTAAACCGGTATCCACCCGCATCTCAATGCTTAAATCTTTTGACAAAATAGCTGCGCTGTGCAGTGCCCGGCCATATGGCGACGTAATGATCAGCTCGGCATTTTGGAGTCTGCTGTCTTTTGCGGTCTCATGAATCTGCTTGATTCCCTGCTCGGATAATGTAATCATGTTATAGGCAAAATCTTTATAAAACTTTTTCCCTGCCATTGGCGCATCCATTTGACCATGACGCACGAAATAGAATACGGCCATATATAACCACCTTCTACGCAAGGCCAAAAATCAGCCCTATGCTATGTACGGCAAACGCGGCGATCCATGCGATAACGCACTGAACAACCACAGTCTCGACCGCGGCTTTGGTCCCGCCCATCTCCCGTTTCACCGTGGCCACCGCCGCGACGCAGGGCGTATAGAGCAGGGTAAACACCAGGAACACCACTGCCGTAAAAGGGGTGAACAGATTCCCAAGCAGCGACACGTCCCCGCCCAGCAGAACGGTCAGCGTGGACACGACACTTTCCTTTGCCGTAAAGCCGGTGATCAGCGCGGTGGACACCCGCCAGTCCCCAAAGCCGAGCGGCGCGAACAGCGGGGCGATCATCCCGCCCAGCATGGCCAGCAGGCTCCGGTCTGCGGAAACGGCTACGTTCAGCCTCGCGTCAAAGGTCTGCAAAAACCAAATCACGATGGAGGCCAGGAAGATGATGGTGAACGCTTTTCGGGCAAAGCCTTTGGCTTTTTCCACAATCAGCTGCCAGACGCTTTTTGCCGAGGGCAGTCTGTAGTTTGGAAGCTCCATCACAAAGGGGACAGGCTCCCCCCGGTACACTGTCTTTTTCAGAAGCAGCGCGTATAAGATGCCGCAGGCGATTCCCATGGCATACAGCCCCACCATAGCTAACGCCTGATACCTTTTGGGGAAAAACGCACTGATCATCAAGGTGTAAATCGGCAGCTTGGCGGTGCAGCTCATGAAGGGCGTCAGCAGGATCGTCATCTTGCGGTCCCGCTCGCTGGAAAGGGTCCTGGTCGCCATGATCGCGGGGACGGAACACCCAAATCCAATCAGCATGGGGACAATGCTCCTGCCGGACAGCCCGATTTTCCGCAGCAGCCGGTCCATCACAAAGGCTACCCGCGCGATATACCCCGTGTCCTCCAGAATGGACAGGAAGAAAAACATGGTCACGATGGTGGGCAGCAGGCTCAGGACGCTTCCCACGCCGCCGCAGATGCCGTCAATGACGAGAGAGTGGATGACCGGGTTGACCTGAGCGCCGGTGAGCAGCCGGTCCACCAGCGCAATCACAGCATCGATCCCCAGCCCCATCCAATCCGACAGGGCCGCGCCGACGAAGTTGAACGTCAGCACAAAGACGAGGGCCATGATCCCGACAAAGCAGGGGATGGCCGTGTACTTGCCTGTCAAAACCCGGTCGATTGCCATACTGCGCCGGTGCTCTTTGCTCTCATGGGGGCGGACCACGGTTTTCGCGCACAGGGACTCAATGAACGAAAAGCGCATGTTCGCAAGGGCCGCTTCCCGGTCCAGCCCCGTCTCCCGCTCCATCACAGAAACCAGATGTTCAAAGGCTGTCTGCTTCTCGGCGGAGAGTGAGAGCCTTTCGCCAATCAGGCGGTCGTTCTCCACCAGCTTTGTGGCGGTAAAGCGGACGGGCAGCCCCTTTTCTTCCGCCTCCGGCTCCAGCATATGCACCGCGGCGTGGATGCACCGGTGCACCGCGCCGACGGGGGCGTGCTCATCACTGCTGGCCGGGCAGAAATCAACCCGTCCCGGCATCTCCCTGTGCCTTGCGATGTGGATGGCGTGGTCGATCAGCTCCTCAATCCCCTCATTTTTTGCCGCCGAAATCGGGACGACCGGGACGCCCAGGATCCCCTCCAGCTCGTTGACCCGGACGGAGCCGCCGTTTGCCCGAACCTCATCCATCATGTTGAGGGCCAGCACCACGGGAATACCCAGCTCTATGATCTGCATGGTAAGGTACAGGTTTCGCTCAATATTCGTGGCGTCCACAATATTGATGATGCCGTCCGGGTGCTTGTCCATCAGGAAGTCCCTTGTGACGATTTCCTCGCTGGAATAGGGCGAGAGGGAATAGATCCCCGGCAGATCGGTCACGACGGCCTCCGGGTGATTGCGGATCAGGCCGTCCTTTCGGTCAACGGTCACGCCGGGGAAATTGCCAACGTGCTGATTGGCCCCTGTGAGCTGATTGAACAGCGTCGTTTTCCCGCAGTTCTGATTTCCAACCAGTGCAAACCGAATGCTTGCGTCTTTGGGAATTTCGCCTGCGGCGTCGTGGACATGGTAGCTTTTAGCCCTGCCAAGCTCACCCATTCCCGGGTGCTCCACCACCGCCCGGCGCTGTTCGCCGCGGGGCGCGGCGACTTTTTGATGCACCTGGTCCACCGTGATTTTCTGCGCCTCGCTGAGCCGGAGCGTCAGCTCGTAGCCCCGCAGCTCAATCTGCACCGGGTCGCCCATAGGCGCAATTTTTTGCAGGGTAACCTCTGTTTTCGGGGTCAGCCCCATATCCAGCAAATGGTGCCGGAGCGCGCCGCTCCCGCCGATGGACAATATATACGCACTCTGCCCAGGCTTCAATTCATCCATTGTCACAGCACATCGGCCTCCTTCGTCACGCCTGATTCTGCTCAAAATCTCCTGTTACCTGCTTTTTCAAAGGAAAAACAGGTCACCCCATCCAGTAAATGCCGTCGTCGGGAAGCACGCCGCCTACGGAGGCGGGGTCGATGGAATACAGCACGGAGTAGTAGTCGGAGATGGCGGCCACCATATCCACGCCGGAGAGGAACGCTAGGTGGCACTGGGGAATGGCTTTCTTGGCAATCGCGGCGCTGGGGGTGATGCCGTGGCCCGCGACCAGTTCCGCCGCCGCGTCCACGTTATTGTTCACAAAGTTGATAGAATCCTCATAGTCTGCAAGAAACGCCTCCACCAGGTCGGGATAGGTCTCCGCGAACTCCGTCCGGGCCACCACGGCGGTCATGATGAGCCGGCTGCCGCTGCGCAGGGCGTCCCAGGCCTCGGTCATGTCCACGGCCTGGCGCACCTTCCCCTCCCCCTTGGCAATGGCGGCGGTGGCGGCGGGAACAGGCAGCATGGCGCACTCAATCTCGCCGCTGAGCAGTTTGGCGCTGATCTCGGAGGCGTCGGCGAAAATCACCTCCACGTCCCTGCCGGCCTCCAGCCCGTTCTCCTGGAGCAGGTAGCGCAGGACGTACTCCGGGTTGGCCCCCTGGCCCGCGGCATAAACGGTCCTGCCCGCCAGATCGGCCATGGAGTTGATGGACGTACCGCCGCCGCCCTCCAGAATGTGGAGCACACCCAGCGTACCCACGGCGATGATCTTCACCCCGCCGTCGGTCTTATTGTACAGATTCACCGCCACGTTGGAGGCCACGGTGGCGATGTCGAACTCCGGGTCAGGGCCGGTGAGCCCCGCCACCAGCGCGCTGTTGTCTGTCTCGATGGTGTAGCTGTAGCCGCTCCTGTGGAGGGCGGCGGGGTTGTTGTCGATGCTGTCCAGCAGCTTGGCCGCACCCACCCCGGTGGGGCCGGACAGTACCGCCAGGCGGATCCCGGGGCCGGGCTCCACGCAGTCAGGGGTCTCGGCAGGCTCGCTGGGCTGGGCCGAGGGCTCAGCAGTGGGCTCCGCCGAGGGCGGGACAGGGTCGGAGACCTCCTCAGAGGGCGTACCGGAGGGGTTCTCCGCCGCCGGCCTGCAGGCAGCCAGGGTGAACAACAGGGTCAAGGCCAGCAGCAGCGCCGGCAGTTTCAGCTTTTTCATATTGCAGCGATCCTTTCTTATTCCGGCCAGGCATTTCCCACCTGCGCGGTATGAAATGGTACAGCTTTGATTGTAATGGGCAGAGCGCACAATGTCAAGGACGGATTTCTTGCAATTTATTTACCAAATCTTAACCTGCCCCCTCTTGTTTTTTCCAGCGAACTCCGCTATACTAGGGAGACGTTGGAAAAGTTGACATAATGTGAGGGCTTTCGACATGCCCCCACTTGAAAGGATGCCGTTTCATGAGCAATGCACCCAGGCGACAGGCCAAAAGAAAGCCCTCCTTCCTCTCCCGGCTGGCCAAGGGGCTGTACATCATGCTGTTCGTGCTCTCCCTCATCGTGGTGGTGGGCTACGCCTCGCTGAACCTGCTTGCCCCCAAGCCCACGGTGGACAACCAGGTCACCATCGACACCAACCGCCGCACGGACCCCTCCGCTCCCCCTGCGGCCACGGACGATCCCGACGCCAACCCCACCCCCAAGCCGGACGAGCTGGTGCTCCACCGCCGGGACGGGGTGTATACCTGCCTGCTGCTGGGCGTGGCCGACCAGGGCGGCACCGACACCATCATGCTGGGCGTGTTTGACACCAACGCCAAGACCGCCTCCCTCATCTCCATACCCCGGGACACGGTGGTGTACCAAAACGGCAAGTACCGCAAGATCAACTCCACCTACGCCGACGGCGAGGAGGCGGTGGTCGCCGCCGTCCGCGACCTGCTGGGCGTGCCGGTGGACTACTGGGTGTCGGTGAACCTGAAGGCGTTCAACAGCATTGTGAACCAGATCGGCGGGGTGTATTTCACCGTGCCGGTGGACATGGACTACGAAGACCCCTATCAGGACCTGTACATCCACATCAAGGCCGGCTACCAGAAGCTCGACGGCAAACAGGCCGAGGGCGTCATGCGCTGCCGCAACTGCTACGCCAGCGCCGACATCGGCCGTACCGCCACCCAGCGGGCCTTCCTGGTGGCCCTGGCCAAGCAGACCATCACCCCGTCCAACGCGGACAAGGTCACCTCCCTCATCAACACCTTCAATCAATACGTCAGCACCACCATGAAGCTGAGCGACATGGTGTGGTTCGGCACCCAGGCCATCGGCATGGACCTTGACGCCGCCCTGACCACCGGCTCCCTGGAGGGCGAGTGGATCAGCCCCTACTGGCAGCTGGACGACGACGCGGTGCTGGAGCTGGTGAACGGCCTGGGCATCTACCAGGAGGAGGTCCCCGCCAAGGCGCTGCACATCGTGCACCCGTAAGCATCCCCAGAAGCCGCAAAAAAATTTCCCGCCGACAAATTTTCGTCATCCTTGCACCGCGCCATGCATATACTGGTTTGTATGGGCCAAATTTTTGGAAACCCGCAGATCAGAAAAAGGAGCGATGCAGCATGACAGACAGACGGGAATTTGCGCGGGGCAGCGAGCCTCCCCAGCAGGACGTGGATGACCTGATCTTCCTGGGCCAGTCCGGCCCAGGCGTCAGCCAGCGGTAGACCGCCATGACCCCGCCACCGCGGGGTTGCGGCGGTTTTTCCATTTTCGCCCTTTACAACTGGGCCGGACTTCTATATAATTGAACGGAAAACAACGGCATAGGCCGCGGAAGGATGAAACAGCGATGCTTCAATTTGACGAATACCGGGTGAAGCTCAACAACCTGAAGCCCGAGCTGGACGAGCTGGGCAGGGCCCTGGACCTGGAGGCCGCGGAGCGGGAGCTGGACGAGCTCCACGCCCAGTCCGCAGCCGACGGCTTCTGGGACAACGTAGAAAAGGCCCGGAAGGTCCAGCAGCGCATCAGCCAGCTGGAGGGCAAGGTGAGCGCCCAGGCCAAGCGGGAGGGCGCCTGGGACGACCTGATGACCCTGTGCGAGATGGGCAACGAGGAGGAGGACACCTCCCTGATCCCCGAGGTGGAGAGCGGCTTCCAGTCCCTGCTCAAGGAGATGGAGACCGCCCGGCTGTCCACCCTGCTGTCCGGGGAGTACGACAACTCCACCGCCATCGTCTCCCTCCAGGCGGGGGCGGGGGGCACCGAGGCCCAGGACTGGGCCCAGATGCTCTACCGCATGTACACCCGCTGGGCGGAGCGCCACGGCTTTACCTACACCGTGCTGGACTACCAGGACGGCGACGAGGCGGGCATCAAGTCCGCCGCCATCCGCATCGAGGGGGACAACGCCTACGGCTACCTGAAAAGCGAGCACGGCGTCCACCGCCTGGTGCGCATCTCCCCCTTCGACGCCAACGCCCGGCGGCAGACCTCCTTCGCCGCCGTGGAGGTCATGCCCGAGCTGGACGACAGCGTGGAGGTGGAAATCCGGGACGAGGACGTTGAACGCCAGGTGTACCGCTCCTCCGGCGCGGGCGGCCAGCACATCAACAAGACCTCCTCCGCCGTCCGCCTGATCCACAAGCCCACGGGCATCGTGGTGTCCTGCCAGACGGAGCGATCCCAGTTCCAGAACGAGGCCACCTGTATGCGTATGCTGCGCTCCAAGCTGATGCAGATCAAGGAACAGGAGCACCTGGACAAGATCTCCGACATCAAGGGCGTGCAGCTCAAGATCGAGTGGGGCAGCCAGATCCGCTCCTACGTGTTCATGCCCTATCAGCTGGTGAAGGACAACCGCACCGCCTTCGAGACCTCCAACGTCGGCGGGGTGATGGACGGCGACCTGGACGGCTTCATCAACGCCTACCTCACCGCCGCCGCCACCGGCGCCTGGGCCACAAAGTAAACAAGGAGTGAGAAAAATATGGCAGCGACATTCCTGGTCATCGGCCTGGGGCGGTTCGGCTCCAACCTGGCCCTGCGGCTGATGGACTCGGGCAGCGAGGTCATGGTCCTGGACCACGACGAGGAGACCATCAACCGCATCGCCCCCTATGTCACCCAGGCCAAGATCGGTGACTGCATGGACGAGGAGGTGCTCCGCTCTCTGGACCCGGCCAGCTTCGATTTCTGCTTCGTGTGCATCAGCGACAGCTTCCAGTCCTCCCTGGAGACCACCTCCCTGCTCAAGGAGCTGGGGGCCCCCATGGTGGTGGCCAAGGCGGACCGGGACCTCCACGCCCGGCTGCTGCTGAAAATCGGCGCGGACGAGGTGGTTTTCCCGGAGCGGGACATGGCCCAGCGCACCGCCATGCGCTTCAGCGTCAACGGGGCGCTGGAGTACATTGAGCTGGCCCCGGGCTACGCCATCATGGAGCTGGACGTACCCGATCACTGGGCGGGCCAGACCCTCATCGACCTGGATATCCGCAAAAAGTATAATGTGAACGTCATCGGCCGCAAGGAGGAGGGGGCCATCCGCCCCATCGACGCCTCCTTTGTCTTCGCGGCGGACACCCACATCCTGGTAGCAGGCCGTCCGGACGACATCGCGCGGATGACCAAGTGAATTGATTTGCGGAAGAAAACAGCGTACAGCGCTTTTCAAGCGCCGTACGCTGTTTTTCCTGTGTTACTCCCCCGCCCCGGCGATGGAGATGTCCTTCATCCGCACGGCGTAGGGGCCGTCGTACCGGGCGGTGAGATACCGCTCGGTGGAGAAGGTCAGGTTCTTCTGGGCGTCCAGGATGCTGCCGTTCACCGAGCCGCCGGTGACCGGGATAGCCTTGCCGTCCTCAATGAGGTAAGCCAGCCGAATTTCCCCGCCGAAATGGCCGCTCATGACGTCCATCTGGAAGTCGGAGAAGGTCACCGCCCACAGGCAGGGGCCCTTTTTCAGCTCCTCAAAGGGAAGCGTGCCGTTGGCGCAGGAGAGCTTCTCGTACAGGCCGGTGGGCTTCACCCCAAGGTAGCGGCAGAACCGGTTGGCGCCGTGGTACGCCTGGAGCGCCCCGCCCTCCAGCAGGGGCAGGTCCGCCATGGGGATGCCCTCCTCGCTGTAGGGATCGGTGGCCCGGAGGGTGATGTCCAGCCGCTCACTGCCGGTCTCCCCCTGCACGGCCTCCCCCAGCTGCCAGGTGGAGTACTTGGGGTACACCATATGGGCGGCGGAGCGGTCCTCATAATAGGACAGCACTGTGGCCACCTGATTGCCGCTGAGCACCAGGTCATATTTCCCGCTCTTGAGCACCTTTTGGGCGCGGGCTCGGTCCCGGACAAAGGTCAGCGCCTCCGCCACCTTGGCGGACAGGGCCTCGCCGTCCAGCTCGTTGTACTCATAGATGTTGTGCATCTCCACGTCCTCGGGCTCCTTACACTGCACCACGAACTCGCCCTTCACCTTGGCGTCGGTGTAGGACACGTCCGTCCCCTCGGAAGACAGGATGCGGTGGGAGCTGCGGCTGACAAACAGCTCGGCGGAGTTGACGAATGCGTCCTGGTGGACGTCGGCGGCAAAGAGGGCCTTCACCATCTTCCCGGCGCTCTGAGCCAGGGGGGCCTCGGCCAGCTCCCCGGTCTTTTCCACCATGGGGGCCTGTACCGGGTCCGGCAGGTCAAAATAGGGATTGGCGGCAAACTGGGCGGCGTAGTATGCTCCCTGCAGCTCCCGGTCAATCTGCCCGTCGTCCATGGAGGAAATGAGCTGCACCGAGGTGAAGCCCCGGCTGGGCTTCTCCCCCTCGGGATTCTCCACGTCCCGGAACACGGTGACCCCGTACTTGCGCACGTCCTTGCTGCGCCGGGTGTCCAGCTGCTTCTTCACAAAGAACAGCTCCGCCGTCTCCTCCACATTCTCGTTGATGCGCCACATGGTGATGCCGCAGCGGGCCAGGGCAGTTTTGATTCGTTCTATCATTGCTTACACCTCCACTAACCCAAACGGATACGGGCCTTCATATACGGGCCGCCGTCGGACACCTTGACCCACTCCTTGTAGCCCTTGCCGCAGAAGCCGCTGCCGCACAGCACCGCCGTCCGGCTCATCATGGACACGGACTTGAGCAGGTCGGGCACATAGCCGGTGAGCACGATGGGCGAATAGATCTTCCCCGTCAGCCTGCCATTTTTAATCTCCTTGGCGGTGGTCACCATGCACTGGATGCCCCAGTTTTTCGGGTCCTCCATGCCGCTGGAGGGGCTCTCCAGCAGGAAGCCGTCCTCAATGGAGGCGATCATCTCCTCCGGGTCGGCGTCCCCGCCCTGGAAGTAGGTGTTGGTCATGCGGGTGTACGCCTTGCGCTCATAGCTCTCCCGGCGGCCGTTGCCGGTGGGCTCCACCCCCAGACGGGCGGCGGACAGCGCGTCGCACATGCCCCGCTTCAAAATGCCCTTGTCGATGATGACGGTGTCCCCGGTAAGGGTGCCCTCGTCGTCAAAGAACGCAGTGGCGGCCTCCTCCACGGCGCTGCCGTCGTGCATGGTCACCAGGGGACTGGCCACGTACTGGCCGATGAACTCCCGGGCCAGGGCCCGGTCCTTGACGAACATATCCATCTCCACGCCGTGGCCGAAGGCCTCGTGGACGATCATGCCGGTGGTCTCCGGGTCGCAGACGCAGTCGTACTCGCCGGGCGGGATGGGCTGGCTGTCCAGCAGCGCCAGGGCGTCCCGGGCCACCTGCTCCACGCCAGCCTCCATCCTGTCCAGCAGCTCCGCGCCGCCCAGAACGGAGAAGGGGTGGTAAGCCGATTTCAGCTCCTGCCCCCGGGCGGCCATCACCACCACCGCGGCGTTGGTCCACATCACGGTCTGGTCCAGATCCCGGTGCTCGGACAGGAACAGCTTGCGGTACGACCGGTAGGTCACCGCCACCGCGGCGTCCAGCACCCGCTCGTCCACCGCCAGGGCCTTCTCCCGGAGGGCGGTAATCTTGTTGACAATGGCCTCGTCCCCCAGCTCCCGGGGGTGGACCTTCCAGCCGGTGGTCTTTTTCAGCACCGCGGGCTCGTCCGCCGGGATCGGGGTGGGCAGGGGGGCAATGCCCTCCAGGGCGGCGTTCTGCTCCGCCAGACGCTTTGCCATCACGGCGCAGATGTCGGGGATCTTGTCCTCCGAAAACTCGTTGAAGGAATATTCGGCGCAGCCGACACCGTCAAATACCCGCACCACAAAGCCCGTGCCGCCGTCTCGATTGGCGGCGATCACAACACCCGACCGGCGGATCTGCCAGGCGCGGCTGTCGTCCGTCACCGCCAGCACGGAGGCATAGGGGTACGTCTCCCGCAGGGCGGCGACCAGCTTTTGCAGACCAGGCTTGACCCGGTCGATGGTTGAAAACATAAGCAGACCTCCTTGTACCGTTTGGGGCCGCCGGGACAGCGGCCTCAGCGCAATCAATATATCACGAGATACCTCATCTGTCAAGGTATCCACAGGGAATTCCTGAGCATGATACGGACCTCATCCCGCCGGTTTCGACGCGGCCGCCGGAGCTGGACCCCCGCCCTGCGCCCTGAGCGCGCTCCGGAATGATTTCCAAATCTGCCCCGCAGGTTCTCCGTACAGGCCAAAAGCCTTGATATCGTCCGATACCAAGGCTTTTGATGCTGCCGGCTTACAGCAGGCTCTTCACGTAGTCCGCAACGGCCTGGTCCTTGCAGTTGGCGAAGAACAGCTCCTGGAAATGCTCGCCGGCCACCGCGCCGCGCACCAGCTCCTGGTCCAGGTCCTTCAGGCCGTCCACCAGCGGGCGCAGGGTCTTGGCCCGGACCTCGTCCAAAATGCGTTTATTGCGCATTTCGGGCTCCACCCGCTCGGGGGGATAGCCCTGGCCGTGGCCGAAGCCGAACAGCTTTTCAAACACGTACTCCAGGTTCAGCTCGCCGCCCCAGCCGAAGCCCTTGGCAAAGGGCATAGCCACGGCGTTGCCGTCGTTGACGTGGGCAAAGGTGTAGGCGTCCACCGGGTCCTCCACATGGCCGCAGATCACGCCGGGGAAGCTGTTCATGGCCAGCATGGCCCCCTCGCCGGTGCCGCAGCCGGTGACGACAAAGTCCGCCGCGCCGCTGTTCAGCAGGATGGCGCCCAGGATGCCGCACTGGACGTAGGTCAGCTGGGCCTTGTCGTCGGCGGCATACATGCCGTAGTTGTCCACGGTGTGGCCCATGGGCTCCACCACTTTTTTCAGCGCCGCAAGGATGACGCCGTTCTTCGCCGCCTGGCTGTTCTCGTTGATGAGTGCGATTTTCATTGTTGACCCTTCCAATCATTCAGTTGTCCGCAGACCGCCCCAGGGGCTGTCCGCGTCTCTTCTCTGCATTGTATCTCATCGAACGGGTCTCGTCAAGCGTTTGTGCCCACATCCCGCTGGCCCGCAGCCGGACAGCGCCCGGGCGGAGGGATCGTCCATGCCGCAGCCCTTCCAGGGACTTGCCGGGCATCCAGAAGCCGGCGATCATCTCCCTCCCTCCGGCCGGGGTAATGCCGCTCAAAACTATCCCGGTACAGCAGGGATTCCTTGGCAGAGGGCCGGGATCAATACTTCTCGTACAAAAACCTCTCGGGCAGCTCCACATGGAAGTCCGCCGCCAGACGGCGGAAGTCGTCGGGCTGGATCGTCTGGCGCTTATAGGGCTGCATGGAGCGGACCTTGACCAGGATCTCGGCGGATTTCTCCACGGTGTGCATCAGGCCAAAGGTCAGGTCGAAGTCCTCACCGGAGCAGAACATCCCGTGATGGGCCCAGATGGCCACATCATACCGTTTCATCAGCTCGGAGGTGGCAACGGCGATGTCCCGGCCGCCGGGCACCATCCAGTGCACCACCCCGATGCCGGAGGGGAACACCACCGGGCACTCGGTGGCCATCTCCCACAGCTCCCGGGTAAACGCCTCGTCCGTGAGGGGCAGCACAAACGTGAGGGCAATCGTGTTGGCGGGGTGGGCGTGGTAGATGACCCGGTGCCTGCCGCCGGTGGCGACGACCTTCACCTCATGGTTCATCAGGTGGGAGGGCAGCTCACTGGTGGGGCGGCCGCCGTTCACCAGCCCCCAGCAGACGCGGTAATTCTCGCCCTGACCGTCCAGCTCAATGATGCAGCACGAGTCCTCCGGCTTGATGCTGACGTTGCGGAAGTACTTGCCGGAGCCGGTCACCAGGAAATACTCCCCCGCCAGCTTGGGAACGGTGGTGCCGATGGGCTTCCACTCGCCGGGGTTCAGCTCCTCCCGGACGGTCTCGATCTCCTCCGGCTTGACGCGGTAGGAGAGGTTGCCGCCGTTGCGCTCGTGCCAGCCCTGAAGCCAGCCGTCGTCGGCCATGCGGATGAAGCCCTGTACAAATTCAGCGTCCAATACTTTCATATAAACAGACCCTTTCCAATTGTGGTATTCAAACATACTGTCTCATAAGCCCGCCCCTTGGCGGCGGCGCAGCCGCTTACCTCGTGACGACGTCCACCGGCACGTTGAAAATCTTCGCCACCTTTAAAATGGTGTCGATGTGCCGTCCGGAGGCCGCCGCCATGTGGTGGGTGGGCCCGGCCTCGCTCCAGCGATTGCAGAACTCTCGGGCCCCGCAGGTAAATCGTGTGCGCATATTGGTGTCGCCGAAGGTGAAGATGGGCCCATCCTCGTTGACGCCCTCGGCCACGACAAACTTGAAGTGGCCGTCCCTGTCCTG
This sequence comes from uncultured Oscillospiraceae bacterium, assembly GCA_949841465.1. Classification (GTDB taxonomy): domain Bacteria; phylum Bacillota; class Clostridia; order Oscillospirales; family Oscillospiraceae; genus Enterenecus. The sequence continues at coordinate 12,719 of CATKZW010000029.1, forward strand.
GGTGATGCCCAGGTAGGTCACCGGGCCCAGATGGGGGTAGAACTGGGTGAGGTAGCCGCCGCCGGTCTTGCCGTGGAACACGGGGACGATCTTCATGGTGGGCTTTTGGGCGGAGATATCCGCGTCGCCGGAGCCGCTGTGGCCGATGATGCAGATGTCCTCTTTGAAATCGATGGAGTACATCTCGGACAGCTGACCCATGCCGGAGATGGTCTTGAGGATGGACATGGCCATGGCCACTTTGATATCGCCCTCCACGGCGCAGGCCACCCCCTGCTTGATGAGCATGGAGAAGGCGGGGATGAGCATACTGTCCAGCACGCCAGCCTTGCCCTGGGCGAAGCCGTCGTAGTGGGAGGCGATGAAGGCGATCTGCTCGTCCTTCACCCACTGCTCGAAAGCCACCACGTACTTCGCCATGTCCCAGACCTTTTCAATCGTGCCGCCGCCCTCAATGTCGAAGGTGTCCAGGATGTCCTGGGCCTTGGCGCGGATGGCGTCCTCGTCGGTGATATTGTCGGCGATGGCCCACATCTTCTCCCAGTCGAACTGCTTGGTGTACAGCCACATCCGGTGGTAGAGGTTGGTCTCGTCGATATACAGATCCATCATGCCGGGGTAGGGCCGGCCAATCTGAGCCAGGTTGGTGTCCCGGAAACGGCGGCGCACCTGGGCGGCTTTGCACCAGTCCTCGATCTCCGCCTGCACCTGGGGGTCGCCCCCCTCCACCACGCCGGTAATCACCGCGTGGCGCTTCCCGGCCCGCTCCAAATCGGCCACCATCTCGCCCACCGCGCCGCAGGCGTACAGCTGGCCCAGCCAGGTGGCGGTGTCGGTGTTGGCGTAGTCCGGGGCCAGCTTCTTCTGGAGATTGACCAGCACCACGGGCACGTCCAAATCCCGGACGGCGGGGAGCATATTATAGGAGGTGGCGTAGGTCAGCAGCTGGAGGATGACCAGGTCCACGTCCGCAGCGCGGAACTTGTCTCCCGCCGCCTGGGCCAGCTCTTTCGTTGTGACAATGCCGCCGTCGATGAGCTCCACGGTGTCCGGCAGCGTCTTTTTGAAGTCCGCGTATTGGCCCTCAAACTCGGGCGCCAGGGACGGGAACTGGGGCAGGTAGGCCCCCAGAGCGATGGCGAAAACGCCCACCCTGGCCTTCGTGTTTATCAGCATGATGAGTCCCCCTTCTTAATTTTGGAATGGTTTGATTTCCTTGATGTCAAAGCTGTTTCGGATGGCGCTCCGGGCGGATTGCAGGCTTTTGAACTCTCCGCCCGCAATCATCTGAACTGCCAGATTGCCGATGGCGGTGCCCTCCACGGGCCCGGCGTACACCGGCAGACCCGTGGCGTTGGCGGTCATCTGATTGAGATACCCATCCTGACAGCCGCCTCCCACGATATTGATGCTGGTATAGGTCCTTCCGGTGAGCTGGGACAGGCTCTCAACAGCGTCCTGGTAGCATTTCGCCAGGCTGCGGTACACGCACTGCATGATTTCCCCCACGGTGGCGGGAACTGCCTGACCGGTCTTAGCGCAATAGGCTTTCACTGCATCGATCATGCTTTCAGGCGCGAGAAAGCTGCCGTCATTGGCGTCCACCACGGAGGGGAAATCAGGCGCACTCTGGGCCGCCTCAATGAGGTCGGGGAAGGACCAGGTGCGGCCTGTGGCATATTTGCTGGTTTTGCCCTCCACATAGGCGGCGCCGTTCAGCTCCCGGCGGATGGACTGGATCATCCACAGCCCCATGATGTTTTTCAAATAGCGAAAGCGATACCATGCCCCGCCCTCGTTGGTGAAGTTCTGCAGGCGGCCGGCCTCGGAGGTGATGGGCTTCTCATTCTCCACGCCCAGCAGGCTCCAGGTGCCGCTGGAGAGGTAGACCGCGTTCTCATCCCTGGCGGGGACCGCCAAAAACGCCGACCCGGTGTCGTGGGTGGCGGGCAGAATCACCTTGGCGATGAAACCCACCTCCTCTTGTATTTCGGAGGACAGCTCTCCCACAACAGCGCCCGGCATGGACAGCGGCCCAAACAGCCTCTGGGGAAAGCCCAGCTTGCCGATGAGGGTCATATCCCACTCCTTGGTTTGGGCATTCACCAGGTTGGTGGAGGTGGCGTTGGTGTACTCCTGCTTTTTCACCCCGGTAAGCCTGTAATTGAAATAGTCCGGAATCATCAGCAGGCTTTCCGCAGCGGACAACTGCTCCGGGCTGTGGACCCGCAGCGCCGTCAGCTGGTAAATGGTGTTGAACAACTGCTTTTGTATGCCGGTACGGCTGTAGAGGGCCTCCGCCGGGACCAGCTCGTCCACCACCCGGTCCATCCCTTTGGTGCGCCCGTCCCGGTAGGCCACAGCGTCGCCGATCACCTGATTCGACCCGTCCAGCAAAACAAAATCCACCGCCCAGGTATCGATCCCGATGGTCTCCGGTATCTTCCCGGCCGCCTTGCAGGCCCTCAGCCCGTCCAGAATCCCCTCCCAGAGGTTGTCCATATCCCAGCAGTCGCGGCCGTTCCGATGAATCTGCCGGTTTTCAAAGCGGTGGACCTCCTCCAGATACAGCCTTCCGCCCTCCACATGCCCCAGGATATGCCGCCCGCTGGAGGCGCCGATGTCGATGGCCAGATAGTATCGCAAATAAACTCCCCCTTTCTGTTCTGCCGATATCATGCCACAGGAGGGCCCGGAAAGGCAGGTCCTGGTTTGGCAAAAAAGTGTCCTATTTTGCAATGCGGTAATGCCGGGGAGAGAGGCCGTAGGCCGCCTTGAAGATGCGGTGGAAATAGCTGATATTCTCGTAGCCCACCGCCCGGGCCACATCATCCACATTCCGGTCCGTGCTCTTCAGCAGGAACGCGGCCTGAGCCAGCCGCTTCTCCTGGACCAGCTGAGTGAAGGTTTTGCCGGTCTGCCGCCGGATCCGGTGGGACAGGCTGTAGATATCGGTGTGCAGCAGCCCGGCCGCCTCGGTGAGGCTGGCTCCGGCGTAGTGGTCGTCCACGTAGCGCAGCAGCTTCAAAATATCGTCCTCGCGGGAGTCCCAGGCCAGCTTGTCCGTGTGGCTGAGCAACTGCAAAAACAGCAGGGTCATGGTCATCTGGCTGACCTTGCGGCGGTTTGGGGTCTCGCTGAGCAGGGTGAGCAGCAGGTTTTCCGCCAGGTTTTGAATGGGCCGGTCGTCCGCCACCTGAAAGTGGAGATAGCCGGGCCCGATGTTCTGTCCAAACAGGCAGTCGATGAGGAACTGCCGGAGAGGAGCGGCCTCCTCGCTGATAGCGGACAGGGTATCGCTGAAAAACTCCGGCAGGACGATGAAGTTTACCGCGATGTCCTCCCGCCCGGCGGGGCGGACCTCGTGGGCGGCCTTCTGGCTCAGGAACAAGAGCTCTCCCTGCCTCAGCCGGATCAGCGTTCCGTTGACGATGTGCTCCAGCGTCCCGGAACAGCCGTACACCACCTCCACATAGTCGTGGGTGTGCACCGGGAAGTGGATAAACCGGGTGTTGGGGCGCAGGGTGATGAGCTTTCCGTCGGACAGCAGCTTCCTGCTGTTGACGACGTTGGGCGAGCCCTGCATATACAGGCTGCGGTCAATGGTGGTCTTGCCGTCCAGAATGGCCTGTTCCTCCTCGGTGATTTGATGGAGCTGCTGTAAAATATCCGCACTCAGCATTTTGGCACCGCCCTGGATAATTTTTGTCAAAGCATTATACCATGGCGGATTACGCGCAGTAAACATTTGCGGCGCACAAATTTTCCACATGCTCCAGGTTTTCCGGCTGGTTTTATTTTCTTCCACCTGGAAAAAATATGGGCAGACGCCCGGATTTGTGGTATAATGCTGTCATTACAGCACCGGGAGGGAGCGCCATGGACCAGCTGCGCCGAAAGATTCTCTACCATTACACCGATTTCCAGGCCCTGGACGGCATCCTGCGCTGCGCCCAGCTCCGGGTGAACAACGTGCTGAATATGAACGACTCGGCGGAGATGCGCCACTTCATGAACCGCCTGTGCGCCGCCATCGTGGACCGGCTCCGGCAGGAGGGCCGCCCGGAGCAGGCGCTCCAGATCCAGGCCCTGTTCGCCCAGGAGGTGAGAAAGGAACACTCCGCCTTTGCCGCCTGCTTCTCCTTCCACCGGGACGACGCCGCCCAGTGGGAGCGGTACGGCAACCGGGGCCGGGGCGTGTGCATCGCCTTCCGGCGGGAGTTTCTTCAGCGGATCGCCAAGGGCCCCCTGTCCCTCCAGGCGGTGTTCTACCGGGACGACATGGCGGGCCACCCCATGGTGGAGGTGTTCTGCGCCCTGGCGGCGGAGGGCGGACCCCTGTCCCTGGACAGCCCCGCCGTGCGGGAGGCCCTGCGGGAGGCCTGGGCCTGCTCGGTGTCCTTCAAGCACCCCTCCTTCTCCACCGAGTACGAGATGCGGCTGGTGGTCTCCCCCTTTGAAAAGGAGGAGTTCGACGTGCGGCCCTGCTACCACGTCTCCAAGGAGCGGATCAAAAAATATTACCCCCTGGACCTGAAATCCATGTGCCGGGAAATCGGCGTGGAGCTGGAGGATCTGGTGGCGGAGATCATCATTGGCCCGGATTCCACCCAGTCGGCATCCATCTTTCAGGACTATCTCCGGGACAGCGGCCTGTCCGCCCTGGCGGACCGGGTGTCCCTGTCCGACTGCCCCCTGCGGACCCTCATCCCGTGATTTTCACTGTTGAGAAGGTGTTTTGATGCGAAAAACCTGCGTCTGCGTCCTCCTGCTGACCCTGCTGCTGTCCTCCTGCGCCGGGGCGCGGCCTGACCCCGCCCCCTCGCCCGGGCCGTCCCCATCTTCCGCCCCCGGCGAGGGGACTGTGACCTTCACCGACGACCTGGGCCGGGAGCTGGCCCTGGACCCGCCCCGCCGCACTGCCGCCCTGATCGGCAGCTTTGCGGACGTCTGGCTCCTGGCGGGCGGAGAGGACACCCTTGTTGCCGCCGCCGGGGACGCCTGGACCTCCCTGGGCCTGGAGCTGGGGGATGAGGTGGCCGACCTGGGTTCGGTGGCGGAGCCAAACCTGGAGCGGCTGCTGGCCGCCCGACCCGACTTCATCCTGGCCAGCTGCAACACCCAGGCCGACCTGGACCTGCTGGACACCTTTGAGGACGCGGGCATCCCCGCCGCCTATTTCGAGGTGGACGGTTTTGACGACTATCTGCGGATGCTGGAAATCTGCGCCCGGCTCACCGGCTGCCCCGAAAACTACGAGACCTATGGCGTCCAGGTGAGGGCGCAGGTGGAGGCCGCCATCGCCCGTCAGGACGGCTCCGCCCCCACGGTGCTCTGCCTCCGGGCCTCCGGCTCCTCCTGCAAGGTGAAGGGCAGCCAGGGCAGCGTGCTGGGGGAGATGCTGGCGGCGCTGGGCTGCGTCAACATAGCGGACCAGAACAGGGCCCTGCTGGAAAGCCTGAGCCTGGAGGGCATCATGGCCGCCGACCCGGACTATATCTTCGCCGTCCTCCAAGGGACGGACAAGAGCAAGGCCCAGGCCGTGCTGGACGCCGCCCTGCTGTCCAACCCCGCCTGGAGCGGCCTGCGGGCGGTGGAGGAGGGCCGGTTCTGCACCCTGGACCCCACCCTCTATAACCTGAAACCCAACGCGCGCTGGGGGGAAGCCTATGAAAAGCTGGCGGATATCCTCTATCCGGCGGGGTAGCGCCCCCCTGCTGGGGGCGCTGGGAGCCCTGACGCTGCTCTCCGCCCTGCTGAGCATGTGCCTGGGAGCGGTATCCCTCTCCCCTGGGGAGATCGCCGCCGCCCTGCTGGGGGAAACCGGCGGCACGGCGGCGCAGATCGTGCGCTACGCCCGCCTGCCCCGCACCTGCGCCTGCCTGCTGGCGGGGTCGGCGCTGGCGGTGTCCGGGGCAGTGATTCAAAGCGTGCTGGGCAACCCCCTGGCCGCCCCCAACATCATCGGCGTCAGCTCCGGGGCGGGGCTGGCGGTGACCCTGTGCGGGGCGCTGGCCCCCGCCGCCGGGGCGCTGACCCCGCTCGCCGCCTTCGCCGGGGCGCTGGCGGCGGTGCTGCTGGTGCTGTTCATCTCGGAAAAGACCAGCGCGTCCAGGCTCACCCTGGTGCTGGCGGGGGTGGCGGTGTCCGGCATGTTCAGCGCCGGGGTGGACGCGGTGGTCACCTTCGTCCCCGACGCCCTCACCGGCTACTCCGACTTCCGCATCGGCGGGCTGGCCAACCTGGCCATGGCCCGGATTGTCCCGGCGTTCTGGGTGATCCTGCCCGCCATGCTCCTGATCTTCTCCCTGGCCGGGGAACTGGACGTGCTCCTGCTGGGAGAGGACACCGCCCGGAGCCTGGGCCTGCGGGCCAGGCCCCTGCGGCTGGGGCTGCTCACCCTGGCCGCCGCCCTGGCTGGGGCTGCGGTCAGCTTTTCCGGTTTGCTGGGCTTCGTGGGCCTCATCGTGCCCCACATCATGCGCCGCCTCATTGGTGAGGACAGTTTACCCCTGCTGGCCGGGTGCGCCCTGGGGGGCGCGGCCCTGCTCACCCTGTGCGACCTGCTGGCCCGGCTGCTCTTCGCCCCCTACGAGCTGCCGGTGGGGGTAGTTCTGTCCCTGGCCGGAGGGCCCTTTTTCATCTGGCTGCTCCTGCGGCAGAGGGGAGGGCGGGTGCATGATTGAGCTGAAAAGCCTGTCCGCCGGGTACGGCGGGCGGGACGTACTCCACGGCGTGTCCCTGGCGTTCAAGCCCGGCCGCGTGCTGGCCCTGCTGGGCCCCAACGGCTGCGGCAAGAGCACCCTGCTCCGCGCCGCCCTGGGCCTCACCCCCAAAAGCGGCGGGGAGGTGCTTATGGACGGCGCACCCATGGAGGCCCTCTCCCCCCGGGAGCGGGCGCTGAAGGCCGCCTACCTGTCCCAGAGCCGCCCCGTGCCCAGCATCACCGCCCGGCGGATGGTGCTTCACGGGCGGTTTCCCCACCTGTCCTACCCCCGGCGTTACCGGCAGGAGGACCAGGAGGCGGTGGACCGGGCCCTCCAATGGGCGGACGCGGCAGATTTAGCCCACCGCCCCATGGGGGAGCTCAGCGGCGGTCAGCGGCAGAAGGTCTATCTGGCTATGGCCCTGGCCCAGGACACCCCCACCCTTCTCATGGACGAACCCACCACCTTCCTGGACGTGGGCCACCAGCTGGAGGTCATGGCGGTGGCCCGGCGGCTGGCGGCGGAGGGCCGGGCAGTGGTGATGGTGCTCCACGACCTGCCCCTGGCCCTTCGCGGCGCGGACGACGCCGCCCTGCTGTGCCATGGGCGGCTGCTCATCTGCGGGACGGCGGAGGAGGTATACGCCTCCGGCCAATTGGACCGGGTGTTCGGCGTGGCCCTGCGCCGGGTGGAGACGGAGTCCGGCCGGCAGTATTATTACGGCTGAGAGGAGACCGGCTATGGCCTATTTCCCATTTTTTATGGACGTGTCCCAGGGGGACGGCCTCATTGTGGGCGGCGGGGCGGTGGCCCTGCGGAAAATCGAAAAGCTGCTGCCCTACCGGCCCCGGCTGACGGTGTGCGCCCCGGCCCTTCTGCCGGAGATTGAGCGGCTCCCCTCCCTGACCCTGCTGCGGCGGTCCTTTGAGCCCACCATGCTGGAGGATAAACTTTTTGTAATCGCAGCCACCGATGATAACGATCTGAATTCTGAAATCGCCGCCCTGTGCCGGGAACGGCGCATCCCCGTCAACGCGGTGGACCATCGGGCGGCCTGCACCTTCCTGTTCCCGGCCCTGGTGAAGCGGGGGCCGCTGTCCGTGGGCATCTCCACCGGCGGGGCCAGCCCCACGGGCGCGGTCTACTGGAAGGAACGCATCGACGGCCTCATCCCGGAGGACGCGGGGGACCTGCTGGACTACCTGGACGGCCTGCGGGAGGCGGTGAAAACCGCCGTCCCCGATGAAAAAAGCAGGGCGGCGGTGTTCGCGGCCCTGTTCGATGTATGTATGGAAGAGGGCTGGCCGCTGTCCCCCCAGGCGCTGGATGGGCTGCTGGCCGACGGGAAGGAGGGACGGCTGTGAACGCAAAGCCCGGAACGGTCTACCTGGTGGGCGCGGGCTGCGGGGATGCGGACCTCATCACCGTGCGGGGCCTGCGGCTGCTGGAGAGCTGCCAAACGGTGGTGTACGACGACCTCATCGCCCCGGACCTGCTGGACGCCGCTCCCCCGCAGGCGGAACGCCTTTACATGGGCAAGCGGGAGGGCCGCCGTTCCGCCGCCCAGGAGGACATCTGCGCCCTGCTCATCCGGCAGGCCCGCTCAGGCAGAGCGGTGGTGCGGCTCAAGGGCGGCGACCCCTTTGTCTTTGGCCGGGGCGGCGAGGAGGCGCTGGCCCTCCAAGCGGCGGGGGTCCCCTTTGAGGTGGTGCCCGGCGTCACCTCCGCCATCGCAATCCCCGCCCTGGCGGGCATACCCGTCACCCACCGGGGCCTGAGCCGGAGCGTCCACATCGTCACCGCCCGCACCGCGGACACCCCCGACGGCCTCCCCTCTGATCTGGACGGGCTGGCCCGCCTGCCCGGCACGCTGGTATTCCTCATGGGCCTGTCCCAGCTGGAGAAAATCACCGCCCGGCTGCTGGCGGCAGGCAGACCCGCGGACACCCCCGCCGCCGTCCTGTCCGGGGGCAACGCCCCCCACCCCGCCAGCCTCCGCGGCACGCTGGGGGACATCGCGGCCAAGGCCCGGGCCGCCGGCGTCCAACCTCCGGCGGTCATTCTGGTGGGAGACACGGCGGCGCTGGACCTGACCTCCAGCTCATGAAGCGCCGTTCCCCCGGCGCTTCACATATGGAAGCGCCGCCGGGCCTCCTGCCGCAGCCCCGGCACACGGCGCACCACCAGCAGGGGTATCTCCAGCGCCCCGGCGACGATCAGCACCACCAGAGACCAGGACGGCACCCATTCCCCGTGGAAATACAGGTCCCCCAGCAGCTCCAGCCCCACCACAAATACCGCGATGGAAGCCACTACCACCGCCATGGTGGACAGAATGCTTGGCCGCCGCTTCTGGAACAGCAGCACCTGCACCAGCAGAATCAGCGCCAGCAGGGCCGTGACGGGCAGCGCCAGGCGGAGATACCACTCCAGCCCGTCCAGCTCCCAGGCAATGAGCAGCACGTAAAGGCCGATGGCCGCCGCGTCCAGCAGGGTGGCCGCCGGGAGCGGCAGCTTCCGCCACAGCAGGGGAGGCACGATAAAGACCCACAGCATGGCCGCCGCCCCGATCACATAGAGGGACCAGATGTGGTTCGTGCGCAGAAACAGGTTCAGCAGGCCGCAGCAGACCGCCACCGAGGCCAGCATGGCGGAGACCAGCACCGCCAGCTCCCACATGGGGACTGGGACCACCTCGCTTCGCTCCGTGGGAAAGGGGGCGGGGCTGTCCCCGTCCACCGGCTGCCTGGGGTTATGCACCGGCGTCTGGCACAGTGGGCAGAACTCCGCCGTGCCGTCCAGCTCCACGCCGCAGTTAACACAATATGACATCAGGTTACCTCCTATTCCGCCCATATCCGCCGGCGGCGGAGGCTGGGTCGTGGTCAAAGCGATATGGCATCATCGCGCCTCCTGGCGGGTCCGGTTGGAAATCACCTTGACAGGAACGCCCTCCCGGACCAGATGGGTGAAAAACCGCCGCTCCGTCTCACTGGACATGCCCGTCCCCGCAAAGGTCACCTCCATCACGTCGCCGCAGCTGATGGCGGCGCAGTGGGGGGACGGCCGGGTGGCCTGGCCCAGGATCACCTCCATGCGCCGGATGTGGGGCTCCATGGAGGGCGGCAGGCGGACGGCCCCCGGGTTGGTGAAGGTGGCGGTGAAGGGCCGGACCGCCACCAGCCAGTAGGAAAAGGCCAGGATGGGCTGCTTCAAAACCATGGGGATGATTTTCAGCAGGTAGTTCCGGGTAAAGCTGACGTTCCCGGTGATGGTGGCCTGCATTTCCGGCCGGTTCAGGGACAGGCCCATGAAATGGTGCACATACCGGATCAAATCCTCCAGGGTGTACTCCCCCAGGGTGGGATCGACGCAGGGCCGCAGGGTCAGCATGAAATTCCGCAGCGTCCCCGAAGGGAACCAGCTTCTGAGGTTCACTGGTATGGCCAGCGCCACGGGCTTCTCCCGGAAGGGGCGCTCCTCCCGCTGCTTCTCCAGCAGGGACAGCAGAAGCACCGCCGTCAGGTATTCCGTGATGGTGGCGCGGTACTCCTTTGCCTTGGCCTTGAGCGCCGCCACCGACATGAGCCCCATGGTCACGTTCAGGGTGTAAAAGGGCTCCCGGGGGCTGGTGTTGGCGTAGGCGGTCTTTTTCATCCCGCCCCGGAAGACCCGCTTCCCGGCATACCGGCTGTAGGCGTCCTCCAGCTCCTCCGGCGCGGGCGGCTGGGTCACGTCCGGGAGCAGGGGGTCGGGGGGGATGTCCACCCCACGCGCCCGCAGGTATTCCGCCAGCACCGTCCGGAAGAAGGTCAGCGCCCCGCTCCCGTCGGAGACGGCGTGGAACGCCTCCAGGGAGATCCGGCTCTCATAATAGTAAAAGCGGATCAGCCAGTCGTTGTCCTCTCTGTCCCGGATGGGCTGGCAGGGGTTGGAGATGTCCGGCCGCACAAAGGGTCCCGGCTTGTTGTTGGGCTCAAAGTAGCACCAGAACGCCCCCTTGCGGATGCGCACCCGGAAGCTGGGGAACCGGGGCATGGTACGGTCCACCGCCCGCTGCAGCGCCTCCGGGTCCACCTTCTCCGCCATGACGGCGGAAAACCGGTAGACTGGGGCGTACTTCTCCTTTTTCAGCGCAGAGTAGAGCACTCCGGCGTTGTCCAGCCTGTACCAGTCCTGTTCCCGCGTCATAGGCGTCCCCCCGTCCTGTTATGGGAACAGTTTACCACAGTCTCCCGAAAAGCACAAGGACGGCGCAGCCTGTCCGCGATTGAAAAACCTGGGAGGCTGTGCTATAATTGATTGCCAAAGGAGTGATTTGCGTGGAATGGAAGCTCAGACGGCTCCACGGCAGGAAGCCCGAGGAGGAAAAGGAACAGGCGGAGGAAAAGCAGCTCACTCGGATGATGCGGGCCCTCAAAGCCATCCACTCCGTCAGCTCCGCCGAATCCATGGCCCCGGAGGACCTGGCCCGTCAGCGGGCGGCCCAGGAGATTTTGGGACGGCTGGCCGCCCCCATGATCGGGATGCGCTGGGAGCCCTTCGACCTGGACGGCATGAAGGCCGCGTGGGTGCGCCCCGAGTGGGGCCACGACCCGGAGCGGATCATCCTGTACTGCCACGGGGGCGGCTACACCAGCGGCAACCTGGGCTACTCCCGGCCCCTGGCCTCCAAGCTGTCCCATGCCTCCGGCTGTGAAACGCTGTGCTTTGAGTACCGCCTGGCGCCGGAAAACCCCTACCCGGCGGCGGTGGAGGACGCGGTGCGGGTCTGGGACTACCTGATGTACCAGGGCTATGGAGCCCGGGACATCACCGTGGCGGGGGATTCCGCCGGGGGCAACCTGGCCCTGGTGCTGCTGCACCGGCTGAAGGCCCAGGGCCGCCGGCTCCCCCGGCGGCTGGTGCTGCTGTCCCCTTGGACGGATATGACCGCCAGCGGCGCGTCTTACACGGAGCGGGCCCAGCTGGACCCCACCATCACCATGGAATATGTCCGGGCCGTGCGCACTGCCTACGCCGGGGGCGCGGATTTGAGCGATCCCATGCTCTCCCCGCTGTTCGGGGACTTTCATGGGTTCCCCCCCACACTGATCCAGGTGGGCGGGAACGAGCTGCTGTACTCCGACGCCGAGCAGCTCCGGGACCGGATGCGGGCCGCCGGGGTGCTGTGCCAGATGGAGGAGTGGACGGATATGTGGCATGTATTCCAAATAATGCCCATCAAGCGGGCCGCCGAGGCCATGGCGCACGTTGGGGAATTTCTGCTGCATTGACCCGTCTGTTTTCAAGCATAAAAAGGAAGCCCGGAGCAGTTCTGCTCCGGGCTTCCGCCTTTTCACATCAAAGATGCCCGCCATGTCCTCAGTGCTCTCAGCACAGGTGATATAGTTACGGGGCGGCGGGGGCGGAGATTACAACCTAAGGGCGTACAAACGTGCCAAATCCGCAGGATATTGCCGCCCTTGTCATCCGTCTCCACGCCGGAGGTCCGCGGCCGTGATTGCAAGGAACTCCGCTGAACGGGGCCGTTCCTCCAGCGGGCCGCCTGCGATTTGTCCCAGCAAATCCGGATTCCGCGTCCAAATCATTGCGACCAGCGTCCGGATGTTCCGCTCCACCGCCTTCCAGGTCGTCCGGTACTGCTTGGCCACTTCGGGGTAAAGATCTTTCGTGACCAGCAGCAGCAATTCAGGCCGTTGGGCGCAAAGCGCCATGGCATAGGCCGCGTAAGAAAAGCCTTTGTAATTCGCCGTGGCCCCAAGCCGGTGCAGCAGATCATATGCCTTGCAAAGCAGCTCCTCCATCTCGATCACCGTCTCCCTTTTTATTTGATCTCCAGCAGACTGGAGACTGTGATGCCCATGTGGGCCGCGATCTTTTGCAGCGTGCTGAGCTTCGGGTCGGTTTTCCCGCGCTCAATAAGGCTGATCTCCTCGATGCTGATCCCCATTTCACATGCCATGTCAAATTGATTTTTGGACAGCCCTTTCCGATATGCCTTCACCCGCTTCGCCAATACATCTGTCTCCGGCATTTTTTCGACCCCTTTTGACAAATCATATCCAAAAGAAGCGGATCATGCCACGTACTGCAATACGGATTTGCAATTTCCTGCCCAATCACGGCCCCGCGGGCAAGACCGCCTCCTGTCAGCGGCGCAAAACAGGAAAAGCAGGTCGGACCCTTCGCCATAGGTCTGACCTGCTCTGTTCCGTCCATATCATTCGCGTTAACGGCCTCGCGCCCAGCTTCTCCGAGGCAGCCGCGCCATTCCGTTTGTTCCAAAACCCGACCCTGTGGCTGAGGAGAATCAATATAAACAGATTGTATTAATATTACCCATAAATAAAGATTACTTCTTATCTCGAATTTTGTCAAGCGTTTTTGCAAAAAAAGAGGCGGCATTTCCGAAGAAATGCCGCTTCTTTCAATGGCACTATAAAATTAAGGCTGCTGCTCAGGAGGGCAAGGCACCCAGTCTGTCACCCAGTATCCATATGTAATTGACCACAGGCGCATTTCCTTCACTCCATTGTGCATTCGATAATACCAGCGAAACTCCTCAGCCAAGACAACTGCATCCCCTTCACCGCTAAGAGGCGCAGAGGCATAAGTTGGTGCAACGCCCGTCACAAACAGAGTCAAAGTACACAATACTGCTACCGCAGTTGTCAGAATACGCTGCTTAATCATTGCTTATTCACCTCGTAAATATATAAATCCTTATATTTATCCGAATTAACCTCATTCTCAGTGAGATATCTGACGAATCTATAATCAATGCAAAGCTGATATCGACCATCCGATTCCTTTAGGATGAATGCATTATTCATTCCCTCATCAATTTCAGGTCCATCATAATTTTCAAGATAATAATATTCTGAATCATTCCGAAATTCTTTTGCCATTGGAGCACTTGCCGCTTGAAAAATGACCAGATAAGACGCAAAGAATAAAATCAACACCAAGCATGTTGCTATTGGCCGCACGTACCGCGATGACCTGCCCTTGCGGACAGCATCTATCACCCGGAATCTCTGGTGCATGGTGGTCTTCTTTTTCTCTACCACGCCGAATTCGTTCATGGCCAGAGCCAAGCCTTCTTTTCTGTCTACAACCCGGTCTGATATTCTCAGCAGCATAGTCAGATATTCCGATTTTTCTTCCTCGGTCATGCCTTTTGTCACATTCGCGTCACAACGCAGTTCCAAAATTTTATCAACGGCGTTCTGAAATGGGCGGGCCAAGAAATTCCACCACACAAACTCAGACAAAATCCCGAAACCCAGCCGAATCCATACATCATGACTCTTGATATGCTGTGCCTCATGTCGCAAAATTAATTCTGTATCCCGTTCACTCAATTCCGAGTAAGGAAGATATATTGTATAGCGGAATATGCCCATCACATAGGGAATCTCCACATCGGGCGATAACACCACCGGACAGTTGATGCCGACCCGCGCCGCTATCTCCTGTACATGCTCACTTTTCTTGGTGGTGTAGCTGCGGCACTTCTTGTAAGCCAGATGCAGCATCCAAAAATCTCTTATGATAAACACCGCTGCACCGACGGCCCATACGACCAGCAGCACCTGCACGACGATTGGATATGTGCGGAAAAATCTCTGGGGTGCGCCCAGAAGGTTCCAGAAACGAATTTCATGCGTTAATGGAATTTCAAACGGCAGGACCATTCTCAAGACGGCAACAATGGATGCAACCCACAGCACAGGCCCGCCGCCTTTTTCAAGGAAGTCGGTCCATTTACACATCAGGCAAATCGCACCCAGCATGATACTATAGACGAGCAGAGCGTTGAATACGGAAAAACTGGAGATGCTCATTCCTCAGACTCCAGATCTTTTTTTCGCTCAGCCAGCATCCTTTCCAACTCATCAACTGTATCTCTCGTCAACTCGTCGCTCCGCAGCAGCATGGAAAAAAACGCCGGAATGGACTGCACACCCTTTCCCTTGAACAGCGTCTCGGAATAATAATCCTCCCGGGAAATGTTGGCGGCGTACAGCCGCCCATAGGTCTTGGTTCTCTTGATAAATCCTGCCTCACGAATCGCCTCCTTTTTCAGTAAGCCATTGAGCAGAATATGAATCGTACTGGGACTCCAGCTTGGATCCACACTTTCCTCTAAAATTTCATAGCGCGCCAACGGGCGCCCTGCCTGCCAGAGAGTCTCCATAATCTCCAGCTCGCTTTTTGTCAGTTTCACGGCGGCCTCCTATCGGGTGATATTTTACGCTTTAATTATATAGCGCTTTCGTCGATTGTCAAGAGGAAAATAGAGATTTTGGGAAAATTTTTGTATTTTATGCCATGCGGCCCTTCTTTTCCATTGAGGGTAGCCTTGGGGGCAGTTCTCTGGTATAATGTTCCCACTGTCTTTCAAGAGGAGGCTTACTGACATGAAAAAGATAAAAGTCGGTATCAGCATTCAGGATTTTCCGCCGGAGCTGCACCCATTTTTGTCAGGCGCCGACGTCTATGACAGCAGCTCTAGTTCAAGCGCCCGCACGCTCTATATTGATCCGGACTACTATTTAAAAATCGACGAGCGCGGCGCACTGCGGCAGGAAGCGCTTATGACGGGCTGGTTCCACCGCCGCGGCCTTGCGCCGGAGGCAGTCTGCTGCCTCAGCGTCGATAGGGACTACCTGCTGACCCGGCGCGCCCCAGGGGAGGACTGCCTGGCCTTTCTGGACGACCCGAAGAGGCTGTGTCAGGTCCTGGCCCGCACCCTGCGGAAGCTCCATGGTCTGTCCCCCGCAGGGCTTCCCCGTTCCACGCGGCTGGAGCGGTATCTCGCCTCCGCAGAAGACAGGAACGGGGGCTGTTGGGACGAATCCGTCCTGATGCCGGAGTTCATGGTGCGCTCAAGGGAAGAGGCGTGGGACATCATGCAGGCAAACAAGCACCGCCTCAGGCACGACGTCTGCATCCACGGCGATTTCTGCCTGCCAAACGTCATATTGGACGGCAGCAGGTTCAGCTCGTTCATCGACCTGCCGATGGCGGGAGCCGGGGACCGTCACATCGACTTGTACTGGGCGGTCTGGTCCCTGCGGCACAATCTGCAAACCGGCCGGTATACCGATCGGTTTTTGGACCTCTACGGCAGAGATAACTTTGACCAGGATATGCTGCAAGTGGTCGCCGCGTTCGAGGTCTTCGGCTGACAGTTCAGTCGTCTGCGGGTGCGGGAGCAGCGGTATCGAAAAAAACCGGCGGAGCCGGGCACACTCAGCAAAAGCAGCGGAGCGGTCCCCGAATGAGGACCGCTCCGCCGTTTATTCCGGTCTGTGTGGGGAATGCTTACTTCAGGCCGTTCTCGTAGGCCTCGATCATCTTCTTGACCATCTGGCCGCCCACGGAGCCAGCCTGACGGCTGGTCAGGTCGCCGTTGTAGCCCTGCTTCAGGTTGACGCCCACCTCGTTAGCCGCCTCCATCTTGAACTTGTCCATAGCCTCGCGGGCGCCGGGGACCACCAGACGGTTGGAATTGTTACTGTTAGACATATCCTTGTTCTCCTTTTTTGAATCTTGGTTGTTTGTTTCTTGGTTGGATTGGGAATCCGAGCATAGTTTGAGCTGTCCGGATTTTTATATGCACTCACCCGCACTGGTAATTTCCGCTTGCATTGGAAAGACAATTTGTCACGCCGTAACCTTGCATCAGACGAAGACGCAGTCACACCACTCCCACAGATATTGAGAAAGGGAGTTTCTAAACCTTTCTCAACTCCTTAATATGCTCATTTTTTGGCCGGGCAGAAACGAAATCGTTTCTGCCCGGCCACGCCAGCATTTTTAAAATTTTTTCTCTGATTTGCCCCGTGTTCGCCGCCGGGCGAACACGTATGTCAACTGCCCGCAGTCGTCAGCGAACGAAACGTTTCTTTTTGCTTACTTCTTCTTTTTAAAGATAAAGCACGTGAAGTTTTGCGGCGGTCAGGGTGTTCTTCATCAGCATAGCGCGGGTCATGGGGCCTACGCCGCCGGGAACGGGGGTAATATAGGACGCCTTGGCCGCCGCTTCCTCAAAGCACACATCGCCGCACAGCTTCCCGGCGTTGTTGCGGTTCATGGCCACGTCGATGACCACCGCGCCCTCCTTCACCATGTCGGCGGTGACCAGCCCCGTCTTGCCCACGGCGGACACCAGAATATCGGCGGAGGCCGCCAGCTCCTTCATATCCGGCGTTTTGGAGTGGCACATCACCACCGTGCCGTTGGCGTGGAGCAGCAGCAGCGCCATGGGCTTGCCCACGATGTTGGAGCGGCCCAGCACCACGCACCGCTTCCCCGCCGGGTCGATGTCGTACTCCCGGAGCATCTCCATCACGCCGCCGGGGGTGCAGGGCTGGAACACCGGCGTGCCGATGGTGAGCTGGCCCACGTTGTACGGGTGGAAACAGTCCACGTCCTTGGCCGGATCAATGGCAAGAAGGACCTCCCGCTCGTCCAGCCCCTTTGGCAGGGGTAGCTGGACCAGGATGCCGTCGATGTCCTTCCGGCCGTTCAGCTCGGCCACCAGATCCAGAAGCTGCTTCTGTGTGGTGCCGGCGGGAAGGGCGTACTCCTCGCTGTGGAAGCCGCACTCCTCGCAGTCCTTGCGCTTGCTGGTCACGTACACCCGGGAGGCGGGGTCGTCCCCCACCAGGATCACCGCCAGGCCGGGCTTCCGGGGCAGGGCGCGGGCCTCCTCCAGCACGTTCTGCTTCAGCTTGGCCGCCAGGGCCTTGCCGTCAATCAGCGTCGCCGCCATCTTCATTCTCCTCCTCTTCATTGGATCGATCGGACTCACTGGGCTCCTCCGCCAGGGCGGACTTCTCCACAGGGGCGGACGCCGCCCCGGCCTCTGCCGGCGGGACAGCCGACTCCCCCTCCGGCCCGGCCTTCGCCTTCACAAAGGGCGGCGAAGCTGGTCCGGCGGTTTTCAGCCGGAACGCATACAGGGCAATCCCCACCAGCGCCGACAGAAGCCCCAGCATCTGGGAGGAGCGTATGCCGGTGCCGAAAAAGTACAGGCTGTCGGTGCGCAGGCCCTCGATGGCCGCCCGGCCCAGGCCGTACCAAATCACGTAGCTGAGGAACATCTGGCCGTTGAACTTCCGGCCGAGCTTCATCAGCAGCACCAGCAGAATAAAGCCCAGCAGGTTCCACAGCGACTCGTACAGAAACGTGGGGTGGACGCCCAGGGTGCCGTCCAGAATGCTCTCATAGGCCAGGTTGGACTCCAGCAGCCCGTCCCGCCACAGTTCGTTGGCGATGGACTCCGAGCACATCCGCCAGGGCAGGTCGGTGACGCCTCCATAGGCCTCCACGTTGACAAAGTTCCCCCAGCGGCCGATCATCTGGCCGATGAGCAGGCCGTAGGAGGTGATGTCCATGCCGCTCCAGAAGTCCACCTTGCGCACCTTGCAGAAGATGACGGCGGAGATCACCGTGCCGATCACGCCGCCGTAGATGGCCAGCCCCCCGTCCCAGAAGGCGATCATCCGGTACAGGCTGAAGGAGCCCTCCAAATCAAAGCATATGGCGGGGTTGAAGATCACGTAGTAGACCCTGGCGCCAATAATCGCCGACGGTACCACCACAAAGATGGCGTCGGTGATCTCATCCGGGTCCATGGAGAACCGGGGCGCCCGCCACAGGCCGTAGGCCACCGCCAGCAAGAAGCCGCAGGCAATGATAACGCCATACCAGTACACGTTGTGGCCAAAGACGGAAAAGGCCACCCGGTTCAGCTCAAACTCCAGCCCCAGGCCGGGAAAAAAAACGGTGTTTGTCATGGTCATTCCTCTTTATATGTGTTATGTCTGTGATTCCTCCGGCGCGATGATCGACAGGGCGCACCGCGCCTCCACGAACCAGTCCCGCAGCAGCGCCTCGCCGTGGCCCCGCTCGATGCTCTGGAACACCTGGGGGAAGCTGAGATAGTCCTCCCCGTCGAAGTGGGCCTCGGCCAGCTCGATGCAGGTGTCCTCCAGGGAGTTGAGCCGGCGCACCATGGCGCCGTAGGCCGCCTTTTTCAGCCGGTCCCACAGCTCTTGATCGATGCCCTCCGCGGCCAGCCGGGCCGCCTCCTTCAATACCTCGTCCCGCACCCGCTCCGGGTCCCGGCTCTCCCCCTCCGCCACCAGAAAGGCACAGCCCGGCCCGTCGCTGTAGAAGCTGCCGAAGGAGCTGTTGAGCAGCCCCTGCTCGTACAGCCGGTTGTACAGCGGCGCGGAGGTGCTGAACAGCACGTCGCACACCAGCTCCCCCAGCAGCCGCTGGCGCAGGCCCTCCCCCCTGGCCGCCGGGGTCCCCTTGATACCCAGGGTGAACAGCGGGATGGACACAGGCATGGTCCGGCGGGTGAGCTTCTCCCCCACCTCGGGCCGCTCCGGGCGGCCGTGGTCGGTCTCCGCCGCCGTGGTGTGCTCCGCGGTGAGCACCTCTTGGGCGATATCCGCCACCCGCTGGGGGTCGATGTTCCCCGCCGCGCACAGCACCATGTTCCCCGGACGGTAAAACGCCCCATGACACTGGTAGAGGGTGTCCGCCGTGATGTGGGAGATGGACTCCACCGTCCCCGCCACCCGGCCCCGAACGGGGTGGTTCACATACATGGCCTCCAGCAGGCGGTAGTACGCCTCGTCATTGGGGTCGTCCTCCCCCATGCGGATTTCCTGGGCAATAATGCCCTGCTCCTTGTCCACACTCTCCTGGGTGAACCAGGGCACGGACACAAAGGACAGCAGGGTGCGCAGGTTGTCCTCAAAGCCCTGCACGCCGTCAAAAAAGTAGCCGGTCATGGAGGAGGAGGTGAAAGCGTTGGGGTCTACGCCGTTGGCGGCCATGCGCTGGAGGGCGTTTCCGTCCTCCGTATCGAAGGTCTTATGCTCCAGGAAGTGGGCCACGCCCGCCGGAGTGTCCAGCCACTCGCCGTCCTCCCCCCGGAAGCGCAGGTCCATGCCGCCGTAGCGGGTGGCGAAAAAGGCGAACTGCTTGCTGTATGACCGCCGCACATCCACATAGATGTTCAGCCCGTTGGGCAGGACGCAGTGATAGACGGTCTGGCCCAGGGCGGTGTATTCCAGTTTATCCATGGCGTCAGCCCTCCTTTCCCGTCAGGCGGTAGACGGTGTCCAGCTTCAGCTTTTGGGCCGTCTCCACCACTTGGTCCGCCTTTACCAGCTCCACCGCCCGGATCAGGTCCTCCCCCTCCTGCTCGGAGTGGAACAGCAGGCGGGAGAGCTGGTCGTCCTCCAGCAGGCCCTGGCTGTCCAGACGGCCCCGGAGGTTATTGGCCGTGGTTCGAGCGGCGGCGGTGAGCTCGTCGGAGGTGAAGTCCCCCCGCCGCACCGCCTCCAGCTGGGCCAGAATGGCCTCCTGGGCCCGGTCGAACTGGGAGAACTCCACCCCGGAGGACACCACCATCAGCCCCTTGACCTTGTCCAGCATGGACGAGGCGTAGTAGCACAGGCTCATCTTCTCCCGCACGTTGACGAACAGCTTGGAGTTGGCGCTGCCGCCGTACAGGGCGTTGCACACCAGCAGGGCGGGGAAGTCCCCGCTGCCCATGGTGATCCCGCCGGTGCGAAAGCCTATGGCCAGCTTGCCCTGGGTCACATCCATGGAGTCGGCCACCCTGCGCACGGGGCCTCTGGGCTCCGCCTCCACCCGGCAGTCCACCGGGGCCGCCCGCCCCGTCAGCAGCGGGGCAAAGGAACGCCGGACCGCGTCCTCCACCCGCTCCGGGGCAGCTCCGCCGCCGTAGTAGAAGGTCACCTTGGCCTCAGACAGCAGGGACCGGTAGGCCGCCCAGAGCCGGTCCGGCGTCATGGCCCGGGCCTCGTCCGCGTCCCCCAGCTTGTCCACCGCGTAGGCCTCCCCGGCGCACATCTCCTGGATCAGCCGGAAGATGGCCCAGCTGCGCTTGTCGTTTATCCGGGCCTGGATGCGGTCGGCCAGGTTGGCACCCTCCGACTCCACATAGTCCCGGCGGAACATGCCGTTCTGGACGGCCGGGTTCAGCAGGGCCTCCCCCATGAGGGCGGCGGCGGGCTCCAGCACCGCCGAGCCGTCCAGGGCGTAGCGGTCGTCGATGAAGCCGCACAGCACGCTGACGCACTGGCTCTCCCCCCGCTGGCGCACCCCCGTGCTCAGGGAAGCGCCGTACAGCGCGTCCGCCGCCGAGGACAGCTTCTCCATGTCCGGATAGCGGCCGCTGCCCCGGTAGAGCACCTCCGGGATCAGGGCCCCGGCTGTGGCGGTGCCCGCGCCGAGCGGGACGGTGAGCGTCACCGACAGCAGGCCGGTCTTAAATTTATCTGTCTGCGTCACGGCCAGCTCCACGCCGTCGGCCAGCCGTTTCCAATGCTGCTGCATAGCGTTCCTCCTCATCAGTACAAATTTGCTCTGAATCAGTATTATACATCATAGTCCGCTGTTTGACACCTGTTATTTTGCCCGGAATGGTAAATTTTTTGGAAGCGGCCCAAAGATGGGCGGTTCCGGGCATTTTTCTCCTTGACTTCTTGGGAGGTCTGTGGTATAGTTATGGCATTGTAAAGCTCATCAACTTTACATAGTATCTAGTAGAGGCGGGGTTCCCATGAAAAATCAGGCATACCGCATGGCCATGCTGTTTGATTTTTACGGCGATCTGCTTACGGAGCGCCAGCGGGAATTCTATGACCTCTACTATAATGAGGACCTCTCCCTGGCCGAGATTGCGGAGAATTACGGCATCTCCCGCCAGGGCGTGCGGGACGTGATCGTCCGGGCCGAGGCGGCCATGACGGAAATTGAGGACAAGACCCACATCATCCGCCGCTTCCAGCAGTCCCAAGCGGCCATCGCCGCCATCAACGCCGCCGCCGACCGGCTGCTCCAGTCCATCGACCGGCGCAGCTACAGCGACGAAATGCTGGACGAGATCGCCCGCACCATCAAGGAAAACGCGGCCAAACTGGAGCAGGAGTAACTGTTATGGCATTTGAAAGTCTCACCGATAAGCTGTCCGCCGTCTTTAAGCGCCTGAGGGGCAAGGGCCGCCTGTCCGAAGCCGACGTGAAGGAGGCCATGAAGGAGATCAAGATGGCCCTCCTGGAGGCGGACGTCAACTTCAAAGTGGTCAAGAGCTTTGTGGCCTCGGTCACCGAACGGGCCGTGGGCCAGGACGTGATGGAGTCCCTCACCCCCGCCCAGATGATTGTCAAAATCGTCAATGAGGAGCTCACCGCCCTCATGGGGGGCGGCGACAGCAAGCTGGCCATCTCCTCCGCGCCGCCCACCGTGGTGATGCTGGTGGGCCTTCAGGGCGCGGGCAAGACCACCAACGGCGCCAAGCTGGCCGGGCTGATGAAA
Organism: uncultured Oscillospiraceae bacterium; assembly: GCA_949841465.1. GTDB lineage: Bacteria > Bacillota > Clostridia > Oscillospirales > Oscillospiraceae > Enterenecus. The sequence goes on from CATKZW010000029.1 coordinate 34,804, forward strand.
AAGCAGGGCAAGCGCCCCCTTCTGGCCGCCTGCGACGTGTACCGCCCCGCCGCCATCAAGCAGCTGGAGGTGGTGGGCGAGCAGCTGGGGATTCCGGTGTTCCAGATGGGCCAGATCGACCCGGTGGACATCGCCAAGGCCGCCGTGGAGCACGCCAAGCGCCACGGCAGCGACATGGTGTTTCTGGACACCGCCGGCCGGCTCCACGTGGACGAGGCGCTGATGGACGAGCTGCGGCGGGTCAAAGAGGCGGTGAATCCCACCGAGATCCTGCTGGTGGTGGACGCCATGATCGGCCAGGACGCGGTCACCGCCGCCAAGGCCTTTGACGACGTGCTGGACATCGACGGCGTCATGCTCACCAAGCTGGACGGCGACGCCCGGGGCGGCGCGGCCCTGTCCATCCGGGCGGTCACCGGCAAGCCCATCAAATTCGCGGGCACTGGGGAAAAGCTGGACGCGGTGGAGGTGTTCCACCCCGACCGCATGGCCAGCCGGATTTTAGGCATGGGCGACGTGCTCTCCCTCATCGAGAAGGCGGAGCAGAACCTGGACGCCAAAAAGGCCGCCGAGCAGATGGAGCGGCTGCGCAAGAACAAATTCACCTTGGCCGATTTCTACGACCAGCTCATCCAGCTCAAAAGCATGGGCTCCATGGAGGATATCATGGGGATGATGCCCGGCATGGGCGGCAAAAAGCTGGACCTGTCGGTGGACGAGGGCAATCTCAAGCGCATTGAGGCCATCATCCAGTCCATGACCCCCTACGAGCGCGAAAACCCCGGCGTGCTCAACTCCAGCCGCAAAAAGCGCATCGCCGCCGGCTCCGGCACCCAGGTGGTGGACGTAAACCGCCTGCTCAAGCAGTTCGACATGATCCAGCAGCTCACCCGGCAGTTCGCCAACCCCAAGAAGGCCAAGGGGCTGTTCGGAAGGTTCAAGGGTATGGGCATGCCATTCTGAGATAGATTTGAGCATTTAGCTAAAAGCTTCTTTTTTCGCCTCTTTTTTTCTTTTCAAAGAAAGAAGGAGGCCGCCGAAGGCATGTTGGTTCTGTCCCTTTCAGGGCATTTACCATAAACGAACAAATCACTTTGGAGGTGAATATCCGATGGTTAAGATCAGACTGCGCCGCATGGGCGCTAAGAAGGCCCCCTTCTACCGCGTTGTGGTCGCCGACTCCCGCTATCCCCGGGACGGCCGCTTCATCGAGGAGATCGGTACCTATGACCCCCGGCAGAATCCCGCCGCTGTCAACATCGACACCGACCGGGCCCAGGCCTGGATCAAAGCCGGCGCTCAGCCCACCGACACGGTGCGCGACCTGCTGAAAAAGGCTGGCCTGTAATTTCAATCAGGAGGCCACATGAAGGAATTGCTCACTTATATCGCCCGCAGCCTGGTGGACGATCCCGACGCGGTGTCCGTCTCCGAATATGAGACGCCCGCCGAGACGGTGCTGGAGCTCCGGGTCGCCCCCGGTGATATGGGCAAGGTGATCGGCCGCCAGGGCCGCATCGCTAAGGAGATCCGGGCGCTGATGCGTTCGGTGGCCCAGCGTCAGGGCAAAAAGCTCTCGGTCGACATCGTTGACTGAACTGTGGAACAGGCGGGGCGCGGCCCCGCTTGTTTTTTTGGAGGAATCTTGATGAACGAATATCTCGACTGCGGCCAGATCGTCAACACCCACGGCGTCCACGGCGAGGTGCGCATTGTCCCCTGGGCGGACAGCCCGGAGTTTTTGTGCCGGTTCTCCACCCTCTACGTGGACGGAAAGCCCGTCCCCGTGGTCTCCAGCCGGGTGCACAAGGGCAGCGTCATCGCCCGGCTTCAAGGAGTGGACACGGTGGAGTCCGCTATGGTCCTCAAGGGCAAAACCGTCCAGATCCGCCGCGCCGACGCCAGCCTGCCTGAGGGCTCCTTCTTCCTGGCGGACATCATCGGCCTGGACGTGGTGGATGAGGCCGGGCAGAAGCTGGGCACCTTGACGGAGGTGCTCTCCCCCTCCGTCCAGCAGATTTACGTGGTGCAGGGGGAGCGGGAGATCCTGATCCCCGCCGTGCCGGAGTTCATCCTGGAGGTCAACATTGAGGCGGGCTATGTCAGGGTGCGGCTCATTGAGGGGTTGTAGCCATGTACCACATCGACATCATGACATTGTTCCCCGACACGGTGGGCGACGTGCTGTCCGAGTCCATCCTGGGCCGGGCCCAGGAGCGGGACATTCTGCGCATCGACACCCATCAGATCCGGGACTACACCGTGAATAAGCAGAAGCAGGTGGACGACTATCCCTATGGCGGGGGGCGGGGGGCAGTGCTCCAGGCCGACCCGCTGTACCGGTGCTGGGAGCACATCTGCGCCCGGTATGACAAACGCCCCCACACCATCTTCCTCTCCCCCTGCGGCAAGACCTTCACCCAGGCGGACGCCAAGCGGCTGGCCTGGGAGCAGGACCACCTGATCCTGGTATGCGGCCACTACGAGGGCGTTGACCAGCGGTTCATCGACGAGTGCGTGGATGAGGAGATCTCGCTGGGGGACTTTGTGCTCACCGGCGGGGAGATCGCGGCCATGGCGGTGGCGGACGCGGTGTGCCGCCTGGTGCCCGGGGTGCTGTCCGACGCCGAGTGCTTCGAAAACGAGAGCCACTGGGACGGCCTGCTGGAATACCCCCAATACTCCCGCCCCGCTGTGTGGCACGGCCGGGAAATTCCGGAGGTGCTGTCCACCGGCGACCACGCCAAAATTGAGCGCTGGCGGCGCAAGCAGTCAATTCTGCGCACCCGGCAGCGGCGGCCCGACCTGTTTGAAAAGCTGGACCTGTCCTCCAAGGCGGACCAGAAGCTGCTGGCGGAGCTGGAGCGGGAGCTGAGCCGTCCTCCCCTCCCCCAGCCGGTGGAGTGCCGCCTGGCACAAGAGCTGGACCTGGATGATATGGAGGTCATTTTGGAGCAGGCTAAGGCCCTTCTGGTCCCCATCGGCCAGTGGAACGCGGATTACCCCGCACGGGAGGACTTTCTGGCCGATATGGCCCGGGGGGAGTGCTATGTGCTCACCTGCGGCGGCCGGGTGGGCGGTTTTTTCACCCTCAGCGCCCGACCCGAGGAGGGGTACGCCGCCATCACCGACGGAAAGTGGTCGGCGGACGAGCCCTATGCCGTCATCCACCGCTGCGCAATCGCTTCGCAGTGGCGGGGCTCCGGGCTGGCGGACCGCATGATCGGCGCGTGCGAGGAGCTGGCGTCAGGCTTGGGCATCGGCTGGCTCCGGGTGGATACCCACAAGAAGAACAAGGCCATGCAGGGGCTGATCCGGCGGCACGGCTTCCAGTACCGGGGCAATGTGCTGGTGGACGCTCCCCCAGGAAGCGACTGCCGCCGGGCTGCCTACGAAAAACGGCTGAGACACCCTCTGCCAAATGTCAAAAAGAATTTCTGAGAATGCCCTCGTTCCCTTGACAATCCCTATGGGCATGATATAATCTGATTTGTATTATTAGATAAGGGGATTGCTTTTATGAGTTTTTCCATCATTGTTGACAGCTGCTGCGACCTGACCCCCGAAATGCGGGCCGACCCGGTGTTCCGCTCCATCCCCTTGACCATCCGCGTGGGCGGCCGGGACTTCGTGGACGACCAGAGTCTGGACACCAGCCTGCTCATCTATGCCATGGACCAGAGCCCTGACGCCTCGTCCTCCTCCTGCCCTGCCCCCGGCGACTATCTGGAGGCCTACCGCCAGGCCGAGGGGGACATTTATGTGGTCACCCTGTCCGCCCTGCTCAGCGGCTCCCACAACAGCGCCTGGCAGGCCCGGCAGATGTTCCTGGAGGAACAGCCCGACCGGAACATCCGCGTGTTCAACTCCTGCTCCGCCTCCGCGGGGGAGGTGCTGCTGGCCCAGAAGGTGGACCGGCTGGCCAAGTCCGGGCTCCCCTTCGACCAGGTGGTGGCCCTGGCGGAGCAGGCCGTCGCCGATACCAACACCCTGTTTGTGCTGGAAAATCTGGACAATCTGCGGAAAAACGGCCGTCTGACCCGGGTACAGGCCATGCTCACCGGCGCGCTGCGCATCAAGCTCATCATGGGCTCCACCCCTGAGGGGGAAATCTGCAAGCACGGGCAGGCCCTGTCCATCAAGCAGGCGCTGGCCAAGATCGTAGACATCATGGCGGCGGATGAAAAGCACATCGGCAAGATTCTCTATATCGCCCAATGCCTGTGCCCCGACCGGGCCCAGCAGCTGTGGGAGCTGGCCCGGAAGAGCTGCCGGTTTTCCGACGTGGTCATCACAGCTACCCGGGGGATCAGCTCCTATTACGCCAACAGCGGCGGCGTGGTCGTGGCCTATTAAGGGAACGCCTCCGGGCGGATATGCGAGGTTTTGTCCATGGACTTATGTGATATCAGACAGATTAAAGCCCTGCTGGCCCGCCACGGCTTCCACTTTTCCAAGTCCATGGGGCAGAACTTCCTCATCGCGGACTGGGTGCCCCGGGACATCGCTGACGCCGCCGGGCTGGACGAGGGCTGTGCCGTGCTGGAGATCGGCCCCGGCATCGGTCCGCTCACCCGGCAGCTTGCCCGCCGGGCCGGCAAGGTGGCGGCGGTGGAGCTGGACTCCGCCCTGCTGCCCATTCTGGACGAGACGCTGGCGGACTGCCCCAATGTGGAAATCATCCCTGGCGACGTGATGAAGCTGGAGCTAAACGCGCTTGTCTCAGAGCGGTTCGCCGGCCTTACCCCCAAAGCCTGCGCCAACCTGCCCTATAACATCACCACGCCGGTTATCACCCGGATGCTGGAGGCGGGCTGCTTCCGGTCCATCACAGTGATGATTCAGCGGGAGGTGGCCCAGCGGATCTGCGCCGCACCCGGTGACCCGGACTGCGGGGCGTTTTCCCTGTTCTGCCAGTACCACGCCCAGTGTGAGCTGCTGTTTGAGATTCCGCCGAACTGCTTCCTCCCCGCCCCCAAGGTCACCTCCGCCGTGGTCCGGCTCACGCCCCATGCCGTTCCCCCGGTGGATGCGGACCCGGACGCACTGTTCGCTGTGATAAGAGCCGCCTTTGCCCAGCGGCGCAAGACTCTGCTCAACGCCCTGTCCGCCGCCTATGGAAACAGGTTTTCCAAGGACGAGCTGCGGCAGATTATCCTGGACTGCGGCCTGTCGGAAAACATCCGGGGGGAGCGGCTGGGGTTGGAGCAATTCGCTCAGTTGACCCGGCGCCTCCAGTAAAACCCCCTCCTCTGTCAAATCCTGACCTCGCGCATAGGATAGAACAGAGGAGGGTTTTCCTATGCCAACAATTTATCTTTCACCATCAACAGAAGAAAGTATTTTATGTAATAAAAAAGAAGGGCCATCTCGGCCCCTCTTTTTTATCTTCGGTCCAGCACTGTCAGCCCCCGGTCCGCAAGGCCATAATCGCGGCCTCCTCGCGGGTCACAAAGTCGTGGGGCCGCTTGCCGTCGGTGATTCCGGCGGCCACTGCGGCGGCCAGCTCCTTCTCCGCCCAGCTGGAGGCAGACAGCGTGCCCAGCTCCTGGCGGTAGCGCTCCATGTATTCCTTCCACTGCTCGTAGGTCAACATATCATCTTCTCCTTTCATCACCCGGGCCACATCGGCCCGGAAATCGTCCATGGTCCTGCCATGCTTGGGGAACCAGTTATACACGTCCCCATGGTTGGAGGCGACCCCTCTCCTGTACCCGTCCTGGTGGCAGATCACCACGCCGTCCGCCAGCGGGTCCAGGCCGTACTGCTGGCACAGCATGGCGGTCAGCTCCACGGCGGTCTGGTACGCCTGCTGGAAATACGCCGGGTCGGTGAGATCGTCCTCGCAGATTTCGAAGGAGATGTGGGTGTCGTTGGCGGTGCCCTTGCTTCCGACGCCGCAGTGCCAGCCCCGGTGATTCCACGGCAGGGTCTGCACAGCCGCCACGCTGCCGTCTGCCAGCTTGCCCACAAAGGCGTGGACACAGGGCTCGTACAGCACCTGCTTCAGCTTCTTGCTGTAGTCCCTGTACCCCACCGTCCTGGTTTTGTCGGTGTAGATGTACACCCGCGTCTGGTTCCAGTGATTGCCGTTGGGATTGGTTCCCAACTGGGCCAGCAGATCTGTGCGGCCCGGCGTGGCCGCCACAGGCTGCACATACCGCCGGAGCAGGGGGTTGTTTGCCCCGGTGGAGTGAACCATCACCCCTTTAGGCTTGATGGTCTGATTGTACTTGTAACAGTCGCTTTCCGTAAGGATGCAGGTCAGCAGCTTCACGTTATTCTCCCCTTTCGCAAATCTGCCGTAGAACCCCTGGGCATAGCCCGCCCGGCGATCCTTGGTCTCCTGGAGCTTATCAGGGTCATTGATACTGGCGGGCCGCTCAAACTGGAGCAGCACGCAGTCAGATGCCTCCCGGACGCTGGTTGTGGTGCAGAGCTTGTCCCGCAGTGGCTTAAACAGCGTCAGGAGCTCCCACCGCAGGAAATTAACCTGCACATCCAAGTCGCAGATAGACCGCCCCTGATTTTTCGCATGGGCCAGCAGCGCAGCTTTACGGCTGGGGTGCGTCCACTGGGCCAATCCGTAGCCTGCGCCGTCGCTGACAAAATCATGGTAGCTGCCGAGGTCCACGCCAATTGTATAATCTATGTCTGAGAGACCAAGTCTTCTTTCGGCGCTATCCTGCAGGTTGCAGGGGGACAGCCCGCTCTCGGCTTGGAGATTACCCATGAGCCCCGCCGCCCCCGCTGGGGTGAGCCCGGCGGAGATCAGCTTGTCCCATATGATTTTGTCGTTACTCATGCTCATCCCTGCCCAGCTTGTCCCCCGCGCTGTCCACCGCGCTCTTGCTCACGGCCAGCAGCTTGGTGAGCCACTTGGGAACCGGTGCGCCCATAACCGCTGCATTTTCCGCCATGGAGCCCAGCTCCGTGATGATGTACCACACCAGCACCACCGGGCACACCAGGCCGGGGTACTGCACCGGCAGGGTCAGTACAGGCAGATTAGTAAGCACCAGCGAGATCAGCAGGTCCGCCGCGCCGGCCACAATGACCACCACGATCATGCCGCACTTGTGCCAGATGCCCTCCCTCGCCTGGGCGCTGGACCACTGGCCCTCTT
>CATKZW010000030.1 GCA_949841465.1 uncultured Oscillospiraceae bacterium
AGGTCATCGACGCCATGGGGGCGGTGGGCCGTGCCCTGCCCGCCTCCCTGCGGGAGACCGGCGAGGGCGGGCTGGCCGCCACCCCCACCGGGCGGAGAATCGCGGAGGGGCGGTAAGCCCATGAACGTATTGGTTTTGGGCGCCGGCGGGCTGGCCGGGTCCGCCATCGCAAAGGAGCTCCGGGCAAACGGACATACCGTGTCCGGCACCTGCCGGACCGCCTCGCCAGGCTATGACAGCGATCCCGCCATGCTCCGTTTTGATCTGGATGAACCGCAATCCATCGTGCCTCTTTTGGAGAAAACCCGCCCGGACACCGTGATATCCTGTCTGCGCGGAGACTTTGACCGCCAATTGGAGGCCCATGGACTCCTGGCGGATTTCATGCACCGGCATCACGGAACGCTCATCTACCTGTCTACGGCCAATGTGTTCGACGGCGATCTGTCCCGTCCCCACTATGAGGGCGACCCGCTTTGCTCCGACAGCACATACGGGCAGTTCAAAATCGCGTGCGAACAGCTTTTGCAGGACCGTTTGGGGCGGAGCTGCATCATCCTGCGTCCCCCGGAAATCTGGGGCAGAAGCTGTCCCAGGCTCCGCGCCCTGATGCAAAGCTGCCAGGGGGGCGACCCGCTCCGGACCTATGAAAACATGTTCGTCAACTATGCCACGGACGTACAGATTGCCCGGTGGACCGCGTTTATTCTGGAGCATGACCTGCGGGGCGTGTTCCACGTGGGAACGCAGGACACCTCCGGCTACACCGAATTTTTGGACCGGCTGTCGGGCCGTCTTGGCCTGCCCCGCCCCGGCTATGACGTGACCCAGAACGATACCCAGGCGTATCAGGCCGTCCTTCCCGGCCGAAAAGACATCCCCGCCGCCCTGCAGCTGTCTGTGAATGATGTGCTGACCTATTTGTCAGAGGGCTTTGCGGCGCGGCATCCCGAAAAAATCAGACCCGCTGTCAATTGACAGCGGGCCCGCTTTTTGGTAAGGTATGCTTATCCGGATGTAGGCTGCTTTACAGCTTCTTCAGGTCCGACATCACGCTGTTGATCATCATGCCCGGCACCCAGCCGGCCATGAAGTCCCGCAGCTGCTCCAGCGTCACCGTGCGGGCGGCCCCCTTCACCGGGTGCTTGGCCAGCATGGGGATGCGCTTTTGGAACACCGCCCGGCTTTTCGGGTCGTCCCACAGTTCGCCCAGCGTGATTTTATCGTTTTTCAGGTCCATAAAATTTCACCTCCAGAAACATACTATGCGCCAGGGGGCGCAGGCTGACATCGTTTGTTTTACAAAACCGGCACACCGTATAAGAAAGGAGCCCACCATGACAAAACGCAGACAAAGAAAACCAAAAGGCCACGAATGGCGGAATGTTGAAAATAAAAAGCTGGTATACACCGTCTACTTTATACTGCGGCTGTCGGTGGTGCTCATGCTGGTAGCCCAGTTCTTCAACCAGAACTACGAGAACGTACTGCTGTGCGTGCTCACTCTGGTACTGTTCATGCTGCCTTCCGCCTTCGAGCGGCGGCTGCACATCGACCTGCCGGACACGCTGGAAATCATCATCCTGCTGTTCATCTACGCCGCCGAAATTCTGGGTGAGATCAGCGACTACTACATCGAGTTCCCCTTCTGGGACGCCATGCTCCACACCATGAACGGCTTTTTATGCGCCGCCATCGGCTTCGCCCTGGTGGATATCCTCAACCGGGAGGAAAAGGTGTCCCTTCACCTGTCCCCCTTTTTCATGGCGGTGGTGGCGTTCTGCTTCTCCATGACAATCGGCGTACTGTGGGAGTTCTTTGAGTTCTCCATGGACCAGTTCCTGCTGTTCGACATGCAGAAGGACACTGTCGTCAACACCATCTCCACCGTCAATCTGGACCCCAACCACGGCACCACCGCCGTCGTCGTCAAAGGGATTCAGGATGTGATCCTAGTGCTGGATGACGGCACACAGATGCCCCTGGGCCTGGGCGGCTACTTGGACGTGGGCATCATCGACACCATGAAGGACCTGTTCGTCAACTTCATCGGCGCGGCAGTGTTCTCCGCCATCGGCTACTTCTATGTGAAGGGCCGGGGCAAGGGCAGCTTCGCCACCCGGTTTATCCCCCGCTTCCAGCGCAGGCCCGCCGCCCAGGAAACGGCGGCCCAAGGCGTCTCCGCCCCTGACGGGCAGGAGCAGAGCCCGACAGAGGGCCAAAAGCCTGAATAACCTATCCCACGCCGGGGCATACTCCTCTTGGTATTCAAAACATCCGAATACAAGGAGGAACCAATCATGATAAACCAGACCAATCCCAGCATCAAGTGCTCCGTGAACAGCTGCACCTACCACAAGGATCAGCGCTGCACCCTGAACGAGATTCAGGTGGGCCACTGCCAAAACAGCGTGTGCGACTGCAAGGAGACCGAGTGCGCCTCCTTCAAGCTGGGCGACCACGGCACCAGCTGCGGCTGCAAATAACCGCGTCAATGAGACGGGGAGGGCAATCGCCCTTCCCGTCTTGTTGACAAAAGGGCAAAAACACGGACGAATAACCTTTTAAACTTTGGCTGAGTGTTGAAATTTATACATTCCAAAACTTTTAGATTGACAAATGACGTTCAAAGATTTATTATAATTTCAATACGCAAAAATATGTGATGAACAGGCGAGTAGTCCCCTGGCGCAAGCCCAGAGAGAAGGCGGTTGGTGCGAGTCTTCATGAGCCAGGCGGATGAAGGTCCCCTGTGAGCAGTCCGGCTGAACGCGCAGTCCAGTAGGCTGGAACGGCTGGCCGCCGTTATCGGCCTTGAGCGTCCCCCTGGGGGGAAATTTAGGTGGTACCGCGGAGCGTGGCTTCGTCCTATTGTTGGACAGGTCGTGCTCTTTTTTCATTTCCGATTTAAGGAGGTTTCCAATTATGCTGATGAAAGGGTCCCAGATTGTGATGGAGTGCCTGCTGGAGCAGGGCGTGGACACGGTGTTCGGCTATCCCGGCGGCACGATTCTGAACATCTACGACGAGTTCGAGCTCCACGGCTACAACCAGAAAATCCGCCACTACCTTACCGCCCACGAGCAGGGCGCGTCCCACGCCGCCGACGGCTACGCCCGGTCCACGGGGAAGGTGGGCGTGTGCTTCGCCACCTCCGGCCCCGGGGCCACCAACCTGGTCACCGGCATCGCCACGGCTTACTATGATTCCTCCCCGGTGGTGTGCATCACCGTGAATGTGGCCGACAGCCTGATGGGCAAAGACACCTTTCAGGAGGTGGACATCACCGGGATTACCATGCCCATCACCAAGTGCAATTTCCTGGTGAAGGACGTGAACGAACTGGCCGACGTCATCCGGGAGGCCTTTGCCATCGCCCGTTCCGGCCGCCCCGGCCCGGTGCTCATCGACATTACCAAAAATGTCACCGCCGCGGAAGCGGAGTACGAGTATCTCCCCGTATCCGAGCACCCCAACCATGGACGTCTGGCTACCTTACTGCGCCGATCCAACCGGGAGATCAAGATACCCGAGCCCGATCAGGGCGACATCGACAAGCTGCTGGAGCTCATCGCCCAGTCCCAGCGCCCCATGGTGCTGGTGGGAGGCGGCGTGATCCGCTCCAAAGGGGCGGTGCCCGAGTTCCGCAGGTTTATCGAGACGCTGGACGCCCCCGTGGGCTCCACCATCATGGGCGGCGGCGCGTGCCCTGGCAATCACCCGCTGTTTACCGGCATGGTGGGCATGCACGGCTCCCACGCCTCCAACATGGCCACCGCCGAGTGCGACCTGCTCATCGCCATCGGCTGCCGCTTCTCCGACCGGGTGGCCACCGATCCCCCCTCCTTCGCTAAAAACGCCAAAATTGTCCACATTGATATCGACCGGGCGGAGATCGACAAGAACGTCAAGACCTACCACCACATCATCGGCGACGCCCGCCGGGTGCTGGAGCTGCTGAACGCCGGCCTGGAGCAGCACGACTACACCGCCTGGAAGGCCCAGGTGTTCGCACGGAAGGAGCTGCCGCTGAAAAAGGACGACATTCTCCATGCCCACGAGATTCTGGAGACCATCTCCGACCTCACCAACGGCGACGCCATTATCGCCACCGACGTGGGCCAGCACCAGATGTGGTCCTGCCAGTATTACCACTTCTCCCGTCCCGGCCAGCTGCTCACCAGCGGCGGCTTCGGCACCATGGGCTTTGGCCTGGGGGCCGCCATGGGGGCCAAGGTGGGCAACCCGGACAAGGTGGTGGTCCACTGCACCGGGGACGGCTGCTTCCGCATGAACTGCCACGAGCTGGCCACGGTGGAGCACTATGACATCCCGGTCATCACCGTTATTTTCGATAACCGCACCCTGGGCATGGTCCGGCAGTGGCAGAACCTGATCTACGATAAGCGCTTCTCCCAGACCACCCTGGACCGCGGCCCGGACTTCGTGAAGCTGGCAGAGGCCTACGGCCTCAAGGGCTTCCGCGCCAAAAACCAGGCCGAATTTGCGGACGCGTTCAAACAGGCGCTGGAGGCGGGCTGCGGCTGCGTCATCGACTGCGCCATCGATATCGACGCCATGGTCCACCCCATGGTCAGCGGCGGCACCCCCGTCACCGATTTCCTGCTGCACTGACGCTCCTTTTTCTTGAAAGGAAAAGAACTTTTGCACCGTTGCGGACGCAGTACTCACACTTTTGTTTACGGTCGACCACGTTACGATGCAGCCATCGACAAGAATTCACTTAATTCTATATGAGGAGTGAGAAATCCCCATGTTAACCACCATCAAGCGCCACACCCTGTCCGTGCTGGTGGAAAACTCCGCCGGTGTGCTCAGCCAGGTGTCCCGGCTGTTCTCCCGGAAGGGCTACAACATCGAGTCCCTGGCGGTTGGCACCACCGACGACCCCGAGGTGTCCCGCATCACTATCGAGGTGATGTGCGGCGAGCAGCAGATCGGCCAGATCATCAACCAGCTGCGCAAGCAGTTCTCCGTATACTCCGTCCGGCTGCTGCCGCCGGAGCAGTCCATCCGCCGGGAACTGGTGCTCATCAAAGTGAAGGCGGAAAGCCGGGAGGTCCGCAACGAGGTCATCCAGATCGCCAACATCTTCCGGGCCTCCATTATTGACGTGTCCACCCGGAGCCTGACGCTGGCCATCATCGGGCAGGAGTCCAAGGACGACGCATTGGAAAAGCTGCTGTCTGAGTTCGGCATACTGGAGCTGGTGCGCACCGGCATGGTGGCCCTGGAGCGCGGCGAGGCCACTATCCGCAACAATTCCAGCAACAAAGTGCGGGATGAGTTCGATCTGGGTAAGAATATCCTCTGAGCCGCGCTCCCTCGCGCCAAGTGGCGCGTACAAGTGTTTTGCCGCAGGCAAAACCTTGAAATCGACGGGATTTATTCCCGGCGATTTGAGATAAATTACGGGGTCCCCGCCGCGCCTGCGCGGTGGGGCGCGCGGCGAGGCCACCATCCGCAACAATTCCAGCAACAAGGTGCGGGACGAATTCGATCTGGGTAAGAATATCCTGTAAGTCAGCCCCGAGATTGTATCACAGTTATCATTCTTTTGTTCTGCTCTGTGATATGATATTCTGCAAGGCGGTTACCCATTAATTTCAATTTATATATTTGAGGAGTGTTTACCATGGCAAAAATGTATTACGAGAAGGACTGCGACCTGAGCTACCTGAAGGGCAAGAAGATCGCCATCATCGGCTACGGCTCCCAGGGCCACGCCCACGCGCTGAACCTGAAGGACTCCGGCTGTGACGTGTGCGTCGGCCTGCGGGAGGGCTCCAAGAACTGGGCCGGCGCCGAGAAGGCCGGGCTGGCGGTCAAGACCGTCCCCGCCGCCGCCCAGTGGGCGGATATCGTGATGATGCTCATCAACGACGAGGCGCAGGCCGAGGTCTATCAGAAGGATATCGCCCCCTACATGACCGAGGGCAAGGCCCTGGCCTTCGCCCACGGCTTCAACATCCGCTATCAGCAGATTATCCCCCCCGCCGGCGTGGACGTGTTCATGGCCGCCCCCAAGGGGCCCGGCCACACCGTGCGCTCCACCTATGTGGCGGGCAAGGGCGTGCCCTGCCTGGTGGCCGTGGAGCAGGACGCCACCGGCCACGCCTACCAGATCGCCCTGGCCTACATCGCGGGCATCGGCGGCGCCCGGGCGGGCGTGATGGAAACCACCTTCCACGACGAGACCGAGACCGATCTGTTCGGTGAGCAGACCGTGCTGTGCGGCGGCGTGGTGGACCTGATGCGCTGCGGCTTCGAGGTGCTGGTGGAGGCCGGTTACGAGCCGGAGAACGCCTACTTTGAGTGCATCCACGAGATGAAGCTCATCATCGACCTCATCAACAAGGGCGGCGTGGCGGCCATGAACTACTCCATCTCCGACACCGCCGAGTTCGGCGAGTACGTCAGCGGCCCCCGGGTCATCCCCCACGAGGAGACCAAGGCCCGCATGCGCGCCGTCCTCTCCGATATTCAGGACGGCACCTTCGCCGGCAAATGGATCGCAGAGAACAAGAACGGCCGCACCTTCTTCAACTCCAAGCGCGACCAGCTCAAGAAGCACCAGATGGAAATCGTGGGCGGTGAACTGCGCAAGAACATGATCTGGGGCGGCGACTCCGACCTGGATACCGCGTCCAACTAAGTTCAGAGCATAGAGAATCCCCCGGCCCAAGCCGGGGGATTCTCTATGCCGTGGGAAGATTATCAAACTGAAACGGGCATTTTCCTGAAAAATTTTTGAGTGGAGGCAGTGGGAGGTTTCCGCACCCATATGGCCATAAAGACCCTGCTGGATTTCACGGTACGCAAAGGACAAAGCCTGTCACCTCTGCTGCGGCACGGTAAGCACTGGCTTTGTCCTGTTTCCTTGCTTTTGCAATCATGCCTGCTCAGAGTGTGTGGCATCCTGCCGGGCAAGATACGTCTTTTTGAATTTGTGGACAACAAACGCGGACACACCGGCAGACACCACCGCCACGGATATGTTGCTGACCATCATGACGATGCCCACACTGGCTTCGCCCAAATCCGTATAATTTTGCAGGAACCAAAACACGGGGATCCGAAAAACAAAAACTCTCGCAAAATTCAGCATCAATGTCAGCTTTGTCTTTCCCAGCCCATACAGCAGTGCCATGACAGAGGCATTGATCCCTAAAGGCACCGCTCCCAATGCCTCATACTGATAGACCAGCTTAATCATCTGGTGAAATTCGCTGCTGCCGGAGTCAAATAATCCGGCCAAAAAGTCCAGTTGCCAAAGCTCGATAGAGGAAATCAAGGCGCCAACAGAGATGTTTACCGCCAGCACACAGAAAAATGCTTCCAGCACCCGTTTATATTTCGCCGCGCCAAGATTCTGGCTGATGACTGCCGCGGCCCCTTCCTGATATCCATTTTGCGGGTTTGTCGTGATGCCGCCCAGATTATTGGAGATTCCCATGGCGCCCACCATCAAATCGCCGTAGACCGTACACATGGAATTGACGATTGTTTTGCCAAACGCAAACAATGCCTTTTCCGCTATCACCGGAACGGAGCGCTCGATCATGGGTGCGGTCACCTGTCTGTGCATTGTCACCGCTTTTGCGGAAAAGCTGAACGCGCTTTCTTTGCTCACGCTGTTCCTGACCGCCAGCAGAAACAGCGCCAATTGCGAGGCAAGGGAGGCCGCGGCAATCATGACCAGTCCAGCCTCTAAAACGTATACAAAAAAGGCCGTCAAGGTCAGCTTAACAAGGATTACCAGAAAATTCAGCCGAAAAATCCGGCCGGTATTGCCGCGGGCCCGTTCTACCGCAATATACACATTGTTCAAAAAAGTCACAACCATGACAAACATCTGTACAGCAAAATACTGCGCCCCCACAGCGATCAGGGCGTCGGGAGTGCCCGCAAAGCGCAGAAATTGATTGGTAAAGGGCAGGATCGCCAGCAGCATCATGAGCCCGACCAGAAGACAGATGGCATACAGGCTGCTGACCCGCTTCCGGACCAGAACAAGGTTCCCTTCCCCATACGCACGGCTGATCTGGATGCCCGCGCCTACCGCAAGGCCGCCGCCTACGGCAGACAGAAGATGGTTCAGCTGAGAGAGGTATGCCACTGCGGAGACCGATTCCTCACTGATATGTGCCGCCATCATCGTGTCCAGTATGGTAAATACCTGGCTCAGCCCCTGATAGAGCGCCAATGGAGTCCCGACTGTCAGAATGACCTTCCACATGGGCCCATTCAGGCTTTGCTCTAGGAATTGTTCATCTTTTTTCGTTAGTGTCGCTTTTACGTCCATTTTCGCCTACTCCTTGATACGCTGCTGCGGTCTACGCAATTATATGATACAATCAGCGGAAATGCAAGAAAAACTGTTATATCATCAGGATGCGTACCTTAGGCAGCTTTGCCGCCTGGAAAACGGGAAATGCGGCGCCGGCGCTTCTTTTCTGCCGGGATGACCTCGATGCCGCGCTCCCGTCTTTCCGAACATCGAAAAGCGGCAGCCGGAAACGGTTCATTCCTGTTCCGGCTGCCGCTTAATCCATTTATTTGACGCAGACCCTTCCCTGCGTTTTACAGCTGTAACATGTCACTCTCCCGGCTGATCTGCCGGATCGAGCCGTCTTCAATGAGATACGCCTCGCCCCGCAGCTCCTCCCGGCCGTCCCGGCCCAGGATATAGCTGCCGTCCACCAGGACGTAAAATTTGTGGCCCATGCTGTCGGAATAGGTGATGTCCTCATAGAGGCGCATCCCATCCAGGGTCCAGTCCTTGTCCTGGTTGTGGTCATGCGCTTGGTCAGCCCCAGCCCCGTGAGCCACCGCTGGTAGTCCGGGTCAACGGCCTCCCCCGGCTCCTCCGGCTGGGCGTAGACCAGGTCGGCGGCGTTCATGCTGCCCGCGCTGACGCCCACAATGACCCCGTCCCAGCCCGCCAAACGCTCCCGCAGGGCAATGTCCTGAAAGAATGCGTTTTGTGTCGGGACGTGCCCGCCCACCAGAAAAATCAGCCCGGCGCCGGCTGCAAGCTCCCCACACCGGTCTTGGTTGTTCCGCTCCAGCACCTGGACATCGGTGAAAGGAATACCGATGCTGCCAAAGCTCTCCCGCATATCCTCTGCGAAGCCGTAGGTGAGGGAGGGCTGGTCCGGGTCCGAGCAGATAAACAGGGCACGGCATGGTCCGGGCAGCGCCTTGCGCAGCTCATCCACGAAGCCGTTCACCGGGTTCAGCGCCGGGGAGCCCGCCACACAGGGACTGCTGGTTAAAAAATAAATCATAACAATATCCCCCAAAGATTTCCGTCGCGTGGCCGCCCCATCGGGCGGTCGTGTGCCCACGGCGGAAGCGGACTAAAAGTTCTTTTTGCCTACTTTTTCTTTTCAAAGAAAAAGTAGGTCACAGCCGGGAGCGGATGGCCCGGAGGAACTCCAGCCCCGTGACCTTCTGGGCCTTGGCCTCGCCCTCCCAAAGACCCACCAGGTCGCCGGTCATGACGCCACTCTCAATGGTGTCGATGGCGGCCTGCTCCAGCCTTTTGGCAAAGGCGGTCAGCTCGGGCAGACCGTCCAGCTCCCCCCGCTTGGCCAGGGCCCCCGTCCAGGCGAACAGGGTGGCCATGGGGTTGGTGGACACCTGCTCTCCCTTCAGGTGGCGGTAGTAGTGCTGGGTGACGGTGCCGTGGGCGGCCTCGTACTCGTAATTCCCGTCCGGCGACACCAGCACAGAGGTCATCATGGCCAGGGAGCCAAAGGCGGTGGACACCATGTCGCTCATCACGTCGCCGTCGTAATTCTTGCAGGCCCAGATGAAGCCGCCCTTGGAGCGGATCACCCGCGCTACCGCGTCGTCGATGAGGGTATAGAAATAAGTGATGCCTGCCTGTTCAAATTTCTCCTTATATTCCGCTTCGTATACCTCTGCAAAGATGTCCTTGAAGGTGTGGTCGTACTGCTTGGAGATGGTATCCTTGGTGGAGAACCACAGGTCCTGCCTGGTGTCCAGGGCGAATTTGAAGCAGGAGTGGGCAAAGGACGTGATGGATTTGCTCACGTTGAACTGTCCCTGGATCACGCCGGGGCCGTCGAACCTGTTGATGACCTGGCGGGTCTCCTGCCCGTCCTCGCCGGTGAACACCAGCTCCGCCGTGCCGGGGCCGGGCACCTTGTACTCCGCGGCCTTGTACACGTCGCCGAAGGCGTGGCGGGCGATGGTGATGGGGGCCTGCCAGTTCTTTACCACCGGGTTCAGGCCGTTCACCATGATGGGGGCGCGGAACACGGTGCCGTCCAGAATGGCCCGGATGGTGCCGTTGGGGGACTTCCACATCTGAGACAGCTTGTACTCCTCCACCCGCTGAGCGTTGGGGGTGATGGTGGCGCACTTCACCGCCACGCCGTACTTCTTGTTGGCCTGGGCCGCGTCGATGGTCACCTGGTCGCCGGTGCGCTCCCGCTCGGGCAGGCCCAGGTCGTAATACTCGGTTTTCAGGTCGATATACGGCTCCAGCAGCTCCTCCTTGATCTGCTGCCAGAGGATGCGGGTCATCTCGTCGCCGTCCATCTCCACCAGGGGGGTCTTCATTTGCAGTTTGTCCACGGTTCATTTCTCCTTTTGTATGAGATGGCGGGGGCGGAAGCCCGTCCCCGCCACTGGGATATCATTCAGTTCCAGGGATCATCCCTGGGGGGCCTGGGAGGCCGGGGCGGAAGGGGCGCGGAGCCGCCGTTCCCAGGGCTGGGACCGCTTCCGGTTCCCGTCCCCGAGGTGGGCCCTGCGGTCCAGGTGTAGTCGCCGGGCTGTCCCCAGGCGCGGTCGCCGGAGCCCGGACCGAAGCCCGCTCCACCGGCGAAGCCGTCCGCCTCTCCCCTGGCCCAGTCATAGAACCGCGCCATGCACCCGGCGGCGTAGGGGCGCAGCCATATGAGCAGGGCTATGCCGCCCATCAGCGCCGCCAGCGCGAGCACCAGGGCCACCCCCGTCCCGCTGCCGGAGCCCATCGAGTACAGATACACTATAAAGGTCATCGCCAGCGCAATGACCACCAGATAGAACAGCAGGAACAGCAGCAGATACCAGCCCACAAAGGACAGCTGGAGCAGGAACACGTCCTTAAGCCGGCCCTTCAGCAGCCGCTTGTTCTCCCGGATGGCATCCATGCCGGACAGGCCCTTGTCCAGCACCACGTAGTCCACCAGGGCGTAGCGCAGCATGACGCAGGCCATCCCCACCCACAGGGCAATGATGAGCGCCAGCATGAGGATGCCCATAAGTATTTCCGAATCGATCAGCATGCTCAGCATCACCGCCGCAAAAACCAGCACGGACCAGCACACACTCAGCAGCAGCGACCAGAGCGCAATAAACACACCGGTGAGCACCCGGGTAACCAGCACCGGGACCACCACGGGGAAGGAACAGAACAGCTTCTCCAGCGCCGGGCTCTCCCCCCGGGACATGGACAGGGCGTAGCCCGAGTAGCCCGCATTCAGCAGGCTCTGCCACAGGGAAACAATGATGGACAGCACTGTGCCGCCCACCACCATGCCGAAGATGAACCCAGGGCCCTGCCTGACCATCTCCAGAAAGACACGCGACCAGGCCTCCTCCAGCTCATAGCCCATCTGGAGATAGCTCAGCAGCATGGTGGAAACATCCCCGGCGCCCCCGGTGAGCGCCGTGCCCAGCACGCCGTTGATGATGCCGGTGGACACAGACACCATCATCATAAACAGCAGGGTGACCAGAATGGGCCTGGGGCGGGTGGCCCGCATGGTCTGCCTCACACCGCGCTTTACCTGCGCACGATCAAATCCCATCAAAATACCTCCTTCTCTCCGGGGCGGCTCCCGCCCCCAGCCGGTCTCTTTAAACGGCTTAAGATATTATATCGTATGCCTGAAAAAATTGCAACAGGAAGTGCGCCTCTGATTCAGGCGTGACAAAGCGGGAGGGATGTGATATGATGTTGTCCACCGTCCAACCGGCGGGCAATTTACAACAAGCGAGGGATATCCCATGAATGCAAAAGAGCTGGGCGAGCTGCGCCGCCGCTTCCGCCCCAATAAAAACGCCATCAGCCACGTTTACGGCTGTTACGTGGGCGCGACTAAGGAGATCATCGCCGAGGTGGACCAATCCCTGGCCCTGCTCAGCCAGGACGATATCGAGGGCTGCCTGGGGCTGCTGAAAAAGGCCCTGTCCGGCTCCCTGGGCCGCAATCTCATCGACATCGGCTTTACCACCCAGCAGGTGGCGGACAGCGAGGAGCACCGGCTGCTGATGGCCCTGCGGGACTCGAAGCTGAAGGACCAGGCCGTCCGCCGGGAGTTCTACGACCGGATCATCCAGAGCGTGGACATGGGGGAGGAAAACTACCTCATCCTGCTGGCCCACGACACCTACGACGTGCCCTACCGCTCCAAAAACGACGAGCTGCTGGACGACTCCTCCGACACGGTGTTTTCCTACATCGTGTGCGCCCTCTGCCCCATGCGGGAGGGCAAGCCGGGGCTGGGCTACATCCCGGCGGACAACGTGCTCCACATGAAGACCGCCGGGCAGCTGGCCGCCCCGCCGGAGATCGGCTTCCTGTTCCCCGCCTTTGACGACCGGGCCGCCAACCTGTACAACGCCCTGTACTACGTCCACAAGCCCGACTTCATCCACGGCGAGTTCATCGAGGGGGTGTTCCGCACCCAGCCGCCCCTGTCCGCCCCGGAGCAGAAGGAGGCGTTTGAGAGCGCCCTGTCCGACGCGCTGGGGGTGGAGTGCAGCATGGAGCTGGTCCAGGCCGTACACGAGCAGATGCGGGAGCGGATTGAGCTGCACAAGGAGAGCCAGTCCCCGGAGCCCCTCACCGTCACGGCCAAGGACGTGGGCGGGATGCTGCGGGAGTGCGGCATCGAGGAGGAGCGGGTGTCCGCCTTCCAGGACTACTGCGGGCAGCGCCTGGGGGAGGACGCCGCCATGGACCCCGCCAACCTCATCGACAGCAAGCGCTTCCAGATCAAGGCCGGGGAGATCACCATAACCGTCAAGCCGGAGCTCAGCGGTCAGGTGGAATCCCGGGTGCTGGAGGGACGCAAGTACCTGCTCATACCCGCCGGAGAGGGCGTGGAGGTCAACGGCCTGGCCGTGGAGCTGGAGGCCGAGCCCGCCGGAAAGATTTAATACTTTTGTAATACTTATTCCCCAACTTTCGTAACGACTTTCCTCTATTCTAATCCTTGCAAGAGATATCCTTTCTTTTTCATTCTATCCTCCATCCTCAAAAGAAGAACCGGGGCGCAAGCCCCGGTTCTTTGCGTGTTCAGGTCAGATATTTTTCCCGAATGAAAGCGGCGATCCCACCCAGGCCCCGGGCCAGAACCTCCGCCTCCTCCGCCGTCAGGGTGGCCACGGTGGCCTCCACCAGCTCCCGGTGGAACTCGGCGTGGCGTCGGTCGGCCTCCCGGCCCTTTTCCGTGGGGCGCAGGCGGACAGAGCGTTTGTCGCTGCCGTCCCGCACCCGCTCCAGATAGCCCTTGGCCTCCAGCTGGTTCACCGCCACGGTGAGGGTGCCCGCCGTCACATGCTGGGCGGCGGCGATGGCGGAGGAGCGGTTGTCCCGCCCCTGGTCCACCGCCCGGCACACCTCCTCGATCAGGTGCATCTCCCGCACGGACAGGTCTGCGCAGCGCTCGGTGACGTAGAGCTCCTCCGTTTTCAGGATGTCGTTGAACACCTCCACCAGAAAGGCGTTCAGCTCCTTGGCATAGCGGTTGTTCTCCATGGCTCTCCTCACTCCGACGCAATGTATGCCACGCCTACGGCTCCGGGCCCCACGTGGGTGCCGATCACCGCGCCGATGGAGCCCATCACCGGGGGCTGTCCCTGGGGCAGCACGTCTTTCAGCGCCTCCATGCACACCGGCACCCGCTCGGGGGAGTTGGAGTGGCCGTAACCCACCAGCCGGGCCGGGTCCGCCGGCACTTTTTTGATCTGCTGGGCAATCCACTCCAAGCCGGAAGCAATGGACCGGGCCTTGCCCAAGGCCTCCACGGCGCCCCGGCTGTCCACCCCCACAATGGGCTTGATGCCCAGCAGGCCGCCCACGGCGGCGGTAGCGGCGGAGATGCGCCCGCCCTTCTTCAGATAGGTAAGGGTGTCCACAATGGCCAGCAGGCGGGTGCGCCGGGCCAGCGCCTCCACCCCGGCGGCAATCTCGGCGGCGGACAGGCCCTGGTCACGCATCCGCGCCGCCTCCTCCACCAGCAGGGCCAGGGCGAAGGTGACGGTGCGGGAGTCCACAATGTGGATCTCCCCGCCCTCCACCATATCGCGGGCGATGCAGGCGGACTGGCAGGTGCCGCTGAGCCCGGTGGACACGAAGATGCCCACAACCTGGTCCCCCTGGTCGGCGTACCTCTGGAACAGCTCCAGAAAGTCGTCCGGATTGAGCTGGGAGGTGGTGGGCAGCTCCTGGCTGGAGGCCAGGCGGGCGAAGAACTCCTCCCTGGTGATGTCCACGCCGTCCAAAAAGCTCTCCTCGCCGAAAAACACCCGCATGGGAATCACGTCTATGTTCAGCTCCTGTCCTCGCTGGGCGGTCATGTCGCTGGTGCCGTCGGTGATGATGCGTACCATAGCAAACAACTCCTCACAATATACTTTGATATTCAAGTATTTTGATACTCAAATCATTTGACTTTCAAAGTATCATACACGCATTATCCCCGTTTGTCAATTCCAGCTGTGCCAAAAAGGCTCCCAAAAACACCGCAGGATTGTGTCTTTTTCACAACCCCATGGAAATGGAACCCAATTATGCGCATCGTGCCGCCATACAGGCATTGACAAACCAGGGGAAAAGTGGTTAAACTATAGTTGATTTGTATGCCCTGATTCGTCAGAGCCTGACCCTGGTCCACAGGGTCGTGGGAGGTTATTCTAATGATAGTCCCGGTTCTTTTATTTGCGGTGGGTCTGGTCTTCCTCATCAAGGGCGGCGACTGGTTTGTGGACGGCGCCACCGGCATCGCCCGGCGGTTCGGCCTGCCTGAGCTGCTCATCGGCGCCACGGTGGTGTCCATCGGCACCACCCTGCCGGAGGTGATGGTGTCCACCGCCTCCGCCGTCAGCGGCCACGGCGAGATCGCCTACGGCAACGCCATCGGCTCCGTCATCTGCAACACCGCCCTCATTGCCGCCATCACCGTGGCCGTCCGCCCCGGCAGGGTAGACCCCAAATCCCTGCGCCTGCCGGTGGCCTTCTTCTTCACCGCCGCCGCCATCTACGCCGGCATCGCCTACACCACCGGCTATTTCAGCCGGATTTCCGGCTTCCTCTTCCTGGCTATGTTCGCAGCGTACATGACAGCCACAGTTTGGCAGATGAAATCCAGCTCATCCCGCGCCCCCGCCCACCCCACCGAGCCCCAGGCCGAGGAGAGCTCCACCGTCAAGGACGTCGTCATGATTGTCATAGGCGCGGCCCTCATCGCCGTGGGGGCCAACCTGCTGGTGGAAAACGGCACCCTCATCGCCCAGGCTCTGGGCGTGCCAGAGTCGGTGATTGCCCTCACCTTTGTGGCCCTGGGCACCTCTCTGCCCGAGCTGGTCACCGCCATCACCTCTCTGATTAAAGGCCACGGGGCGCTATCCCTGGGCAACGTCATCGGCGCGAACCTGTTCAACCTGGTGCTGGTGTCCGGCGTGTCGGTGAGCCTGGCCCCCTTTCCTGTGCCGGAAAACTCCACCATCGCCGGGCATAACGCCTCCCTGGTGCTGGATATCCCGGTGATGCTCTTCACCATGGCCTTCCTCACCCTCCCCGCCCTCAAGCGGGGAAAGCTCAGCCGCGTCCAGGGCGTGGTGCTGCTGGCGGTGTACGCGGCGTTCTGCGTCATTCAGTTCGCCATCTGACGGGGGCTCCCCCGCCCCAAGGAGGTATTTCCCATGAAAAAGCCGGTCCTTGTCATTATGGCCGCGGGCATGGGCAGCCGCTACGGCGGGTGCAAGCAGATGGACCCTGTGGGCGGCCACGATCAGGTCATTCTGGACTATTCCATCTATGACGCCCGCCGGGCGGGCTTCGAGACCGTGGTCTTCGTCATCAAGCACGAGATCGAGGCGGACTTCAAGGAGCGCATCGGCTCCCGTGTGGAGCGCCACATGGATGTGCGCTACGCCTTCCAGCGCATGGACGACCTGCCGGAGGGGTACGCCATCCCCGCGGGGCGCACCAAGCCCTGGGGCACCGCCCAGGCGGCGCTGGCCGCCCAGCCCTTCATCCACGGCCCCTTCGCCATCCTCAACTCCGACGACTACTACGGTCCGGAAGCGTTCCGGGTCATCTACGACTACCTGTGCGCCCACCCGGACGGGGATGAGTACGCCATGGTGGCCTACCGCCTGGAGAACACCGTCACCGACTACGGCCACGTGGCCCGGGGGGTGTGCCAGGTGGGGGCGGACGGGCGGCTGACCGGCATCGTGGAGCGCACCCGCATCGAGAAGGGCCCGCCCCCCCGGTTCACCGAGGACGAGGGCAGGACCTGGACCCAGCTGCCGGGGGACACCATGGTGTCCATGAACTTCTGGGGCTTCACCCCCTCCCTGCTGGACCAGGCCCGGGCGCGGTTCCCGGACTTCCTGGACCGGGCGCTGGCGGAGAATCCCATGAAGGCGGAGTACCTCCTGCCCACCCTGGTGGGTCAGTTGATTTCGGAGGGCGCGGCCACCGTGCGAGCCCTGTCCTCCGGGGACAGGTGGTACGGCGTCACCTACCGGGAGGACAAGCCCGCCGTCTCCGCCGCCATCGCAGAGATGACCGCCCGCGGGCTGTACCCCGACCGGCTTTGGCCCTGAACCACATCTGACTGAGGAGGCGTGTTCCGTCATGAAAGAACAGACCGCCGCGCCTGTGCCCGGCGCCGGCCCATGCTATGTCAACCGGGAGCTCTCCTGGCTTCAATTCAACCAGCGCGTGCTGGAGGAGGCGGAGGACCCCGCCAACCCCCTGTGCGAGCGGCTGAACTTCGCCGCCATCTTCCAGAGCAACCTGGATGAGTTCTACATGGTCCGGGTGGGCACACTGATGGACGCGGCCAGGCTCAACGCCGACGACGACAAGACCGGCATGACCAGCGCCCAGCAGACCGCCGCCGTGCTGGACAAGACCCGGGAGCTGCTGGGGGAGCGGGACCGGGTGTGCAAGGGGCTGCTGGGGGAGCTGGCCGCCCAGGGGGCGGAGATCTGCCGCTTCGGCGCTCTGCCCGACAAGTCCCAGTCCTTCCTGGAAAAATATTTCACCTCTAACGTGCTGCCCCTGCTGTCCCCCCAGATCATCGGTCGCAAGCAGCCCTTCCCCTTTCTTAAAAACAAAGAGATTTACGCCGTGGCCATGCTCAAAACCAAAAACGGCGGCGACCGCATGGGCATCGTCCCCTGCGGGGAGGGCGTGCTGCGCCGCCTGGTCCCCCTGCCCGGGGAGGGCCAGCGCTTCGTGCTGGTGGAGGAGCTCATCGCCAGCTTCCTGCCCAAGCTGTTCGTCCACTACAAGGTGGAGGACACGGTGCTCATCCGGCTGGTGCGCAGCGCCGACATCCACATGGACGACGCCTCCGAGCAGATGGACGACATGCTGTCCGAGGAATACCGCCGCACCATGGAGAAGATGATCCGCCGCCGCAAGCGGCTCCAGCCGGTAAAGCTGGACTACCAGGGCAAGCTCACCGACGCCGCGCGGGACAGCCTGTGCCGCTGTTTGAACCTGTCCAAAAAGCACCTGTTCGCCAGCGGCATCCCCCTGGACCTGACCTTCATGGGCGCTCTTCGGGACATGCTCCGGGACAAGACGGAGTTGTTCTACCCCCGCCGGGTGCCCCAGAACTCCCCCAACGTGGACCCCTTGGTCCCCATGACGGAGCAGATCCGCCGTTGGGACGTGATGCTCACCTATCCCTACGAGAGCATCCGGCCCCTGCTGCGCCTCCTCCAGGAGGCGGGGCAGGACCCGGAGGTGGTGTCCATCAAAATGACCCTCTACCGGGTGGCCCACAACAGCAAGATCGTGGAGGCCCTGGTGGACGCGGCGGAAAACGGCAAGGAGGTCGTGGCTCTGGTGGAGCTGCGGGCCCGGTTCGACGAGGAAAACAACATCGGCTGGTCCCGGGTGCTGGAGCGGGCGGGCTGCCGGGTGATCTACGGCCTGGACGGGCTGAAGGTCCACTCCAAGCTGCTGCTCATCACCCGGATGCACGGCGGGCAGGTGGAGTACACCACCCAGGTGGGCACCGGCAACTACAACGAAGACACCGTGCGGCTGTACACCGATTACGCCCTGATGACCTCTGACCCCGAGATCGGCGCGGAGGCGGCCCAGGTCTTCAACTGCCTGTCCATGGGCGAGGTGATGGAGGAGAGCCGCCGCCTGATGGTTGCCCCCGCCTGCCTGCGGAACAGGGTCACGGACCTCATCGAAGCGGAGATCGTCCAGGCCCGGCAGGGCAGCCCCGCCTACCTGGGCTTCAAGCTCAACGGCCTCACCGATAAGCTCATCATCGACAAGCTCATCGAGGCGTCCCAGGCCGGGGTGAAGATCGACCTGGTGGTCCGGGGCATCTGCTGCCTGGTGGGCGGCGTGCCCGGCCTGACGGACAACATCCGCGTATCCAGCATCGTGGGCCGGTATCTGGAGCACGCCCGCATCTATATTTTTGGTCAGGGGGAGCGCCGCCGCGTCTATATCTCCTCCGCCGACTTCATGACCCGCAACACCACCCGCCGGGTGGAGGTGGCTGTCCCCGTCCGGGACGGCTGCCTGCGCGCCCACCTGGAGCAGATGTTCCAGGACCAGCTCCGGGACACCGCCAAGGGCCGGGTGCAGCAGCCTGACGGCTCCTACCGCCGCCGGGAGGGCGAGCTCTTTAACTCCCAGGAGTATTTCTGCGAGCAGGCGTACGGCGGCGCGTGGGCCCTGCCCAGGTCGGAGGTTCCCGCGCAGAAGCCCCCCGCGGCTCAGCCTTCCCGGCCCGTCAGGAAGCTGCCGGCTGCCAAGTCGGCCCCCGACCGGGAGCGCAAGAGCCCGGAAAAGGCCCCGCCCGCGCCGAAAAAGCTGCCTGCCGCCGGACCCAAGGGGCAAAAAAACGCCCCGCGCCGCCCCGGCCTGCTAGGGCGTATATTGGGGCGGTAACGGCATATCCTGTTTTCACCCTGTTTACCAGGCCGGAACGGCTTGCATAAATTCAAACCCATAAATTGATCGAAAGGGAGCGAAATTCATGAAACGGATCGGAATGCTCACCAGCGGAGGGGACTGCCAGGCGCTCAACGCCACCATGCGCGGCGTAGCCAAGGGCCTCTACAACATCTATGGAAACGGGGTCGAAATCATCGGCTTTATCGACGGCTACAAGGGCCTGATGTACGAGGACTACAAAAAGCTGTCCCCCATTGATTTCACCGGTCTGCTCACCCGGGGCGGCACCTTCCTGGGCTCCAGCCGCCAGCCCTTCAAGCTGATGCGGACGCCCGACGCCAACGGCCTGGACAAGGTGGAGGCCATGAAATACACCTACCGCCGCCTGCGGCTGGACTGCCTGGTGGTGCTGGGCGGCAACGGCAGCCAGAAGACCGCCAACCTGCTCAGCGAGGAGGGGCTGAATGTCATCGGCCTGCCCAAGACCATCGACAACGACCTGTGGGGCACCGACATGACCTTCGGCTTCCAGAGCGCGGTGGACATCGCCACCAACGTCATCGACTGCATCCACACCACCGCCGCCTCCCACAACCGGGTGTTCATGGTGGAGGTCATGGGCCATAAGGCGGGCTGGCTGACCCTGAACGCCGGCATGGCCGGCGGCGCGGACATCATCCTGATCCCCGAGATTCCGTACAACATCGACTCCATCATCGCCAAGATCAACCAGCGGGCCGCTGCCGGCCACGGCTTCACCATCCTGGCGGTGGCCGAGGGCGCTATGTCCGAAAAAGAGGCCGCCATGTCCAAAAAGGAGTTCAAAAAGCACATGACCGAGCTGCTGGAGCAGTATCCCTCCGTGTCCTACGCCCTGGCCGACAAGATTTTGAAAAAGACCGGCAAGGAAGTCCGGGTTACCGTCCCCGGCCACATGCAGCGGGGCGGCAATCCCTGCGCCTACGACCGGGTGCTGTCCTCCCGGCTGGGCGCCACGGCGGCACAGATGATCGCCAAGGGCGAGTACGGCAATATGGTGGCCATCCGCGACCGCGTCATCACCTCCGTCCCCCTGAAGGAGATCGCAGGCAAGCTGAAGACCATCGACCCCAAGTCCGACATCATTGCCGAGGCCCGCCTGCTGGGCATCAGCTTCGGTGACGACTAAAGGAAAGGCTGATTAACCACTATGAATGAATGGACCAACACGTTTCGCCAGGAAATCGAAGGCTTTAAGGACACAATCGCGGCTTTCGACCGGGGTGAGCTGGACCGGAAGGCCTACAAGGGCGTCTCCGGCGGCATGGGCTCCTACGCCCAGCGGGAGGACGGCAAGCACATGCTCCGCCTGCGCATAACCGCCGGGCGGATGAACCTGGACCAGCTGAAATTCCTGGCCGATACCGTGGAGCGGGAGCAGGTGAAGAAGCTCAAACTCACCACCTGCCAAACCATCCAGCTCCACGACCTGGCTGCCCGGCAGGTGCCTGTTGTAATAGAGGAGGCCATCGGCTGTGAGATCTACACCAAGGGCGGCGGCGGGGACAACCCCCGCAACGTGATGTGCAGCCCCCTGTCCGGCGTGCAGCCTGGCGAGTACTTGGACGTGTTTCCCTGGGCGGAGGCGGTGGGCAGATACCTGCTGTCCATCTGCCGGGACATTCACATGCCCCGGAAATTGAAGGTGGCCTTCTCCAACGGCGCAGACGACAGCGTCCATTCCGCCTTCCGGGACATGGGCTTCCAGGCCAATCCGGACGGAAAAACCTTCACCCTGCGCATCGCGGGGGGGCTGGGCGCGGTGAACCCCGCCATGGGAGTGCTGGTGCGGGAGGACCTGCCCGCTCAGGACGTGCTGTACGCCGTCCGGGCCATGGTGGACACCTTCTGCCGGCACGGCAACTACCAGAACCGGGCCAAGGCCCGCACCCGCCACATGCAGGACACCTTGGGGGCCGACGGCCTCCGGGACGCCTGGCTGTCCAGCTTTGACCAGGCCAAGACGGCAGGCGGACTGGACCTGGACCTCACCCCCGCCCCGGTGGACAAGGCCGGGGACGGCGAAATTGCGGACCCCCGGGCCATCCCCCAGAAGCAGCCGGGACTGTACGCGGTAAAGTACCACCCCATCGGCGGCCTGCTGCCGGTGGAGAAGCCCCGCCGGCTCTATGAACTGCTGAAGGATATGCCCCAGGCGGAGGTCCGGGTAGCTCCGGACGAGACGCTGTACGTGGTCAACCTCACTGCCGCGGAAGCGGCCAAGGTGCTGGAGGCCACTGCCGATGGGGCTCGGACCCAGTTTGAGTACAGCACCGCCTGCATCGGGGCCAGCGTGTGCCAGCAGGGCGTGCGGGACAGCCAGTCCGCCTTACAGGCCATGGTGGACGCCGTCCGGGCGGCGGACCTGCCCGACGGGGCCCTGCCCAGAATCTGCGTATCCGGCTGTCCGTCCAGCTGCGCCGCCCACCAGGCGGGGGCCATCGGCCTCCAGGGCGGGGTGAAGCCGGTGGACAAGGCGCCCCAGCCCGCTTTCCGCCTGTTCCTGGGGGGCAGCGACAGGGTGGGCAAAGCCCGCTTCGGTGAGTTTGCCGCCACCATTTTGGAGAAGGACCTCCCCGCCCTGATGGTGGAGCTGGGCCGGGCGGCCGCCGCGGCCGGACAGGACTGGCAGAGCTGGTCCGAGGCCCACCCGCAGGAGCGGGACGCCATCATTGCCAAGTATAATTGATCAATCAAACACGATCCATGCTTCGGCAAAAACGGGCCGCCAAAGGCGGCGGCTCCGCCATGACACAAAAGGACCGTGGACGGCTTCGTCCACGGTCCCTTTGCTGCTATCAGATGGTGTTCAGGAAGCGCAGGAACTGCTCCCTGCCCTGGGCCGTGCGGGCGTACACGCCGCAGTGCTCCAGCACCTTGGCAAAGACCTTGCCCGTCTCCTGCTTCACCAGGGCCAGGGCATCCTCCTTGCTGATGCCGTCCTGGGCGAAACCCTCCGCCCAGTCGGCGTGCTTGGCGGTCAGTTCACAAGCCCGCAGGTCTGCGCCGCCGGCCAGGGCCTCCGCCACGGCGGACAGCTCCTCCTTCAGCCGGGCCGGCAGCACCGCCAGCCCCATCACCTCGATGAGGCCGATGTTCTCCTTCTTAATGTGGTGCAGCTCGGCGTGGGGGTGGTAAACCCCCAGGGGGTGCTCCTCGGTGGTGATGTTGTTGCGCAGCACCAGGTCCAGCTCGAACTTGTCCCCCCGCTTCCGGGCGATGGGGGTGATGGTGTTGTGGGGCTCGCCCTCCGTCTCGGCGAAGATAAAAGCGTCCTCGTCGGTGTAGCCCCGCCATGCGGTGAGAACCCTGTCCGCCAGGTCGATGAGGCGGTCCGGATGCTCGGACGCGATGCGCACCACCGACATGGGCCACTTCACAATGCCCGCCTCCACGTCCTCAAAGCCGGGGAAGGTAAAGGGGGTCTCCACCGGAGCCTTGGCCATGGCGAACTCGTACCGTCCGCCCTGGAAGTGGTCGTGGGCCAGGATGGAGCCGCCCACGATGGGCAGGTCGGCGTTGGAGCCCACAAAATAGTGGGGGAACTGCCCCACAAAGTCCAGCAGCTTGCCGAAGCAGGCCCGGTCGATCTTCATGGGCACATGCTCGCTGTTCAGACAGATGCAGTGCTCGTTATAGTAGACATAGGGGGAGTACTGCAAAAACCAGGGAGAGCCGTTGATGGTGATGGGCACGATGCGGTGGTTCTGCCGGGCGGGGTGGTTCACCCGGCCCGCATAGCCCTCGTTCTCGGCGCACAGCTGGCACCGCGGGTAGGCGGAGGCGGGAAGATTTTTCGCCGCGGCGATAGCCTTGGGGTCCTTCTCCGGCTTGGACAGGTTGATGGTGATATCCAGGTCGCCATACTCCGTGGGGGCCTTCCACTGGATGTCCTTCGCGATGCGCTCACGGCGGATATAGTTGGTGTCCTGGCTGAATTTGTAGTACCAGTCGGTGGCCTTCTTCGGGTCCTCCCGGTACAGGGCCTGGAACTCCTCAATGACCTGGGCCGGGCGCGGGGTGAGGCGGCCCATGATCTCCGTGTCCAGCAGGTCCCGGTAGACCACCGAGTTCTCCGTCAGCACGCCCCGGGCATAGGCGTCGTCCAGCAGCTCCTCCAGCACCGGGGCCAGCTCCACCTCCCCCCAGTCCTGATTGGGATCTGTATAACTGTCCAGCTTTAATACATCCAGTATGGCGTTGACGGCCCAGTCCTTCTCGCAGGGCTGAATCAAGCCCGTTTGCAGGGCGTAAGAGACCAGCTTGGAAACGGCGTTGTCAATCATCTTGCATACCTCCCCCGTTTATTCCGCCACTACGCACCCGCCCTGAGGGCGGATGTGAAGGATGTGGCACTTGCCCGCGCCCAGCAGGGCCTCCATCCCGGACTTGAACAGCGCCAGCCTGTCCTCCGGCACAAAGGCCTGGATGGTGCCCGCGAAGCCGCCGCCGTGGACCCGGCAGGCCCCCGTGCCGTCCAGCAGCTCCTCCGCCACGGCCAAAGCCAGGGGGACGGCCTGCTGTCGCGGGTCGGAAATGGACCAGGTGTTTTGTAGGAGAAGGGAGGAAGACCTTCCGGAGGCGTTCAACAGCGACAGGAAGCGGTCAAAGTCCCCGGCTTTCAGGGCCTCCCCCTCCTGCGCCGCCCGGCGGTCGTCGTCGTAGAAGTGCATGGCCCGGAGCACCGCCCGGTCGCCGTATTCCCTGCGCAGGGCGGGAATCGCGGCGCGAAAATGCTGCTGGGGCACGTCCCGCAGCACAGTCTTGCCAAAATAGGCGGCCACCGCGCCCATTTCCCGGGTGATATCCGCATAGTCGTCCGTCAGGTCGCCGTGGCTGGAGCCGGTGTCCACAATGCACAGGGCATGGCCCGACTCACTGAAGTCGTAATCCACCCGCTCCACCACCGGGTTGGCGGGATCGTTGAAGTCGATGGCCACCGCGCCGCCCACCGACGAGCCCATCTGGTCCATCAGGCCGCAGGGCTTGCCGAAGTAGACGTTCTCGGCGTACTGGCCGATCTTGGCGATGGTGATGGGGTCCAGGCCGTCCTGACAGCAGAAATGGCTGAAAATATTGCCCACCAGCGTCTCATAGGCGGCGGAGGAGGACAGCCCGGAGCCGGACAGCACCGTGGAGGTGGCGTAGGCGTCAAAGCCGGACAGCTCGTACCCCAGCTCCGCCGCCTTGGCCGCCACGCCCCGCACCAGGGCGGCGGAGGTATTCTCCTCCTCCTTCCTGGGGGAGAGATCGTCCAGGGAAATCTCCAGGGCGGGGTAGCCCTCGGACACAAAGCGCACCAGCCGCGTGCCGTTGGGGGCCGCGCAGGCCAGCATATCCAGGTCCACACTTCCGCACAGGACGCGGCCATGCTGATGATCGGTGTGGTTGCCGCCGATCTCGGTGCGGCCCGGGCCGCTGAACAGCGCCGCGCCTTGGGCGTCGCCGAACTTCTCGATAAACGCTTCCACCGTGCGGACGGTCCGGGCGCGGGCCTCCTCCAGCCGCCGGGCGGCGCCGTCCAGAGCATAGAGGGCGGATAGGACCTGGTCATAGGTCCCGTTTTTTAAGGCGGTCAAAAGCTGGGAACAGTCAGACATCACGCTCACCTCATTTTTCAGAATATGCAGGAGCTCGGGGCGGCGGTGAGCCCCGCCGCCCATATAAAGTACAGCATCACTCTACCACATCCGGCAGTTTTTGGCAAGGCCGGGGGCACAAAAAGGGCTGCTCAAAATGCACCGGCCTGGGCGGCCGGTCTCCTGCGTCCACAAAGCCGGCCGCAGCGCCGTGGACATGGACTCACGAGCCGGCCGCGAAGGACGTCAATTCCCTCTCCAGCCCGTCGTAGAATCCGGCCATGTGCACACCGTCCACCAGGGCGTGGTTGACCAGCAGGGTGACGGGCATGACGGTCCGTCCCCCCTCCGTCACGTACCTCCCCCAGGTGAGCCGGGGGTTGCTGTCCGCCGGGGAGGGCACCGGCTGGCGGATGGCGGTGTACCGCACCCAAGGCAGGGTGGACACGAAGAACAGGCTCAGCGCATCCTCCCCGTCGTCCAGGTCCCCGTGCACCCTGGCCTCCTCCTGGAGGGCCAGGGCGGCGGGCAGATAGTCCCCGAAGGGCTGCATGCAGTTTAATCGGCAGTAGCTGTAGGTGCCGTCCGCCCGCATCACCGTGTGGGAGGTGTCGCAGGAGGCAAACTCCACCGGCCTGCCCTCCACGATCCGCCGGCGCAGCTCAGGCACGGCGTTGGCCGCCCGTCCGGCGCAGTACAGGAAGCTGAGGAAAAAGGGCAGCTTCGCCGCCGCACAGCCTGCCCCGCGGCTCTGCGGGTACTCCTTTTGGGTACCCCGGCACGCCGCCAGGAACCGGGTGACGTCCACCTCCGCCGTCACCCCGGCGTAGGGGTCCGCCATGGCGTTGAAGTACTCAAAATGCGCTTTGCGGGGGTAGCCCTCCCAGTCGATGGTCCGGTATTCCATGCGGATTCCTCCCGTTTTCTTTTTCCGTGATTATATCATAGTTTCAACTCAAACGCAAACAGCCGGCATAACGGCCATTTTGTTAAAACTCCGCCGGATCATACCGCAAAATCGCGGATTTCCTATAGACGCGCCGTCCGGAGTGTGGTACACTGTAAAAACGCGCGAGTTTGGAGGAGAGGGGAAAACGGCGTGATATTCGGTAAGCATATCAACAAATATTATTTCAAGTACGCGGGCTGGCTCCTGCTGGGGCTGGCGGCGCTGATCCTGGTGGACTACATACAGCTGGTCATCCCCAACCTGTACCAGCAGGTCATCAACGGCATGAATATGGGCTATGTCCCCCTGGACGGGGAGCGCGTCCCCTTCGACATGGACTTCCTGCTGGACCGCATCTGCATGCCTATGGTGGGCATCGTGGTAGCCATGGTGTTCGGGCGCTTTCTGTGGCGCGTGTGCATTTTCGGCGCGGCCATCAAGGTGGAAACCGACCTGCGCAACCAGATGTTTGACCACGCCAAGGACCTGGACCGGCAGTTCTACCAGGAGAACAAGGTGGGCGGCCTGATGAGCCTGTTCACCAACGACCTGGAGACGGTGCAGGACTGCTACGGCTCCGGGTTCCTCATGTTCTTCGACGCGCTGCTGCTGGGGGGGCTGTCCGTCCACCATATGTGGGCCATGGACCCCTTTATGACCGCCCTGGCCATGATCCCCATGGCGCTGCTGCTGTGTTCCAGCGCGGTAGTGGGCCGGTACATGATGAAGAAGTGGGACGTGCGCCAGGCGGCGTTCTCCAAGCTGTCCGACTTCTCCCAGGAGAGCTTTTCCGGCATCGCCGTTATCAAGGCGTTTGTGAAGGAGGCCAAGGAGCTGCTGGCCTTCCAGAAGCTCAACGTGGAAAACGAGAAGGCCAACGTGGACTTCACCCGCTCGTCGGTGCTGCTGCGGATTCTGGTCACCCTGTTTGTGGAGTCGGTGATCTGCATCATCCTGGGCTACGGCGGCTATCTGGTGTGGCGGGGGACCTTCAACGCCGGGGAGCTGATGGAGTTCATCGGCTACTTTGAGGCCATCGTGTGGCCCATCATGGCGGTGTCGGAGCTCATCGACATGACCAGCCGGGGCAGGGCCTCCCTCAAGCGCATCAGCGGGCTGCTGGACGCGCCCCGGAATGTGGCCGACCGCCCGGACGTGCAGCCGCTGGGCCCGGTGAAGGGGGACGTGGAGTTCCGGCACCTCACCTTCCGCTACCCCGACGGGGAATACGACGCCCTGCGTGACGTGTCCTTCACCATCCACGCCGGGGAGAGCGTGGGCATCGTGGGCCGCACCGGCTCGGGCAAGACCACGGTGGTGGACCTGATCCTGCGCACCTGCAATGTGCCCGACGGCACTGTCTTTGTGGACGGCCGCGACGTAAACACCGTCCCCATCCGGGAGGTGCGCCAGGCGGCGGCCTATGTGCCCCAGGACAACTTTCTGTTCAGCGACACCATCGCCCGGAACATCGACTTCACCGAGAACGTCCCCGACCGGGAGCGGGTGTCCATCGCCGCCGTGCTGGCCGATGTGGACGGCGACGTGAGGGACTTCCCCCTGGGCTACGACACCGTACTGGGGGAGCGGGGCGTCACCGTGTCCGGCGGGCAGAAGCAGCGTATCTCCATCGCCCGCGCCCTTATCAAGGACGCGCCCATCCTGATCCTGGACGACTCCGTGTCCGCCGTGGACACCCAGACGGAGCGGGCCATCCTGGACAACCTGAAAACCACCCGGCAGGGCCGCACCACCATCCTCATCGCCCACCGCATCTCCACCGTGGAGCAGATGGACCGGATCATCTTCCTGGAGGACGGGGCGGTCACCGCCATCGGGACCCACCTGGAGCTGTACGAAAGCTGTCCCGCTTACCACCACATGGTGGAGCTGCAAAAGCTGGAGGAAGAGGGGGCCAAGCATAATGCCTAATCCAATGCGCGAATATCTGCCCATCCTCTTTGTGGGGGGCGTTATCGGGGTATTTTCCCTGATCTTCATCCTGGCCTGGAAGCGGGAGCAGCGCACCGCGTCCGCCCCGGACTTTGACCGCCATATCCCCGACAGCGAGATTTTTCGGCGGCTGGCCAAATACGCCGCCCCCTACAAAAAGCAGTTTCTCCTGGTGCTGGTCATCATGCTGGCCTCCATCACCTACGACCTGGCCGCCCCCCTCATCGTGGGCCGGGTGGAGGGGCTCATCAAGGACCGCTTTGAGCCCCCCGTCCTGCTGCGCTGGGTGGCGCTGTACGCCGGCATCCTCATTGTAGCCCTGGTGTGCACCTATTTCCAGTCCATCATCCTGCAAAAGACGGGGCAGAAAATTCTCTCCGCCCTGCGGCAGGACCTGTTCACCCACATTGAGAGCCTCTCCCACAGCCAGCTCAACAGCATCCCCGTGGGCAAGTTGGTCACCCGGGTGGCCAACGACACCAACGCCATCTCCCAGATGTTCACCAACGTGCTGGTGGCCATGGCAAAAAACGTGTTCATTGTGGTGGGCGTGCTGATTGCCATGCTGGCCCTCAACCTGTCCCTCACTTTGGCGTTTTTGTGCTTTGCCCCCTTCCTGGTGCTGTTCACCGTCATCTTCCGCAAGTTCACCCGAAAGGTGTACCGGGTGGTGAAGGACCGCACCACCGACATCAACACCTACCTGTCGGAGAACCTGTCCGGCATCAAGGTGACCCAGATTTTCAACCAGGAGGAGCGCAAGCGGGCGGAGTTCTTCGCCAAAAGCGAGGAGCTGAAAAGGGCCAAGCAAAACCAGATTTTTGTGCTGGGCATTTTCCGCCCCATGGTGTACATGCTGTACATCTCCTCCGTGCTGTGCCTGCTGTACCTGGGCGGCAAGGGGTACATCCAGGACACCACCTTTCTGTGGCAGGTTGTAACCAGCGAAACCCTGGTGGCCTTCTACCTCTATATTGAGAAGTTCTTCAACCCCATCCAGACCCTGGCGGAGCAGTTCAACCAGCTCCAGTCCGCCTTTGCCTCGGCGGAGAAGATTTTCTCTGTGTTCGACCTGGTCCCCGAGGTGACGGACGAACCGGACGCCGTCGAGCTGGACCACATCCGGGGAGAGATCGAGTTCAAGGACGTGTGGTTCGCCTACGAGCCGGGGGAGTGGGTGCTCAAGGGGGTGTCCTTCCACGTGGAGGCCAAGCAGACCGCCGCCTTTGTGGGGTCCACCGGGTCGGGCAAGACCACCATTTTGTCCCTCATCTGCCGGAACTACGACATCCAGAAGGGGCACATCCTCATTGACGGCGTGGATATCAGGCACATCAAGATCGCCTCCCTGCGGCGGCGCTTCGGGCAGATGCTCCAGGACGTGTTCCTGTTCTCCGGCACCATCCGCAGCAACATCGTGCTCCGGGAGGAGGGCTTCACGGACGAGGAGATTTGGGACGCCTGCCGCTACGTCAACGCCGACTCGTTCATCGGCAGGCTGGACAAGGGGCTGGACGAGGAGGTCCGGGAGCGGGGCGGCAACTTCTCCGCTGGACAGCGGCAGCTTCTCAGCTTTGTCCGCACCATCATTCACCGGCCCGCCGTAATGATTCTGGACGAGGCCACAGCCAACATCGACACCGAGACGGAGCTGCTGATTCAGGATTCCCTGGAAAAGATGAAGAACATCGGCACCATGCTCATCGTAGCCCACCGGCTGTCCACCATCCAGCACGCGGACCAGATCATCGTACTCTCCCACGGGGAGATTCTGGAAGCGGGCACCCACCAGGAGCTGCTAGCCCAGAAGGGGCGGTATTTCCAGCTTTACACCCTGCAGTTCAACAAGCAGAAGCTCCTCGGAGCGTAGGCCCCTACTTTTTCTTTGAAAAGAAAAAGTAGGCAAAAAGAAACTTTTAGACCGCTGACGATAAGATGCGCCCATCGGCAGGTTACTGCCCGGCCGCCTTCTGTCAGCGGTCTTTTTTTGTTCTTTTCTTCTTGACATGCCTCTTTTGTTGTGATACTATGTTTTTAACAGTAGTGAATTCTACAGTAGTGGAAGGAGAGGAATTTGCATGAAAAAAGACTACATGACCCGGCTGGAGCGCTGGGCCCGGTGGATGCTCCCCCAGCAGGAGGCAGAAGACGTCATTGCCGACTACTGGGACATCGTGGGCACGCCGCCCCGGCCGGAGGAGGAGCTGCTCCGGGACCTGGGCAAGCCGCGGGACGTGATCAAGCCCCTCACCCAGAAAAAGCCGTACTATACCTGGCTGGCGGTGTTCGCGGTAATGGCGGCGTGCATCCTGATCCCGGCGGAAAGCCCACTGCCCCTTGGCTCTTGGCTAATCTGGAACAGCCTGTTCTCACACTATGGCTTCCTTATCCCAGGCGTCCCGCTGTCCTTTCATTTCATGGCGCTTGGACTTATCCTGTCCCTAATCTGGTTCCGCCCCCGAAAAGGGGAGCCGAAAGCGCCCCTCCCCCGTTCCATCATCATTGCTCTGGGCGTAGAACTGGCCCTCATGGCGGCGGTGTGGTGGAGCTTTTATCAAATCACCCTGTATCCTGACGGGATCATGTATCAGCCCGCCCTGATTCCGCAATGGTTCTATTCCCGGAACGGCCTCGCAACTCTGAATGGGCACTGGATGTCCAGCGTGCTGGAGTGGGGCGGCGCGGCCGCGGGCGCGGTGGGGATCGTAGGACTGGTCAAGGCCCGCACCTGTGACCGCCGCTGGCGGGCGGTGTACTTCCTCAGCCTGTCGGCCATGATGCTGGCGTTCTGCGTGCTGAGCCTATTTACCCGCATGGATTTCTCCGCCGACCCATGGGCACGCACCTTACGGCACAGCATTGAAATTACCGCCATTGGCCTGATCGGCACGGGGGTGGCCCTATGCTGAAAAAGGACCTCATCGAGCTGTGCCTGCTCCACCTGCTCGCCCAGGGGGACCAGTACGGCTACGACCTGCTGCGCCGCCTCCGCGCCGCCTTCCCCGACACCCAGGAGAGCAATTTATACGCCGTCCTCCGGGGCCTGTGCCGGGACGGCTGCCTGGAGCAGTACGCGGGCACGTCCTCCGACGGCCCCGCCCGGAAATACTACCGCCTCACCAACCACGGGACGGCCCGGTACGGCGAGCTGCTGAAGCAGTGGCGGGCCCTCACGGACGCGCTGGCGGCGCTGGGCATCCAATAGAGTTTCCGCGGGGACTTTTTTCGTTTTCCCGTAACCACTCCCGCTCCCGTTCGTATATACTAGTAGAACCACCTGTACAGAAGGTTTTGGGAGGGATCGCAGGCCATGGACGAGCGCAAGCTGGCAAAAAAACTGAACAGGCACAGCCGGGGCGCGCTGGACCAGGCCGTGGGCCGCTACACCCCCTACGTCAGCGCGGTGATCCTCCGCACCCTGTCCGGCCGGGCCTGCCGGGAGGACGTGGAGGAGCTGTGCGCCGACGTGTTCGTGGCCCTGTGGACCCATGCGGACACGCTGGACCCGGAACAGGGCCTCCGCCCCTGGCTGGCGGCGGTGGCAAAAAACAGAGCCACGGACTGGCTCCGCTGTCACCGCCCCAGCGGCCCCATCCCGGAGGACGCGCCGGACCCCTCCCCCGGCCCGGAG
Organism: uncultured Oscillospiraceae bacterium; assembly: GCA_949841465.1. Classification (GTDB taxonomy): domain Bacteria; phylum Bacillota; class Clostridia; order Oscillospirales; family Oscillospiraceae; genus Enterenecus. The sequence goes on from CATKZW010000030.1 coordinate 31,365, forward strand.
GAGCTGACCCAGCGCCGGGAGCAGTCCGCCCGGCTGTGGGCGGCGGTGGACGCTCTGTCCGAGCCGGACCGCACCCTCTTCCTCCGCTACTACTACGAGGGGGACAAGCTGAAAACCGTGGCGGCGGAGCTGGGTCTCAGCGAGACCGCCGCCAAACAGCGGCTGTTCCGGGGCCGGAAGGCCCTGAAGGCCGCACTGCAGGAAGGAGTGGAAACGCCGTGAAAAACCGTCTGCAAGAGCTGTGGGACAAGGTAACCCCGGACAGCGGGCCCTGCCCCCAGCCGGACGTGAAGAAGGTCCGCCGACGGGTGGACAAAGCCCTGGACGGCAGGCCCCGCGCCATGCCCCGCCGGGTACTGAGACTGGCGATTGTGGCGGCCGCCGCCGTACTGCTGCTCACCAGCACCGCCCTGGCGGGCGGGGAGCTGATCCCGCCGGAGTTCAACGTGCTGAGCGGTAATTTCCTCCGGGGGGAGAATGCCGCCAACGCCATCGCCATGATGACCATCACCCCCGTGTCGGTGAGCGACGACAACTACACCATGACCGTCACCAGCTCCCTGGCCGACGGAAACGAGCTCTATTTCACCGTCCTCATCGAGTCCAAAAACGATGAGGCCAGGGAGCGCCTGGAACGCACTGAATTCCGCGACCTGCTGTCCTACCGCATCCCCGGCAGCAGCAGCCACAGCTCCAGCGGCGAAATCGCCCCCGAGAACGGCGTGTGGCACATCGACGTCTCCGCCTCCTGGCGGCCCGGAAAGAGCGCCTCCGTCCGCCTCAACACCATGGACGAGGGCATCTGGCTGGAGTTCCCGGTGAAGCCGGTGCGCTCCATCACCCTGAAGGTGAACGCCGGCGGCCAGGGCATGGGCGATACCGGCCACGCCGCCGGAGGGCCGGTGACGCTGAAAACCGTGGAGATCTCCCCCCTGTCCTTCCACGTGGACTACACCACGCCCTATTCGGACCAGGGCGTACCTGTGCTCTATTTCCTGTACAAGGACGGCGCCATCAAAAGCATGGGCCAGCTCCACTCCGTCCACCCCTCCGGGCACGGCGGGCCGGACAGCCTGTTCGGGTCGTCGGAGACGTACCGGGGGCAGTCCACCTACAGCTTCCCCTCCGTCCAGGACCTGAGCCTGATGGAGGCGGTGATCTTCGAGGGCACAGCCTACCCCCTGGACGGCAGCGAACCCTATGAGGTGGACATGACCGGCTTTGTCCAGCCCTTCACCGTCCCCGTTGGGAACCTTCTGGGGGATTCCGCGGACTTCTCCGTCCCCCTGTTCGCCCTGTGCGACGGCCTGGGCGCGTCCTATGAGTGGGACGAAGCGGCGGGTACCGTATCCGCCGCCTATCGCGGCAGAACCCTCACCTTCGCCCTGGACAGCAAGCTCGTCCAGCGGGACGTGGAGGGCTGGGAGCCCTGGGAAATGTACGCCGCCCCTGTGTACCAGGACGGTGAGCTGTGGGTGGACGCCTCCGTCCTCATCCGCAGCGCTTGGGACATAGAGCTGACCTCGGCCATTGACAGCTGGGAAACCCGCCAGACGGCGGAGGACGGTTTGGTATCGTTCACCTCCTGGGTGGTCATTCCGTAACGGAAAACCCGCGGAGAGCAAGAGCTCTCCGCGGGTTTTTCATACCTCCGGCTGGTCCTCCGCCTCCTCCCGAAAGCACCGGCGCAGGTCGAACAGCCCCTTCATGATGAACAGCGCCACGATCAGCAGAATCACCGCCAGCGCCGTCACCGCCGCCGCCCGCACCTCCTCGTACCGGCCGCGCCCGTCGGGCAGGTACAGAATCACATACGCCGCCGTGGACAGCACGGTGTAGACCGTCCGGCGGCTGATGAGGCGCTGGTCCAGATTGTCCCCCTCGGGCTGGTACTGCTCCGCCAGCGCCGCCATGTCGGTAAGAAACTGGAAGTGGAAGTACAGCCCCGCCACCAGGATCACCATATTCAGGGGCGGAAACAGCCCGCCGGGGTCCCCGCCCCACCAGGAGAACAGCCAGTCCACCCCGTTCGTCACCGACAGCAGGATGCACAGAGAGCGGAGCAGGGCCAGGTCCCGCCGCTCCCCGGACAGCTTGTTGATGGCGGACAGCAGGAGCAGGAAGCCCACAAACCGGGGAAAAATGCTCACATTGTTCAAATTAAAGTCAAAGTGGAGGAAAAAATACCCCCAGGCGGCGTGGGACAGGCCGCGGTACAGTGTCTTCCGGTCAGCCATCGGCCTGGGCGCCCCCTTCCAACTGGGCGAGGGAAATCTCCGCCGCCGGCGTGCTGTCGTCCAGCCATGCGCCGTCCCCCAGCGGGAACAGGGTCAGCTCCGCCGCCAGTTCGCCGTTGAGGTACAGGTTGGCCGCGTAGCGGTCGGGCATGGGCCGACTGTCGTCCCCGCCCCCGCCGCCCAGGGCAATGTGCTCGTCCCAGTCCCCCTCCAGGGAGTGGGAGGTCCAGCTATCTCCCCAGTTGCTGCCGCCGCTTGCATCCCCCGTCCCCGGAGCCCTCAGCACGGGCCGCTCCTGGTCCCCCCAGAGGGGTGTGCATGACAGGCCCAGATGGGTGTATTTCCCCTTATCCGCTGGGTCGCCGGTGTAATCCACCCACTCCTGATAGTGGGAATAGGTATAAAACTCCCCGTCTGGCTTGGGGGTGTAGTCATAGCTGGATGTGGACCAGAATCCGTTGCTGCTCTGGACCCGGCTGTCCACCCTGGCAACGGTCTGTCGCCGGACCTGGACGGTGAAATCCCCCGCCTGGGCCTGGTACACCACGGCGGGCAGCTGCTCACAGCTTGTGGGCGGCGTATGCACCCAGCCGTAGGCGTACACCGCCCGGAAGTCCTCCTGGGGAAGGACGACCCACCGCTCCCCCTCCTTCTCCGCCCGGACGCGCTGGACCGCCAGCCAAACATAGGTCTGCTGGTCCTCCGGGGCGTCCAGGTTGACAATCGGCAGGGTCAGCAGACCCTCCCAGGCGTTCTCCTCCACCTGGGTCAGGTTGTAGACCTGATACCCGTTCTGACTGCCGTCGGGGAGACCGGGGATGCCGGTGTCCTCCCATTTCCAAACGCTTGTCTTTTGCTCCCGGCAGAGGGCCGCCAACTCGTTCTGCTCCGACAGCGGCGCACACATGGCCCGGTAGAGCAGGCTGCCTGTCAGCAGCGCCTTGCCGTAGGCGTCGAAGGCCCCGGCATAGGTGGTGCACCGCACCGTCCGGGCGGAGGCCATGGCGTAGTTCAGCTCGTCCAGCCGGGCGGTGCCGTCAACGGCCAGTCCATCCGCCCGAACCCCCGTCGCCAGGGGCACCGTCAGCACCAGCGCCACACACACCGAAGCCAGCGCCATCCCCGCCGGGTAGCGCTTGAATCGGGCGATGGCCTCGATCCGCCGCCGGATGTTTCGGCCCCCGTTGGCGGCGGAGGAGGTGCCAGGAGCGCGGGCATACTTCTCGTCCGCCATGTACAGCAGGATGCGGCCGTAGTCCCGGCGGTCCTCCCCTTCCAGGCACTCCAGCACCCGCTGGTCGCAGAGGGACTCCAGGTCGTTGCCCGCCCAGTCGGCGCACAGCCAGATCAGCGGATTGCACCAGTGGAGGCACCGGAACAGGCAGATCACCCAGCCCCAGATCACGTCCCTGTGTTTCAGATGGAGCAGCTCGTGGAGGATCACCTTATCGTCCGTCTCCACCTCGGCAGGCAGGGCCAGCACAGGCCGGAACACCCCGCAGACGAACGCCGTGGGCAGGCCGTTTACCTCCACCGCGGGGCAGGCGGGCAGGCCGTACTCCGCCCCCACCGCGCGGACCCGTTCGCCCCGGACGCGCCGCCCCCTTTTCAGGGCCAGACGCAGGCAGGCGTAGGACGCCACATACCGCGCCAGGAGCACAGCCACCCCCGCCGCATAGACGAGGTACAGCCAGTCCGCCGCCGTCTCAGGCGCGGCGAAGGGCGGCAGGGGGATGGGCGCGGTTACCCTGGTCAGTGTTCCAAACTCCCCAGTGACGGCGGATTTCACCGTCTCCACAAGCAGCGGCCAGTTGAACAGGACGTACCGCCCGCCCCAGCCCGCCGGGAGCAGCAGGATCAGCGCCAGCACACCCCACACGGCGAACTGCCAGCGGGGAGACAGCTTGTCCCGGAACATGGCCTTAACGATGAGCAGCAGGGCCGCGGCCCCGGAAGCCGTCAGAGTCTGCAATAAGAAAGACCAAAAATCTGTCATAACAAATACCTTTCTATTTCACACCAGCTTTTGTGGCTGGGCGCAAGCCAAGCGATTACCACCCAGGCCGTCAGCGGTCTAAAAGTTCTTTTTCGGTTCCTTTTTCTTTACCGTAGGCGGCCCACGGTAAAGAAAAGGAACACTACACCTCCATTTCGTCCAGAAGCCGGCGCAGCTCCCGGCGCTCCTCCGGGGAGATGGGCTTCTCCTTCAAAAACGCCGCCACCATGTCCCCCGCGGCCCCCCGGTACACGTGCTGGAGGAAGCTGTCCCGGGCCTGGGCCTGGCAGTCCTCCCGGCTCAGCGCCGCCCGGTACAGCCGGGGGTAGCCCTCCTTGTCGATGGACACCAAGCCCTTGGCCTCCATCCGCGTCAAATAAGTAAGCACCGTGTTCCGGTTCCAGCCCGTGTCCTCCCGCAGGGCCTGGGTGAGCTCACCCAGCGCGGCCCCGCCGCTGTCCCACAGCACCCCCAGCACCAGCCATTCCCGCTCCGACAGCTTGACCATAAGAAAGCCTCCTACAGTTGTAGTTTCCTTAATACTACAACTGTAGGAGGCTTTTGTCAAGACGTTGAGAAAAATATCGCTGTCCGCTTCTCCGCGCTTCTTCCTTGTCACGCTACGCCTGCTCACGACGCGGTTCTAAGTCCTCCGATTCCGCAAAAGCCGTCCGGCCCCTTTGGGGCCTCCCTGCTTTTGCTTCACTTCGGCCTTAGCCCGCTGTTCGCGACGGCTCCGCGCTTCTTCTTTGTCACGCTGCGAAGCGGCCAGGGCGCTCGGTCGCTTTCACTGCGACTCAGGCAAAAACCGCCTTCCGCTGGGCGGCAGTGCGGCTTTTGCCCTCGCTCCGCTCCAAGCTCCCTCGCTGTCCGCTTCTCCGCGCTTCTTACCAGAACAAACCGCCTGCGTCCCGGCTATCCAGCACGTCCAGCATGGCGGACAGCATCACCGCCGCCTCAGCCCGGGTGAGGGGCTTATACAGATCCGTGCTGCTGCTGAGCACCGACACCGCCTCCATATTCACCACCGACTGGTAGGCCCAGGCAGGGGCGGTCTCTTCGGAGAAGGTGGACGCAGCGGCGGACACGTCCCCCGTGGCCAGCAGGCGGTCAATGATGACGGCGGCCTCCGCCTGGGTGACGGCGCTGTTGGGGGCAAAGACGGTCTGCCCCACCTCGTTGCGGCTGCCGTTCACCGTCCCCTGCACCAGGCCCGCGGACACGTAGCCCTTGGCCCAGGCGGAGATGTCGCTGTCGTCATAGAAGCCGGTGAGGGTCACGCTGCTCAGCGGGGCCTGGCCCGCGGCGGTCATGGCCATGGCCAGAAACTCCTCACGGGTGAAGGACTCGCCGGGATCAAAGCAGTACAGCGCCCCCACCTGCCGCCCGGTGTACACACCCGCCTCCGCCAGGCGCAGGGCGGCGTAGTGGGCGGGGTCGCCGTCCAGGTCGGAGTAGCTCACCGCCGTTTTCTGCTTCTCAATGACGATCTTCACCGTAGCGGGCTGGGAGGTGTTGCCCTTGGCGTCAATGGCCACGTAGGTGAAGCTGTCCTTGCCCTTCTTCCCCTCATAGGGGGTGTAGGTGAAGGCGGCGGGATCGTTCTCATCCAGGGCCACCTGGCCCCGGGCGGGGCTGTCCACCACCTGGAAGGTCACCAGGTCGCCCTCCGGGTCTACAGCGGCAAAGCGGCTGAAAATCGCCACCCCCTTGTAGGTGCTCAGGGACAGGTTCTCCGCGATAGGCGCGGCGTTCTCCACGTCGGCTGTGGAGGTGGTCAGCGCCAAGGCGGGCACAGCCAGCACTCCCGCCAGGCACAGGGATAATATCATCATGCGGGTTTTCAAAGGGAAATCCTCCTTTGTATGAGTATGGGACTAGCATACGCCAAAGGAGAAAAAATATGCGAGTGTTTCCAGTCGAGCAAACACTTTTTCAGCTTGGGAACGCTGACCCTCTCCCTCACTGGAGGTTGCTTTTCTAAGATGCGAAAACGCTCCTCCCAAGGACAGCCTATGCCCTGAGAGGAGCGCGGGTAATCCCCTGTTCACTTTTCCTCAATGAGCGCCACGGCGTGGGCGGCAATTCCTTCGCCCGTTCCGGTAAAGCCCAGGCCCTCCTCAGTGGTGGCCTTCACGCTGACCCGACCGGAATCAATCCCTATGGCGGCGGCCAGCCTCTCCCGCATGGCGGGGATGTGGGGAGCCAGCTTGGGCCGCTGGGCCAGCACGGTGGCGTCCACGTTGCCGATCCCATACCCGTTTTCGTCCAGCACCCGGGCCACCCGGCTCAGCAAAACCAGACTGTCCGCCCCCTCGTAAGCGGGGTCGCTGTCCGGGAACAGCTTGCCGATGTCTCCCAACGCCGCCGCCCCCAGCAGGGCGTCCATCACCGCGTGGGCCAGCACGTCCGCGTCGGAGTGCCCCAGCAGGCCCTTTTCAAAGGGGATCTCCACCCCGCCCAGGATCAGTCTGCGCCCCTCCGCCAGGCGGTGCACATCATACCCATGCCCAATCCTCACAGGGAAACCGCCTCCTCCAAAAGCACCTCGCCAATCAGCAGATCGGTTGGGGTGGTCAGCTTGATGTTCCGCTCATCTCCGGCGGTGAGCACCACCTTCATGCCCAGCCGCTCCACGGCGGCACAGTCGTCGGTGAGCTCCGCCCCGTCGTCCAGCGCCTTTTGCAACGCCGCCCGAATCAGGTCGCCGTCGAACACCTGGGGGGTCTGGACGGCGTACAGCGCGCTGCGGTCCAGCGTCTGCTCCACAATGCCGCCACTGGCCGACTTGATGGTGTCCTTCACCGGCACCGCAGGGGCGGCCGCCCCGTTCTGGGCCGCCTGAGCGATAGCTCCCTCAATGACCTCCACCGTGACAAAGGGCCGCGCCCCGTCATGAATGGCGATGAGCTTGGCCTTATCGTCGCACTCCAGGGTGCCCAGCCGGGCGGACTGGGTGCGGTTCTCCCCGCCCCGGACCACCTTGACCACCTTGGTCAGGCCGTAATCCTGGCACAGGCGGGCCACGTCGGGCACCAGCTCCGTCCGGGTGACCACCACGATCTCGTTCACGCCGGGCGCCTGCTGGAAGCTCTGTAGGCAGCGCACAATGACGGGCACACCCCCCACCTCCGCCAAAACCTTGTCAAAGCCCATCCGTGTGGACGACCCGGCGGCCACCACCACCGCCGAACAGGCGGGGGCGGGCTCTTCTTTTTTTCGTCTGCGGAAAAACCCCATAACACGTCTCCTCGTATAATAAGATTTGCAGACGATTTAGAGTGTGTCTGCTTAGTTCACTTTAGGGCAGCAGGCTATGAGATGCCCATGATAGAATAGCTGTAGGACAGCAGGGTCAAGTTCTCAGTCTCCT
>CATKZW010000031.1 GCA_949841465.1 uncultured Oscillospiraceae bacterium
CGGCGGGCGTGTCAGCCCAAGGTATCAAGTGTCAGGCCATTTACTCTCCCATTCTACAGCTTCAGCTTTGAGACGACAAAAGACACGGCTGGCTGCCGTGCCTTTCACCGTAACTATATTGTAGGAGCGTTATCAATGACGAGGAAAGAAGACATGGCCGCCCTGCGGGCGGACACCCGGGTGCACTATAACTGTGCTCAGGCGGTGGTGGTCCCCTTTGCCCAGGACATGGGCATCACCCGGGAACAGGCTTACGACCTGGCGCTGAACTTCGGCGGCGGCATGGGCTGCGGAGCCACCTGCGGGGCGCTGGTGGGGGCGCTGACGGCCCTGGGGGGACTGGGCCTGCCCCTGGAGATGCGGCTGGAGCTGATCCGGAAATTTCGCACGGAGAATGGAGCCATCGACTGTGCCGCCCTGCTGAAAGCCGCCTTTGAGCGGGGCGAAGAGAAGAAGCCCCACTGCGACCGCATGGTGCGGCAGTGCGTGGATTTCGTCTGCCAGGAAACGGGACTGGAATAAACTTTTGATAACGAGGAGTTATAAATGGAAACAATGATACAAATCTTAGCCCGGGAGCTGGACCGCCCGGAGCAGCACATTGAGAACATCATCACCCTGCTGGACGAGGGCAACACCGTCCCCTTCATCGCCCGCTACCGCAAGGAGCTCCACGGGGCCATGGACGACCAGCTGATCCGCCAGCTGGCGGACCGTTTGCAGTACCTGCGCAATCTCCAGGACCGCCGGGACGAGGTGAAGCAGTCCATTGAGAACCAGGGCAAGCTGACGGAGGAGCTGTCCGCCGCCATTGACGCGGCCTCCACCCTGGCGGAAGTGGAAGACCTTTACAGGCCCTATAAACAAAAGCGCCGCACCCGTGCCACCATGGCGAAGGAGAAGGGGCTGGAGCCCCTGGCCGACCTGCTGTTTGCCCAGGGCGCGCCGATCCCTGACCCGCTGGCCGAGGCGGCAAAGTACATCGACCCGGAGAAAGGCGTGGAGACGGCGGAGGACGCCCTCCAAGGGGCCTCCGACATCGTGGCGGAGATTATCTCCGACGACGCCGACGTGCGGAAAATGCTCCGGGAGCTGTACTGGCGGCGGGCCAGCATCACCTCCAGGGCTGCGGCCAAGGAGCCGGAGGACAGCGTATACCGCCTCTACTATGAGTTTTCAAGCCTGCTGTCCAAAACCCAGGGGCATCAGGTGCTGGCCATGAACCGGGGGGAGCGGGAGGAAATCCTCAAGGTCTCGGTGGAGATGGACCGGGAAACCGCCCTGGTGGCCCTGCGCCGTAGGGTGGTGCCGGGCCGCGCGGCCATGGAGTTTGTGAAAGCCGCCGCAGAGGACGCTTACGACCGGCTCATCGCCCCCTCCCTGGAGCGGGAGGTGCGCTCCGAGCTGACGGACCAGGCCAATGAGGGGGCCATCGGCCAGTTCGCCCTGAATTTGAAGCCGCTGCTCATGCAGCCGCCGGTGAAGGGCTTCGTCACCATGGGGCTGGACCCCGGCTACCGCATGGGATGTAAAGTGGCTGTGGTTGACCCCACCGGCAAGGTGCTGGATACCACGGTGGTCTACCCCACCCACGGCGAGCGGGGGAAGAACGAGGCCATCGACAAGCTGGCCGTCCTCATCAAAAAGCACCATGTGGCCCACATCGCCATCGGCAACGGCACGGCCAGCCGGGAGACCGAGCAGATGGCGGTGGAGCTGATCCGCAAGGTGGGGGGCGGCGTGAGCTACGCCATCGTCAATGAGGCGGGGGCGTCGGTGTACTCCGCGTCCAAGCTGGCGGCGGAGGAGTTCCCGGAGTTCGACGTGAACCTGCGCTCCGCCGTGTCCATCGCCCGGCGGCTCCAGGACCCTCTGGCAGAGCTGGTGAAGATCGACCCCAAGTCCATCGGCGTGGGCCAGTACCAGCACGACATGCCCCAGGCCCGGCTGGGCGAGGCCCTGGACGGCGTGGTGGAGGACTGCGTCAACGCCGTGGGGGTGGACGTGAACACCGCCTCCGCACCGCTGCTCACCCGGGTGGCGGGGCTGAACGGCACCACGGCCAAAAACATCGTGAAATACCGGGAGGAGAACGGGCCCTTCACCACCCGGAAACAGATTCTAAAGGTGCCCAAGCTGGGGCCGAAGGCCTTTGAGCAGTCCGCGGGCTTCCTGCGGGTGCCGGAGAGCAAGTCGCCGCTGGACAACACTGCCGTCCACCCGGAGAGCTATCAGGCGGCGGAAAAGCTGCTGGTCCTGTGCGGCCACGACATGGCGGACGTGAAGGAGGGGAAGCTGGGGGACCTGAAAAGCCGGCTGGCCGCCTATGGCGAGGACAAGGCGGCCTCTGAGTGCGGCGTGGGCGTGCCCACCCTGCTGGACGTGGCGGCGGAGCTGGTCAAGCCGGGCCGCGACCCCCGGGATGAGCTGCCCGCCCCCGTGCTGCGCACCGACGTGCTGGATATGAAGGATCTGAAGCCGGGCATGGAGCTGAAGGGCACCGTCCGCAACGTCATTGACTTTGGGGCGTTTGTGGACATCGGCGTCCACCAGGACGGGCTGGTCCACATCAGCCAGATCTGCGACCGTTTCATTAAGCACCCCTCTGAGGTGCTCAGCGTGGGAGACGTGGTGACGGTGTGGGTGAAGGAAGTGGACGAGAGGAAAAAACGGATTTCACTGACCATGCGCAGGGACAAGCTGTAACGGAAAGACACTGGATCGTAACAGTTTTGAGGCCGGATTGTAAACGTCCGGTAACGACTTTTCCCCGGCCCGGCGTGTAGAATAGGGAGAAAGGAGTGAGCTGCTATGAGACAAAAACTGACCTGCCTGCTGCTGTCCGGGGCGCTGGCCCTGGGCCTCGCCGCCTGCGCCGCCGGGGAAGAAGCCCCCGGTCAAACCACCTCCCAGCCTGCGGAGACGAGCGCACCCTCCCAGCCTGCGGAAAGCATTCCGCCCTCCCAGCCAGTGGAGACGGTCCCGCCCTCTGAGGCGACCAGTCTGCGGCCGGAGCCCTCCGGCCCGCCCGCGTTGGAGGAGGACCTGCCCCAGCGGGACTACCAGCCCTGGCAGGTGGGGTACATGGATTTTCTCACCGCCCTGGCCCAGGCGGAGCTGGACACCCGAGAGGCTGAGGCGGCCTATGCGGGCCTGGCGGTGGACCAGCGGAAAATCTATTGCATGGACGCGGGGGAAGAACTGGGCATGATCCAGGTGATGGCTATGGGCAGCGAATACTATTACCTCTACGACGTGGACAAGGACGGCGTGCCCGAGCTGTTCGTCCAGTACGGCTACTGCGAGGCGGCCTTTACCACTCAGTGCTACACATACCGGGACGGGCAGGTGGTGTGCATCGGCGAGTTTGACATGGGCCACAGCGCCCTGTACACCTACCCGGACAAGAGCGCCGTCCTGCGCAGCGAGGGTCACATGGGCTATAGCGAAGTCTATGAGTACCCCATGGAGGACGGCGTGCTCACCGAGGAGCGGGTGCTGTTTACCGAGGAGGACGTGAGGGATTACACCCCGACGGACGAAATTGTCCCCGGCGCGGAACCCATCCGCTGGCTCTACACCCGGCGAGGGGAGGATGACCAGTCCTACTGGACGGGCCGCGCCCCCTATTCGGCGGGCAAGGCGCTGCTGCTGCCCATCTGTGACTGGGGCGTGGGCCGCCCCGCCACGGGGAACTCATCTGAAACGGCCCGGACGGCCATCCTGGCGGCGCTGAGGGGAGAAGGGGAGGTCTACGGAGCCTCCGGGGACCACTTCAACGGCGATGTGGGCCCCATGCCCTGGGAGGAGTACGTCCAGACGGTCACGGCGGTTCCCAACGCCCAGGTTACGGCCAATGTCACAGCCCACTTCTGGCTGGACATGAACGGCGATGGGCAGGAGGAGTGCGTCCTTCATCTGGAATCTGAAGTGCAGCGGAGCGAGGAAACCTGGTCGGGGGAGGACATGGTGATGCTCAGCGAGCAGGACGGCGTGGTATACGCCTACTGCTTCGACTTCTATGATCGGGACAGCATTCGCACCGACGGCACGATTCAAGAGTATGACGGCAGGCTTGCCCTGTCTTTCTGGAAGGACCAGTGCTATGAGTACTACGTTGAGGCAGATGGCTCCGCCCCGGCGGTGAAGTGGGTGGACGGCCCCCCAGCGGGCTGAAATTTCAAGAAAGTTGAAAAAAACCCTTGACTGTCTACCAGCTTGACAGGTTAGCATAACCCTTGGGAGGTGGCTGTATGACCATCAAGGAGTTAGAAAACAGGACGGGCATGACCCGCGCCAACATCCGCTTTTACGAGGGGGAGGGCCTGCTGTCGCCCAAGCGGCTGGACAACGGCTACCGGGATTACTCGGAGGAGGACGCCCGGACGCTGGAGAAGATCAAACTGCTGCGGCAGCTGCAATTGGATATCGACACCATCCGCAAGGTCCAGCAGGGGGCGCTGACCCTGGAGCAGGCGCTGTTTACCCAGCTCACCAGGCTGGAGGGGGATAGGTCGGTCATCGAGCGGGCGGCGGCGGTGTGCCGGGAGCTGGAGCAGAGCGGGGTGGAATACGCCGCCCTGGACCCCCAGCCTTGGCTGAAACAGATAGAGGAGCCCCAGCGGCCCGTCCTGCCGGAGCCGACCTCCGCTTCGCTGGAGGATGCGGAAGAGGAGAGATGGGACGGCGAGCCCCGGGCCTGTTACTGCCCCTGGCAGCGCCTCTTTGCCCGGTCGCTGGACATGGCGCTGTACGACACGGTCCTCAATCTGGCGTGGCTGATCGCGTTCCGGGACCAGAGCCTGATCCGCATCCAGACGGTCCCCTTCGCCGATATCCTTTGGAGTATGGGGCTGCTGGCCCTCGCCCTGGCGCTGGAGCCGCTGTGGCTGCACTTCTGGGGCTGGACGCCGGGGAAGTGGCTGTTCGGGCTGAAGCTGCGGGACGAGGACGGGACCAGGCTGTCCCTGGCCCAGGGCTGGGAGCGCAGCCGCCGGGTGGCCTGGGAGGGCTGCGGCTGGAACATCCCCCTCTGGAACCTATGGCGGATGTGGCAGGGCCGGACGGCGGGCCTGGAGGGCCAGGACTGCCCCTGGGATTACGAGGAGGGCTACCGCTACGCCAAGGTGGAGCGGCGGATGAGCGGCTGGATGTTTGTGGCCGCGCGGGTGCTGCTGGGCGCGGCGCTGTTTGCGGCCCTGTTGTGGAGCACGCTGCCCCCCTGCCGGGGGGCGCTGACGGTGGAGAAATTTGCCAGGAACTATAACCATTTCAGGTCCCAGATTATGCGGGACGACGCGCTCCCCCGAATGGAGGCGGACGGCCGCTGGGCGGAGCGGGCGGACGGCTATGGGCAGGACGTCACGGTGCAGACCAAGGTGGACGGGGTGTGGATTGAGCTGGATGCGTCCATCTGGGACGAGCCGGAATTCACGGTGGAGGATGGCTGCGTCAAGGCGGTGACCCTGCGGGTGACGGGGGGCTGTCTCGACGGGGTCCCATCCATTCAGCGGGAGATGCTGGCGGTGCTGGCCCTGTCCGGGGCCACGGAGCATTGGAGCCTGCTGAACCCCGATGTGGACGGCTGGCTGGAGGCGGCAGTGAAAGCCCTGAGCCAGCCCGGGGGCGGAGAGGTCCAGGAGCGGGGCCTTCTGGTAACCCGGCGGGAGGAGATATCGGGCTACCAGGAAACGGGGACGGAGATATACTGGTCCCTGATCCCCATTGTGGGAGAGGAACAGCACTACGAGCGGGTGGTCACCATCTCGCTGGAATAAAAAGGAGGGGCCTGACATGGCCGGGAAGCTCTATTTGGTGCCCACCCCCATCGGCAACCTGGGGGATATCAGCCGCAGGGCGGCGGAGACCCTGGCGGCGGCAGATTTTATCGCCGCCGAGGACACCCGTGTGACGGTGAAGCTGCTCAACCACCTGGAGCTGAAAAAGCCCATGGTGACCTACCACCGCCACAACTGCGGCACGGCGGGTCCCGCCATCCTGCGGCGGCTGGAGGCGGGGGAGACCTGCGCCCTGGTCACCGACGCGGGCACCCCGGCCATCTCAGACCCAGGTGAGGACCTGGTGGCCCTTTGTGCCGCTCAGGGGGCCGAGGTGGAGGCCATCCCCGGTCCCTGCGCCCTGACGGTGGCGCTGTCCGTGTCCGGGCTGCCCACGGGACGGTTCACCTTCGAGGGTTTTCTGCCGCTAAATAAGAAGAACCGCCGGGCCCAGCTGGACAGCCTGCGGGCGGAGGAGCGCACCATGATCTTCTACGAGGCTCCTCACAAGCTGCGCTCCACCTTGGAGGACCTGGCGGACGTCTTCGGCCCGGACCGCCCCATGGCAGTGTGCCGGGAGCTGACCAAGCTCCACGAGGAGGTTCTGCGGCTGACCATTGGGGAGGCCCAGGCCCGCTACGCCGCCCAGGAGCCCAGAGGAGAGTTTGTGCTGGTGGTGGCGGGCCGTCCGCCCCAGCTGGAGGAGGCCGACGGCCAGGGCGCGCTGGCCCGGGCGGAGCAGCTGCGCCGGGAGGGGCTGTCGCTGAAGGACGCGGCGGCCCGGGCGGCGGAGGAGTTCGGCGTAACGAAGCGGACGCTGTATAATCCGATGCTGGATCAAGAGAGCTAAACGGCGGGGCGGACGGCTGCCTGAGACAGCCGTCCGCCCCTGACCTGTTTGGAAGGCGGGGGGCGGAATTTCCCGCGGCAGTGCCCCCGGTATGGAAAAGTACGCGGGTTTTCCATACCAACACTTTCCTGTGTTGCCAACAGCTGGAAATGATAACAAAACGTATAACAAATATGGAAAATGTTGGAGGGAGAATTTCCTGCGAAACTTGTCGAAAAAGTGAAAATAGATAAAAATTTTTTTCGACAAAAAAGCCGCCAATCCTGGCGGCTTTTCCTACAGCTATGGTGGGGAACTATTTGCTGCCCAGGTCTTTCAGACAGCTCGTGCAGATGTTTTTCCCCTTGAATGACGTAATCTCTCTGGAATCCCCGCAGAAAATGCAGGCAGGCTGATACTTGTTCAGGATAATTGACGGCCCGTCCACATAGATTTCCAGGGGGTCGCGCTCTGCGATGTCCAGGGTGCGGCGCAGCTCGATCGGCAGTACGATACGCCCCAGCTCATCGACTTTTCGAACGATTCCGGTTGCTTTCATTTGCGGTGTCCTCCTTGCGCCTTTGCAAAAATTTTTTTACATCTTATACGTCGTTCTTATTATAACATATCGTATAATTTTGTCAATCAAAAAATTGGGGAAAAAGCGTAAATATTGGGATTGCTGTCGAATCATACCACGGTGGCCTGATTTTGGGACATGATTTTGTCCGCTCCGCCGTATATATGGTAGGACAAACAAAGGGGGGACCGATATATGGCGATGTCGCTGATCTGGACGGCAATGGTGGGCGCGGCCATTCTCTGTGGTCTGGCCACAGGGAACGGCCCGGCGGTGGCCCGGGGGGCGCTGGACGGCGCCGCTGCGGGGGTGGAGCTGTGCCTGTCCATGATGGGGGTGCTGTGCCTGTGGATGGGTGTGATGGAAGTGATGGAGCGCTCGGGGCTGGCCGGGGGGCTGTCCAAGCTGCTGAGACCCGCCATCAAGCGGCTGTACCCGGACTTCGCCGGGACCCCAAAGGTTATGGACGCGGTGAGCGCCAACCTGTCCGCCAACCTGCTGGGCCTGGGCAACGCTGCCACCCCCCTGGGACTGGAGGCCGCCCGGCTGATGGCGGAGCGCACCCCCGGGGTGGCGTCAGACGGCCTTTGCATGCTGGTGGTGTGCAACACGGCCTCCCTCCAGCTCATCCCCACCACAGTGGCCAGCCTGCGCTCGGCGGCGGGGAGCGCCAACCCCTTCGACATCCTGCCCGCGGTGTGGCTGGCGTCCGCCGTGTCCGTTGTGGTGGGAGTCACAGCGGCGAAGCTGTTCGCCCGCTTTTGGAGGTGAGGGGATGGATCTGTTTTTCACCATGCTGGTGCCCTTCCTCATGCTGGCGGTGGCCCTGTGGGGGCTGGTCAAACGGGTGGACCTCTGGGGGGCCTTGACCGACGGCGCGGAGAAGGGACTGAAGGTGTCCCTGCGGATCATGCCGCCTCTCATCGGCCTGCTGACAGCGGTGTACATGCTCCGCTCATCCGGGGCGCTGGAGCTGCTGGGGGAAGCGGTTGGGCCGCTGCTCTCGGCGGTGGGCATCCCGGCGGAGACCATCGGCCTGCTGCTGGTGCGGCCGGTGAGCGGCTCCGCCGCCCTGGGGGTGGGGGCGGAGCTCATTGAGACCTATGGCCCGGACTCCCTGGTGGGGCGGACGGCGGCGGTGATGCTGGGCTCCACCGAGACCACGTTTTACACCGTGGCGGTGTATTTCGGCGCGGCAAAGGTGGGCAAAACCCGGTACGCGGTCCCGGCGGCGCTGTGCGCGGATATCGCGGGGTTTCTGGCCGCCTCCTGGGCGGTGCGCCTGCTGTTTTGAGCCCATAAAAACACCATCTGGAAGCCGGCCCAGATGGTGTTTTCCCATGTGTGGAGATTTTATGGGGCCGGGCTCTCATCTGCCTGGTCCTCCTGGGCGGCGTAGTCCTCGCAGGCGGGGTGGAGGGTCTCCGGCCAGCTGTACCCCAGCTCGCTGAGCTCCTGGTCGGTGTACAGCAGCTGCTCCGGTTCAGGCGGATCATCCTCCGATTCCTCCAGGGGCCACAGGCCCTGGGGCAGCAGGTGGCGGTAGCCCTCCGGGGTGGACACGATAAGCCACAGCCCGGACTGCCCCTGCACCGGCTCTGCCTCCACGCCGCACTGCCTGCACAGGTACTCCATGGCCATGGTGAGCCCCAGGTCGGAGGCGGGCTCCCCAGACAGCACGTCCAGGGCCAGGTCGGTGCCGTCTCTGCTCCGGGGCCCGGAGGCGGAGCGGACGATGGCGGCCAGCTCGTCCACGGTGTAGCCCTCCCCGGCGGGGGGGTTGGCCTCCAGCAGGGCGGAGGCCGCCGTTTCCAGCAGCTGGGCGTAGCCCTTCTCCTCCTCCGCCACGGCCTCGGCGCTCTGGTTCCAGCCCAGCTTTACCTCAATGACCCGCCGCGTGCCCGTCTCCGGATAGAGGGAGACGGATACCTGCCGGATGTCGTGGTGGCGGTAGAGGGCAGGGCTGCTGTAGCCCGCCAGCCGGACCAGCCCCTCCACCAGGGCCTGGTCGCCGGAGAAGTAGGAGGCCAGGAACAGGGCGGACTCCCGCTGCTCCTCAATCAGCCGTGACAGCTCCTGCCGGACGCCGGCCAGGCCGGTGACCTCCCGCAGGCCGTTCACCTCCGGGAGGGTGCGGGAGTAGGTCACGTGAAGCTCCACCTCGTAATAGGTGAGGATGCGGGTGGTGTCATAGTTCAGGAAGCGCACGGAGAAGGCCCCCAGGGGGTCCTCATACATGACCTCGTCCCGGGCGTTGGCAAGGTCCGCCTCCACGTCCCCGGTGTAATTGTACAGCCGGATGGTCCCCGCTGTGCGATGGCCGCTGACGAAGTAGAGCATGGCGTTTACCAGGCCCTGGTAGGTCTCCGCCCGGAGGATGGACTCGTCCTCGGTGACGGCGTAGTCCACGTGGGTGGTGATGGTCTCGTGGCCCCGCTCCAGCATAGCGGAGCAGCCGCTGAGCGTCAACGTCAGGGTCAGGAGCAGGGCCGGTATCCGTTTTTTCATGAAAAGGCCCTCCTCACTGTCTCGCTGCGCCTGTTCGCGGCACGTCCCAGACCCTCCGGCTCCGCGCTTTTTCACAGGTCGTCCTTCTTGTAATCCCGGAAGCCCTCTCCCAGCACCTCGTGGGCGTCGCACACGATGAGGAAAGCGGCGGGGTCGATGTCCTTTACCACGGCCTTGATGGCGGCGATCTCCCGCTGCTTGAAGGCGCACATGAGCACGTCCTTTTCCGCCCCGGTGTAGGCCCCCTGGCCGTGGAGGATGGTCACCCCCCGGTCCAGGTCCTTGACGATGGCGTCGGAGATGGCCTTGTTCTTGTCGCTGATGATATAGGCCACCTTGGCGGTGTCCATGCCGTAAAGCACGCCGTCCATGACGATGGTGCTGATATACAGCGCCACCAGCCCGTACAGGGCGGCGTACAGGGTCTGGAACGCGACGGAAACCGCCACGATCACCGCCAGATCGATGCCCATCAGCAGCTTGCCCATGGGCAGCCAGGCCAGCTTCAGCTTTAAAAGCCGGGCCAGGAGGTCGGTGCCGCCGGTGGTGGCGCCCTGCTGGAACACCAGGCCCAGGGAGAGCCCCATAAGCAGTCCGCCGAAGATGCAGGCCAGCATCGGCTCCATGGGCGGCCAGTCGTACAGAGGAGTGAGCAGGTCAATGAACACCGAGGAGACGAACATGGCGTACAGCGAGGACACCAGCAGCCGCCCGCCGATAAACTTCCAGCCCAGGATGAACAGGGGGATGTTCAGCACGATGACGGTGACGCCGATGGGGAGGGCCGGGACCAGGAAGTTGAGGATCTGAGCCACGCCGGTGATGCCGCCGAAGGCGATGCCGTTGGGGGCGTAGCACCACACGAATCCCAGGGCGTAAATGACGGAAGCTGCTGTGATGATCAAAGTGGGAAGCAAGAATTTTTTTAGCCGGTCCATGAAGTGCCTCCAATAGTTGAAAGGTGTATAAAAGTTTCTTTTTTCGCCTCCTTTTTTCTTTTCAAAGAAAAAAGGAAGCCGCCGGAGGCGCGTTTTACAGCAGGGTCATCTGCTCCTCCCCCCGGTCCTCCTCTTTGAGGAGGGCCCCGGCGGCGGGCAGGGACCGGGCCCGGTATCGGGCGGCGTTGACAATGTGGGTGGCGGAGAGGGGCCGGGCCCAAACCACCTTGTGCTTGGCCTTCACCGCCATCACGCCCACGCCCTGGGTGGCACGGGTGGTCTTGGGGGTGAGGGAGGCGGTATGGAACACCACGCACCGCCCGTCGCTGGCCGCCACCGCCATCTCCTGGTCCTCCGCCAGAAGCTGGGCGGACACCAGGGGGAACTTGTCGCAGTATGCCCCCGTCAGCTTGCGCCGCCGGGTCTGGGTCTGATAGGCGGACAGCTCCACCCGGGCGGCCTTGCCGTTTTCAAAGAAGAACAGCACATGGGCGGAGTAATCCCCCGGCGGGCAGGCCCAGACGAATTTCTCCTCCGGGTCCATGCCCAGCTTGGAGGGCAGGTAGTCCCCCAGCACGCTGGCCTTGGCGTCGTCGAAGTCGCTGAGCCGGGTTTTGTAGCACTGGTGCCTGTCGGTGAACACCAGCAGCTCGTCGCCGTTGACGCCCTCCCACTGGAGGAAGGGGCCGTCCCCCTCCTTGTATTTCTGCTCCGAGCTCATGCGCAGGGACTGGGGGGTGATCTTCTTAAAGTATCCCTCTTTTGAGACGAACACATTCACCGGGTAGGCGGGGACCTCCTCCTCCGCAGAGATCTTTTCCTCCTCCGCCTGCCGGTACTCGTAGACGATCTCGGTGCGGCGGGGGACGTTGTACTTCTTCTTTACGTTTTTCAGCTCGTCGGTGATGATGGCCTTGATGCGGCCGGGGGAGTTGATGATGTCCTTCAGGTCGGCGATCTCCTGAGCCAGTGAGTCGGTTTCCTCCAGGCGCTTGAGGATATATTCCTTGTTGATGTTGCGCAGGCGGATGTCCGCCACGTACTCCGCCTGAATCTGGTCGATGCCGAAGCCGATAATCAGGTTGGGCACCACCTCGGCGTCCTCCTCCGTCTCCCGGATGATTTTGATCGCCTTGTCGATGTCCAGCAGGATGCGCCTCAGGCCCTTGAGCAGGTGGAGCTTCTCCTCCTTCTTCCTGCAGACGTAGTAGGTGCGCCGCCGCACGCCGTCCATCCGCCAGGCGGTCCACTCCTCCAGAATCTCGCCCACCCCCATGACCTTGGGCATGCCGGCGATGAGGATGTTGAAGTTGCAGGAAAAGGTGTCCTGGAGGGAGGTCATCTGGAACAGCCGGGCCATCAGCTTGTCGGGGTCGGCGCCCCGCTTCAGGTCGATGGCCAGCTTCATGCCGTTCAGGTCGGTCTCGTCCCGCATGTCAGCGATCTCCCGCACCTTGCCCGCCTTCACCAGCTCCGCCACCTTGTCCAGGATGGCCTCCACGGTGGTGGAATAGGGGATCTCATAGATTTCAATGAGGTTGTCTTCCTTGATATACCGCCACTTGCCCCGCAGCTTGACGGGCCCCCGGCCGGTGCGGTAGATCTCCGCCAGGGCCGCGCCGTCGTACAGCAGCTGCCCGCCGGTGGAAAAGTCCGGGGCCTTCAAAATACCCAGCAAATCCACGCCGGGGTCCTTGAGATAGGCGATGGCCGCGTCGCACACCTCTCCCAGGTTGAACCCGCACAGGTTGGAGGCCATGCCCACGGCGATGCCCTGGTTGGCCGCTACCAGCACGTTGGGAAAGGTGGTGGGCAGGAGGGTGGGCTCCATGAGCTTGCCGTCGTAGTTGGGCACGAAGTCCACCGCGTCCTGGTCAATGTCCCGGAAGAGCTCCTGACAGATGGGGTCCAGCCGCACCTCGGTATAGCGGGAGGCGGCCCAGGCCATGTCCCGGGAGTAAACCTTGCCGAAATTGCCCTTGGAGTCCACCAGCGGGTGGAGCAGGGCCCCGTAGCCCCGGCTGAGACGCACCATAGTGTCATAGATGGCGGCGTCGCCGTGGGGGTTCAGCTTCATGGTCTGGCCCACCACGTTGGCGGATTTCGTGCGGTTCCCGCCCAGCAGCTTCATCTGGTACATGGTGTACAGCAGCTTCCGGTGGGAGGGCTTGAAGCCGTCGATCTCCGGGATGGCCCGGGAGACGATGACGGACATGGCGTAGGGCATATAGTTCAGCTCCAGCGTCTCGGTGATGGGCTGCTCCAGCACCTGGGCCCGCAGGCCCATGACGTTGGGGTTGCTGACTTTTTTCGGGCCCTTCTGCTCGGGGGTCTTCTTCTTAGCCAATGGGATCAGTCCTTATCTCGGGATATCGTTCAGGGATTCAACAGCTCCGCGCTGTTGTCCACGACGTTGGCGCCTTTGGGGGGCTCGCTCATGGGCTTTTCGGCGCCGGTCTGCTGGGTGGAGCTCATGGTCAGCGTCAGCTCGCCGATGTTGGCGATGTGCAGGCTCATGGTCAAGTCCGCCTTCCCGCCGGACTGGGTGCAGTCCGCGGTCAGCTTCACGGCGGGGACGCCGGACTGGGCGTTGGTCTCCACGACGCATTTTACGCTCACCCCGCCCTTGCTGTCCACCTTCATGGTGATGCTGTATTTCTTGAAGGCATCCTTCACATCGTCCAGGTCAAGGCCGTAGTCTGCGAACAGGTCTACCAGGTCCTTCAGCCCCAGGGTGAGGGTGGAGGTGCCGCCGGAGGTGGTGAACTTGTCGTCACCATAGAGGGCGGCCATCATCTGGACGGCCTGCTCCATGGCAGACCACTCCTCCACGGAGCCCGTGCCGGCCATGGCCGCGAGGACCGTGCCCACGGTGGTGTCGCCGGTGGCGGAGAGCAGGAGCTTGCCGAACTCAGCGCCCATATCCGTGCCGTACCACAGGTTCTCCTCCTCACCGATCACGTCCAGGGCGGCAGCATGGAACCAGAGCTTGCCCTCCTGGGTCATGATGAGCTGTATATCCTCCAGGCCCTCCAGGGCATTGCGCACGATTTTGGTGTCCTCCCCGTCCAGCTCCATCTGCTTCAGGAGCAGGTCGATGATATTGTCGGACAGGGTGAGGGAATAGCTGCCGCTGGCGGCCTGGCTGTTCAGCAGGGTCTTGCCGGTCAGGTCCGCCTGGTAGGTCTTATTGCCGTTCAGGGTGTCAAAGGCGGTGACGGTGGCGCTGGCCTTCAGGTCCTCGCGGAGGGTCTTGCCGTTCTCCACAGTCAGGCTGCGGGCGGCCTGCACCTTGTTGAGGATGGTGAAGTCCTTGTCGATCTCCGCCGCCAGGGCGTCCCGGTCCAGCAGGATGGCGGTCTGGTAGTCGGCGTCCCAGCCCACCTCATAGCCCAGTATCTCGCCCATGAAGCGCACGGGGACATAGGCGCGGTCATTTTTAATGTAGGGGGCACAGCTCAGGGAGACCAGCTCTCCGCTGCCGGAGGGGTACTCCACGATTACCTGGGGATTGCCCACGGAGAAGGACAGGTAAGTCTTGTCCGCCGCCTTCACCAGCTGCTCTTTCTCCTCTTCACCATATGCCACCTGACCGCCCAGGACGTCCGCCAGCGCCCGGATGGGCACCATAGCGCAGCCGTCCTTGATTTCAGGAACGGCGTCGGGGAACTGGACGTATTCGCCGTTGACCATCACGCCGATCTGGCCGGGCACGCCGCCCAGGCTCTTTTTCAGCTCGTCTCGATATGCCTGGGCCCGCTGATCAAGCTGATTCACCCAATCGGCGGGGTCCAGGTAGCCGTCCCATTTAAAATCTTCCGGGCTGATGGGGCCGCTGGTGATGATGGCGGTGGGGCCGTCCGCGCCGCCGATGATGCCCAGGGAGCCTGCCTCCGGGGCCGGGGCCGCAAAGGCAGGGACCGTGAGGCACATGGTCATAACCACAGATAACAGAACTGCCAACAGTTTTTTCATGATGATTTCCTCCTTTTGCGCTTGAATGGTTTCTATCTGCTCGCCGCGCCCGCGGCGTGGGTTACCGGTTAAGAGATATCCGCCATGTCCAGGTATTTGTACCCGCTGTCCGCGATGTGGTCCTTCCGGCCCTGGAGGTCGTTGCCCAGGAACATCTCAAAGATCTGGGCCGTGCGCTCCACATCCTCCGGCATCACCTTGATGAGCCGCCGGGTGTCCGGGCTCATGGTGGTCAGCCACATCATATCCGGCTCGTTTTCGCCCAGGCCCTTGGAGCGCTGCACATCGAACTTTTTCCCCTCCAGGGAGGCTGCGATGTCGTTTTTTTCCTTATCGGAGTAGGCGAACCAGGTCTTCTCCTTGCAGGTGATCTCGTACAGGGGGGATTCTGCGATATACACATACCCCTTCTGAATCAGGGTGGGGGTGAGGCGGTACAGCATGGCCAGCACCAGGGTGCGGATCTGGAAGCCGTCCTCGTCGCCGTCGGTGCAGATAACGATCTTGTTCCAGCGCAGGCTGTCCAGGTCGAAGGCGTTCAGGTCCTTCACGTGCTTATCCTTGACCTCTACGCCGCAGCCCATGACCTTCAGCAGGTCGGTAATGATCTCACTTTTGAAAATGCGGGCATAGTCCGCTTTAAGGCAGTTGAGGATCTTGCCCCGGATGGGCATGACGGCTTGGAACTCCGCGTCCCTGGCCAGCTTCACGCTGCCCAGGGCGGAGTCGCCCTCCACGATGTACAGCTCGCTGCGGTTTACGTCCCGGGTGCGGCAGGGGACGAATTTCTGTACCCGGTTGGAGATATCCACCGAGCCGGACAGCTTTTTCTTGATGCCCAGGCGGGTCTTTTCCGCCGTCTCCCGGGAGCGCTTGTTCACCAGCACCTGCCCGGCGATCTTCTCCGCGTCCATGGGGTTTTCGATGAAGTACACCTCGAACTGGGCGCGGAGGAAGTCGGTCATGGCCTCCTGGACGAACTTATTGGTGATGGACTTCTTGGTCTGGTTCTCGTAGCTGGTCTGGGTGGAGAAGTTGCTGGACACCAGCACCAGCGCGTCCTGGATGTCGTTAAAGGTGATCTTGGCCTCATTTTTCTGATACTTGCCGTTCTGCTTCAGCCAGCCGTCGATGGCGGACACAAAGGCGGAGCGCATGGCCTTCTCCGGGGAGCCGCCGTGCTCCAGCCAGGAGGAGTTGTGGTAGTGCTCGATGAGCTGCACCCGGTTGGAGAAGCAGAAGGACACGGACAGCTTCACCTTATACTCCGCCTTGTCCGCCCGGTCCCGGCCCCGGCGCTCCCCCTGCCAGAATACGGGGGCGGTGAGGGAATCCTCCCCGGCCAGCTCGGTAACATAATCAATGATGCCGTTGTCATAGCGGAAGTCGGTGGTCTCGAATTTCCCGCCCTCCTGCCTGCGGAACCGGAAGGTCACCCCGGCGTTGACCACCGACTGGCGCTTCAGCGTGTCGGCGTAGAACTCCGCCGGGATATCGATGTCGGTGAACACCTCCAGGTCGGGCTTCCAGCGGAATTTGGAGCCGGTCTTTTTCCGGTCGGCGGGTTCCTTCTTCATCTCGCCCACGATCTCGCCCTTCTCGAAGTGGAGGGTGTACTTGAAGCCGTCCCGGTAGATCACCGCGTCGAAGTATTCGCTGGTGTACTGGGTGGCGCAGGCGCCCAGGCCGTTGAGGCCCAGGGAGTATTCGTAGTTGTCCCCGTCGCCGTCCCGGTACTTCCCCCCGGCGTACAGCTCACAGAACACCAGCTCCCAGTTGTAGCACCCCTCCGCCTCGTTCCAGTCCACCGGGCAGCCCCGGCCGAAGTCCTCCACCTCGATGGACTTGTCCTCATACCGGGTGACGGTGATGAGGTCGCCGTGTCCCTCCCGGGCCTCGTCGATGGCGTTGGACAGGATTTCAAAGACCGCGTGCTCACACCCCTCCAGCCCGTCGGAGCCGAAGATAACGCCGGGGCGCTTGCGCACCCGGTCGGCCCCCTTCAGGGCGGAGATGGAGTCGTTGCCGTACTGCTGTTTCGGAGTGGATCTTGCCATAGCTGCACCTCTTATTTCTTCCCCCCAGCGGGAGGAAAACGTCGGATTGGGACGGCCGGCAGTGAAAACCGCCTCCCTGGGGAAGAAAATCCGCCTTTTGGGCCGTCAATACTATAGTATACCGCAAAATGGGAGGGAACGTCAAGGGCGAGGAGAAAAAGGAACGTTGCAAAAGAAACACGTTTTGAGGCGTCAGGCCTGTGGTTTCCAAATATGCTTGCTATCCTCCGTCAAACGGGATATACTTAATCTATAAAAAGACGCAGACCGGGCCTGACGGCGCCGTTCAGGGCCCGCATAGGAGGAGACCCATATGGATAAACGCCCCAACCTGATCCTGCTCATGGCCGACCAGTTCCGCGGGGACTGCCTGGGCATCGCGGGACACCCCGACGTGAAGACCCCTTACCTGGACGCCCTGGCGGCAGACGGCGTCCGCTTCCCCAACGCCTACTCCGCCTGCCCCACCTGCGTGCCCGCCCGGGCCAGCCTGTACACCGGCATGTCCCAGGCCCGCACGGGACGGGTGGGGTACCAGGACTTGGTGCCCTGGAACTACCCCCACACCCTGGCGGGGGAGCTCAGCAAAGCCGGGTACTATACCCAGTGCGTGGGCAAAATGCACGTCCACCCCCTGCGCAATAACCTGGGCTTCCACGACGTACGTCTCCACGACGGCTACCTCCACGCCTACCGCCGCCCGGACACCCCCGCCTTTGAGGACCAGCGGCGGGCGGACGATTATTACTGGTGGCTGAAGGGGGAGCTGGGCGTCTCCGCCGACCCCACCGACACCGGCCTGGACTGCAACAGCTGGGTGGCCCGGCCCTGGATGTACGAGGAGAAGTATCACCCCACCAACTGGGCGGCGTCGGAGTGCCTGGATTTCCTCCGCCGTCGGGACCGGTCCATGCCCTTTTTCCTCATGGCCAGCTTCGTCCGGCCCCATCCCCCGCTGGACCCGCCTGCGTACTACTTCGACCTCTATGACCGCAAGGAGCTGGCCCCGCCCTGGCTGGGGGACTGGAACTGGACGGACCGTGCCCAGGCCGCCCGGCACAGCTATCATGCCCAGACCGCGCCCCTGGACCCGGATTTTCTCCACCAGATGCGGGCGGGGTACTACGCCTCCATCACCCACATGGACCACCAGATCGGGCGGCTGATCTCCGCCCTGGTGGAGGAGGGGCTGATGGACGACACGGTGATCCTGTTCGTCTCCGACCACGGGGAGATGCTGGGCGACCACCTGTTTTTCCAGAAGGCCAAGCCCTATCAGGGCAGTGTGCGGGTGCCTCTGTTCCTGTCCGGGCCGGAGCGGCTGGTGGGGCGCGGCGTGCGGGAGGACCTGGCCGAGCTGCGGGACGTGATGCCCACCCTGCTGGAGCTGGCGGGTGCGCCCGTCCCGGACACGGTGGACGGGGTGAGCCTGCTGGGGCCGGTGGAGCGCACCTGCCTCCACGGCGAGCACGCCCTGGGGCAGGATTCCATGCACTTCATCGTCACCAGGACGGACAAGTTCGTCTGGTACTCCCAGACGGGCCTGGAGCTGTATTTCGACTTGGAGCGGGACCCTCACGAGACTCACAACGCCGCCGGCGACCCGGACTGCGCGCCCCGGGTGGACCGGCTGCGCCGCCGGCTTGTCCGGGAGCTGGCGGGCCGGGAGGAGGGGTACAGCGATGGGGAACGGCTCATTGTGGGCCGCGCGCCCAAGGCCGTCCTCGACTGCGCCGCGAAATGATGTGGGGCCGGTCCTGCGGAATTGGATTCATTCTTTTTGAGTAGACGCGGGGAATCGTTTGTGCTATAATCAGGGGCGGCATATGTGTGATTCACATTCTTTAAAAATATCTTTTTGGGAGTTGTTGGCAGAATATGGGGCCAGCAGATCAAAGGAGGATTTTATATGGAAGGCCGGTTCCAGTGGCGGGAAGAGTACAGTATTGGGGTGGAGGCCATCGACAAAGAGCATCAGCGGCTCTTTCAGATCATCAACAAGCTGTTCAGCTTCAGGGACGAGGAGAAGGACAGCCAGTGGATTTGTCTGGAAGGGATCAAATATTTCAAGGGCCATGCGCTGCAGCACTTTGCCGATGAAGAAGCCTACATGGCGTCCATTGGATATGAAGGACTTGAGCGCCACAAAAGCATACATAGGGGATTTCAGAAAAATACGCTCCCGGCTCTGGAGGAAGAACTTCTGCGGACAGGTTATTCCACAGAGGCGATGGAGCACTTTTTGGGGGTCTGCGCCGGCTGGCTGATCGGACATACCCTGACGGAGGATCAGGCCATCCGGGAGAAGGGGGCCGGCACCTGGGAGAACCTTCTGCCGGAGGAAGAGGTGGCGGCCATGAAGAAGGTCATCACCCACCTTGTGTTCGACCTGTTCCACCTGGAGTCACAGGTCATCAGCGACGCCTACGGCGGGGAGAAATTCGGCAGCGGCGTGTACTACCGCCTGATCTACGACACGCCGCAGGACGAGAAAAAGCAGGAAATCCTGATGGTTTTTGAGGAAAAGCTGCTGATTAACACCGTTGGGAAGGTCTTGGGCATCCAGACGAACAAGCTGGACGCCATGCTGACCAACGCCGCCCGGTATACGGCCCGGCAGTTCGTGGAGCGCGTCATGGAGCGCTTCCCGTCGTTCAAAGGCTACAGGCTGAAGGAGGACAGCCTCCTGTCCTACGAGCAGTTCCAGAAGGTGTTCCAGCAAAAAAAGCCCCAGGTCAGCCTGCTGCTTAACACCGGCGGCGCGGGATATTTCTCCTACAGTGTAATCGCGCCCCATCTGCTGGAGGAGGGCGTGGGGACGCCCCTGCACCCGGATAACGCCATGACGGAAGTGAAAAACTATCTGGCCCGGCGGGAGGAGCAGCGCGAGGGCGGGGGCAAGCGGAAGCTCCTGGTGGTGGACGATTCCGCCACCATCCGTCAGGCGATGAAGGGCCTGTTGGAAAAGGATTACGAGGTCTCGCTGGCGGAATCCGGAGTGGCCGCCATCCGGGCCATCACCCTGGACCGGCCGGATCTGGTTCTGCTGGACTACGAAATGCCAGTGTGCGACGGGAGCCAGACAATGGTGATGCTCCGCTCAGAAAAATCTTTTGCAGACATCCCGGTCTTTTTCCTGACGGGCAGGGGCGACCCGGAGAGCGTGAAAAAGCTGCTGTCCCTGAAACCCACCGGATATCTGCTGAAATATTTGAAGCCCGCGGAGATCAAGAAAAAGATCGACCATTTTTTCGAGCCGGAGCATAACGCGGGCTGAACGCCCGTACGGAGGGGCGCTTGGCGTCTCCGGCGGATGTTAGAGCGGTAAACGGATGAACTCCCACGGCTGCGCCGTGGGAGTTCCGCTTTGCAGGCGCAGGTCAGCCGTTCGCCGTTTTTTCATGTCTTGCCGCAGTTAACAAATTTTTCACACGCACCCCCTTGACATTTCAAGGCAGGGGAGTAAAATAATACGTATGCTAATGATTAGCACGCGAACGAAAAAGGAGGGACCCTTATGGACGAGCGCTCGGGCATCATATTTCACCAACTGCTCCGGGCCCATCACAACGCGCACATGACGGCGCTGGCCAAGCGGGGCGTGGGGGACGTGGGCTCGCCCCATCTGCTGGTCGCCCTGTCCCACTACCCGGACGACCCGGCCCAGGCCCCCACCCAGAAGGAGCTGGCCGACCGGCTTCACATCGCCCCGCCCACCATCGCCGCCTCCCTGAAATGCCTGGAGCGGCAGGGCTATGTGGCCCGCCGCACCGACGAGCGGGACGCCCGCCGCAACCGGATCTCCATCACCCGGAAGGGCCGGGACGCCCTGGAGGCCGGGATGCAGGCCTTCCGGCAGGTGGACGATGCCATGTTCCGGGGCTTCACGCCCCAGGAGCGGGAGCAGGTGCAGGCATTCCACCGGCGTATGCTGGAAAATCTCTATCAGATCGGCGGCCAGGACGCGGAATGCCCTCCGCCTCCTCTGCCCCACATCCCCAACGAAAGGAAGTGCGACCCATGCTGAGACGCATTGCGTCTTACCTGAAAGGCTACGCCGGCTACGCCGCGGCCTCCCCTGTGCTGGTTACGCTGGAGACGGTCTGCCAGCTTGCCATCCCCCTGCTCATGGCCCAGATCATCGCCCAGGGCATCGAGCAGGAAAACATGCCTGCCATCTGGAAATACGGAGCCCTGATGGTGGTGGCGGCCATCATCGCCACCATCACCGGCGGCCTGGCCGCCAGGTGCGCCGCCTACGCCGCTCAGGGCCTGGGGGCCAACCTGCGCCGGGCGGAGTTTGAGAAGATTGCCTCCTTCTCCTTTGCCGACATCGACCGGTTTTCCTCCTCCTCCCTCATCACCCGCATGACCAACGACGTCACCAACATCCAGAACGTGTGCATGGTCTGCCTGCGCATCCTCATCCGGGCGGTGACCATGCTCATCGCCAGCGTGGCCCTCACCCTGACCATCAGCCCAAAGCTGACCCTGGTGGTGGTGGTGATCCTGCCCATCATGGCCGGGGCGCTGATGCTGCTGATGAAGGTGTGCATGCCCCTGTTTGAGAAGATGCAGCAGGCGCTGGACCAGCTCAACGAGACGGTGCAGGAAAACCTCATCGCCGTCCGGGTGGTGAAGTCCTACGTCCGGGAAAACCGGGAGCGGGACAAATTCAAGCAGGCCAACGACAACTTCACCTCCACCGCCCTGCGGGCCATGCTGCGCATGGTGGCCATGCAGCCCATGATGACCATCTGCATGGCGGCGGCCATCGTGCTGGTGATGTATAACGGCGGCAATATGGTGCTGGGGGGCGAGCTGGACATCGCCTACCTCCAGACCGTGGTGGGCTACATCATGCAGATCCTCATGTCCCTGATGATGGTGGGCATGGCCCTGCTCCAGTACAGCCGGGCTCAGGCCTCCACCCGCCGGGTGTTCGAGGTCATCGACGCCCAGCCCGCCATCGCCGACGGCGGCAGGACCGACCTGCCCGCCCCTCGGGGCCGGGTGGAGTTCCGGGACGTGTCCTTCCGCTACCAGTCCGAGGGGGCGGGGGAGGACGTGCTGCACCACGTCAACCTGACGGTGGAGCCCGGCGAGTTTGTGGCCATCGTGGGCGGCACCGGCACGGGCAAGTCCTCCCTGGTGAACCTGATCCCCCGGTTTTACGACGTGCACGGCGGCCAGGTGCTGGTGGACGGGGTGGACGTGCGGGACTACCCCCTGGACGGCCTGCGAGGCCGGGTGGGCATGGTGCTGCAAAACAACGTGCTCTTCTCCGGCACCATCCGGGAGAACCTGCTCTGGGGCCGGGAGGACGCCGCGGAGGAGGAGCTTATCCAGGCCGCCAAGGACGCCCAGGCCTATGACTTCATCATGTCCTTCCCCGACGGCTTCGACACCAGCCTGGACCAGGGCGGCGTCAACGTGTCCGGCGGACAGAAGCAGCGGCTGTGCATTGCCCGGGCCATGGTGCGCAAGCCCGCGGTGCTCATACTGGACGACTCCACCTCCGCCGTGGACTCCGCCACCGAGGGCCGCATCCGGGAGTCCTTCCGGGAGAATTTGAAGGGCACCACCGTCATCATCATCGCCCAGCGCATCAGCTCGGTGCAGTACGCCGACAAGATTGTGGTACTGGACGAGGGCACCGTGGCCGACGTGGGCACCCACGACGAGCTGATGAAGAGCAGCAAAATCTATAAGGAAATCTACGATTCCCAGCAGGAAGGAGGGGTTGAAAATGGCTGAGAACAACCGGCCCAGAGGCCCCCATGGTCCTGGCGGCCCTCACGGCGGCCCCAGGGGCGGCTACGGAAAACCCAAGGACTTGAAGGGCACCGCCCTGCGCACTGTGAAATACATTGCCAGCAATCCCCTGCTGCTCATTGCCGCCCTGATCTGCGTGGTGCTGGAGGCCGTGCTGGGCGTCCGGGCCACCTATATGCAGAAGCCCATCATCGACGGCATCACCTCCGCCCTGGCCGCGGGGCAGGCGGACTGGCCCGGCCTGGCAGCCAGCTGCGCCCAGCTGGCCCTCATCTATCTGGCGGCCGCGGCCTGCATCTATATCCAGGCCAACCTCATGGCCCAGCTGGCCCAGAAGGGGTGCAACAGGCTGAGAAAGGAGCTGTTTGACAAGCTCCAGGAGCTCCCCCTGAGCTACTTCGACGCCCATACCCACGGTGAGCTCATGAGCCGCTTCACCAACGACGCGGACAACGTGCAGATGGCCCTCCAGCAGTCGGTGATCCAGCTGCTGTCCAGCGCGGTCACCTTCGTGAGCGTGGTGTTCATGATGGTCACCCTGTCCCCCATGCTGTTTCTGGCGTCCCTGGTCATGCTGGGCGGCGTGATGGCGGTGTTCGCCGTGTTCGGCAAGCGCAGCCGGAAGTACTACTCCCGGCAGCAGGCCGCCCTGGGCGCGGTAAACGGCAACATCCAGGAGATGATCGAGGGCTTGAAGGTGGTCAAGGCCTTCACCCACGAGGAGCAGGCCAAGGCCCAGTTCGACGCGCTCAACGAGGACTACCGCGCCGCCGCCAGCGACGCCGGGTTCTATTCCTCCGCCATCATGCCCATCGCCTCCAACCTGACCAACATCGGCTACGCCGTCACCGCCGTGCTGGGGGCCCTGCTGGCCATGAGCACCGGCATTAACGCCGGGTTCACCCTGGGCTCGCTGGTCATTTACCTCCAGTATAACCAGCAGGTCACCCAGCCCATCAACCAGATCTCCATGCAGATGACCACTCTGCTGTCCGCCCTGGCGGGCGCGGAGCGCATCTTCCAGGTGATGGACACCCAGCCCGAGGCGGACCGGGGCCAGGTCACGCTGGTGCCCGTGGAGAAGGACGCCAACGGCACCTTGTCCAAGTTCAGCGGTCAGGGCCGCCCCCGCGCCTGGGCCTGGAAGGTGCCCCGCTCCTGCGGCATCACCCTGGTGCCTGTGTCCGTGAAGGCGGACGAGACCCTCTTCGAGCTGGGCCAGGCGGACGAGGAGAACGGCGCCCTCAAGCTGCTGCCCCCCGGCCAGGACTCTAAGACCGGGCTGTGGGTGCGCATCGGGCAGGACGGCGCCCTCACCCCGCTGACGGTGGAGGAGATGGCCGCCCACGGCTGGGCGTGGAAGTACCCCGGCCCGGACGGGGCCATGGGCCTGCACCTGATCCGGGGGGCGGTGCGCAACGTCCCCGGCGAGGAGTTCTGCTACACCGAGCTGAAGGGCGCGGTGCGGCTCAATCAGGTGGACTTCTCCTACGTGGAGGGCAAGCCGGTGCTGAAGCAGGTGTCCGTCTACGCCAACCCAGGGCAGAAGATCGCCTTTGTGGGCTCCACCGGCGCGGGCAAGACCACCGTCACCAACCTCATCAACCGCTTTTATGAGATCCAGGGCGGCGTAATTACCTGCGACGGCATCGATGTGAAGGATATTGAGAAGGATTCCCTCCGCCTCAGCCAGGGTGCGGTGCTCCAGGACACCCACTTGTTCACCGGCACGGTGATGGACAACATCCGCTACGGCCGTCTGGACGCCACCGACGAGGAGTGCATCCAGGCCGCCAAGGCCGCCAACGCGGACGGCTTTATCCGCCGCCTGCCGGAGGGCTACCAGACCATGCTCACCGGCGACGGCGCCAACCTGTCCCAAGGCCAGCGGCAGCTTCTGGCCATTGCCCGGGCCGCGGTGAAGGACCCGCCCATCATGGTGCTGGACGAGGCCACCTCCTCCATCGACACCCGCACCGAGCAGCATATCCAGCAGGGTATGGACACCCTGATGGAGGGGCGCACCGTGTTCGTCATCGCCCACCGGCTGTCCACCGTGCGCAATGCCGACTGCATCGTGGTCATTGAGGGCGGGCGCATCATGGAAAAGGGCAGCCATGCCCAGCTCATTGAGGAACAGGGCCGGTACTATCAGCTCTATACGGGGCAGTTCGAGCTGGATTGACGTGTCTCCGGCGGCCTTCTCGTTCCCTTGAAAAGAAAACAGAAACTTTTAGACTGCTGCCTGTGAACCCATGATAGCGCACGCCGCCCAATTTTCGTGCAATATGCTCACGCTCTCTGACGTCTCCTGCCCGGTGTGTACAACCCGGACCACGCTAGCCCTGCTGCCGTTTCCTCTGCCGGACCTCCGCCGCAGCGCCCACCGCGACCAGCGCGATGGAGCATACCAGCATGATCTGAAAAATCAGCGGGTTGACCCACGAGATGTCCCCGGCGCTGCACCGCATCAGCATGTCCTGTACGGAGAAGTAGTCCAAAAAGCGGGGGCCATGCTGATCCTCAATCAGCCGGTCGCACAGGCTGTTGAACACCGGGGTGGCAAAGGTGACCAGCAGGGCGGTCACCCCGGCCTTCAGCCGCGGCCCCGCGGGCAGCCAGTACACCGCCGCGAACCCTGCCCACAAAAACGCCGCCCCCACCGCCGCCAGGGGGAAGGCCAGGGACAACAGCCAATCCCCGCCCGCAAAGGCCCAGATCACCGCCAGCAGGATAAACACCCATGGAGTGGTCAGCCCCGCGCACAGCGGCAGGACGTGCTTCCCATAAAACCGCCAGACCGCCCACCAGCCCCAGAGCAGGGCCAGGCACGTCATTGTAATGGCCAGCCCGCCGATGATCCACTTGCCGCCCACGTACAGCCAGCAGGCCAAAAGCAGGAGGAAGAGACAGCCGCTGGCCGCCCCCAGGCAGACAGACAGCTTATTTCTCCGCACCAGAAACGGCAGGTTGGTGAAGCAGAACGCCAGGGCGACGGAGGTGAGCACGATCCAGAACCAGTCCAGAGCATGGAACACCGCCAGGTCGCAGATGAAGCAGGTGACGATGGCGATGATGTAGCTCACGGCGAAAAACCGCCGCGCCCCCGTGACCATCTGCCGCCAGCGCTTTGCGGCCAGCTCCTGACTGTGGGCCTGGTCGTCGTCGCAGGCGGTGAAAAACTCGTGCTCCGTGATGTGCAGGGCGGCGCAGATGGCGGTCACCATGGACACGTCTGGATAGGACAGCGCGCGCTCCCATTTGCTCACCGTGGACTCGGTGACAAACAGCTGCTCCGCCAGCTCCTTCTGGGTGAGCCCCGCCTCCAGCCGCTTTTTGCGGATGTATTCTCCAAAGGGTTTCTTCTCGTTCATATGTGGCCGCTTCCTTTCTCTGGATGTGGTCTTACCTTAACCGCCGGGCACAAAAAAGTCAAGGCTTTTGCCCCAAAATCGAACTCGACCGTCAGGAAAGTCGGCCTGTATCAACGGTTTTCACCAAAGGCGAAGGAGCGCCCGGCCAGCGGCCGGGCGCTCCTTTTATGCTTTATGTCCGCAAAGGCATTTCCAGAATCAGCCGTTCCGTCTCCAAAAACACGCCTCAGCCCTCCAGCTTGGCTATGCCCAGCTCCATCCGGCGCAGGGTCTCGTCCTTCCCCAAAATGCGGCAGATTTCCACCGCCCCGCCGGGGGTGACCGCCTTGCCCGCCGCGGCGATGCGCAGGGGCCACATCAGGGTGGCGTTCTTCACCCCCAGCTTTTCCGCCAGCGCCGTCAGGGCGCCATGAATGGCGTCCTGGTTCCAGTCGTCCAGCCCGGCCAGCACCGGCTGGGTCTGCCTCAGCATTTCCAGCGACACCTCGCCGGTGGTCTTGGACTTTTTGTTGGTGAACAGCTCCGTGCTGTACTCGGGCAGCGCGTCGAAGAAGTCCACCTTCTCCGGGATGTCGCTGAGCCGTTCGCACCGGGCCTGGAGCAGGGCGGCGATGGCCGCCGCGTCGCAGCCCTCGTTGGTCACGGACTTCCTGATCCAAGGCCCCGCCTCCCTGGCAAACTCCTCCGGGGACAGCCCCCGCAGATAGGAGGCGTTAAAGTAGTTCAGCTTGTCCATATCGAAGGCGGAGGGGGACTTGGAGATGCCCGAAATGTCAAAGGCGGCGACCAGCTCGTCCATGGTGAAGAATTCCTTCTCCGCGATATCGCCGTGGGGGGCCCAGCCCAGCAGGGCCACGTAGTTCACCACCGCCTGGGACAGGTAGCCCTGAGCCACCAGGTCCTGATAGGAGGGATCGCCGAGGCGCTTGGACATTTTACGCACCGTGCCGGTGACGGGGTCGTTGAACATCACCGACGCGCAGTGGACATAGGTGGGGACCTCCCAGCCGAAGGCTTCGTACAGCAGGTTGTACTTAGGGGCGGAGGACAGGTATTCCGCCCCGCGCACCACGTGGGTGATGCCCATCAGGTGGTCGTCCACCACGTTGGCGAAGTTGTAGGTGGGCAGGCCGTCGGACTTGATGAGGATTTGGTCGTCCAGCTCGGCGTTGTCCACGGTGATGTCGCCGTACACCGCGTCGTGGAAGGTGGTGCTCCCCTCCGGGATGCGCTGGCGGATCACATAGGGCTCTCCGGCGTCCAGCTTGGCCTGAATCTCTTCCGGCGTCAGGGACAGGCAGTGCCGGTCGTATTTGGCGTTGGGGTCGTCCCTGTGCAGCTCCTCCAGCCGCTCCTCAGAGCAGAAGCAGCGGTAGGCGCAGCCCTTCTCGATCAACAGCTCCGCGTACCTCCCGTACAGCCCCCGGCGCTCGGTCTGGATATACGGCCCCACCGGGCCGCCCACGTCCGGCCCCTCGTCCCAGGTCAGGCCGCAGCGGCGCATGGTGGCGTACACCACGTCCACCGCGTCGGCCACCAGACGGCCCTGATCGGTGTCCTCAATGCGCAGGATGAACTTTCCCCCCGCGTGCCGGGCGATGAGCCACGTATACAGCGCGGTGCGCAGATTGCCCACGTGCATGTAGCCGGTGGGGGAGGGGGCGAACCGGGTGCGGACCTCGCCTTTGGGGATGCGGGCCTCCATCTCGTCGAACCAGTTCTGATCTATCGCCATGGTGAAAACCTCCAAATCAAATATGTGACACCATTATAAAAGGCAGCGGAGGTTTTTGCAAGAGGCAAATAGGGTCCCGCAGAGCCGCTTTTCAGGCTTTGCGGGGAGAGGCGGAGCAAAGGGCTTTTGCCGCCTGACGGCAGGCGGAAGGGGAGCAGGGCGGACTTTGCGGCGACAAAAACACCCCGCAGGCAACCTGCGGGGTGGAAAAAACGGAGCCTGTTTGGGGCTTCGGGACACTTGGTCCGGGGGGCTCCGGCCGTTGCCGGAGCAGCCCCGGTTAAAAGAAAGAGGAGATCGCGGCGCATTGTCTGGCTTTCCTTCCTGACAAGGACAGTGTACCACAAAGCCTACAAAGAAACCAGGGATAATTTGCGAAAAATTTGTTAAAAATTTATGAATTCATAATCATAGAAACTTCTGGATATTACTGGATGGAATAGGGCCCCCGGGCCAGCACCTTCACCGTGGGCGCGGTGGCCGTCACTTGCCGGGTGCTGATGGTGACCATGTACAGGTGGTTGACCGCCAGAGCCTGTCCATTGCCCAGCACGCTGCCGGAGGTGGTGTCGATGAGGCCCACGCTGTCCTGGCTGCCGCACACGGCGGTGCCCACCCGCAGCATCACCTCACAGCCCACGTCCCCCACCAGGGACTGCCCCTGGCTCAGTGTGACCACGGTGAACACGCCGTTCCCGCCGGAGGGGGTGGTGACAGTCCCGCTGCTCCCGGCCAGGATGTTTCTCAGCGACTGCTCCATCTCCGCTTTGCGCTGGGTGATTGTCTGATCCACCATGTCCTGCACCTGCTTGGTGTAGGTTCCGTTGAGATAGCTCAAGGTAACCAGGGGGTCGGCCTGTCCCCCGGCGTTGGCGGCGTAAGCGGCGGTGAACAGGAAACAGACGCACAGCGCCGCCACGGCGATTTTCAGCATTTTCATATGTAAATACCTCCAGATGTACGGGTGCGGGGACCTTCTCTTCGCAGGGGCAGTTTTATACCGGGCCGGGCCGAAGCCCTGCCCTGTCCGCGTGCCCTGCCGGGGCCGTCCCTACGGAGAGAAGGTCCCCGCACCCCTTGCGCACCCGTCCCGGCCATCCGGGACGGGATAGGGAATGCGGCTGCATTTTTGTCCGCTTTTTTAAACCAGACGCTCGGGGCTCAAACCGAAGCTGACGGCAATGGCGCTGTCTACCCGCCTCATTACCTGGTCGTCCACCCGGCCCATGTGCTCCCGCAGCCGCTTCTTGTCCAGCGTGCGGATCTGCTCCAGCAGGACCACCGAGTCCTTGGGCAGGCCGCAGCTGTGGGAGGCCAGGGTGATATGGGTGGGCAGGCGGGCCTTGCCCGTCTGGGAGGTGATCGCCGCCGCGATCACCGTGGGGCTGTGCTTGTTGCCGGTGTCGTTCTGGACGATGAGCACCGGGCGGACGCCGCCCTGCTCACTGCCCACCACCGGACTTAGGTCCGCGTAAAAAATGTCGCCGCGCTTGACGCTGTTGTCCACAGGATCTCACACTCCGCCGGATATAGTGCCCGGCTACGCTTATGTAGACCGGGTACTATCATTCTCCCACGGGGCGGCGGCTTTTATACCGGGCGGGCCGGGAAAAACCGCCGCGGCTCTCCCTGACTATCCTATGCGTCTGTGTAGATTCTTGGCACTCTCGGCGCCACCGCGCACAGCAGCTCATAGGAGATGGTGCCAGCAAGCTGGGCGTGACGCTCCACTGGCAGGTGGGGGCCGAACACCTCTGCCACGTCGCCGGTTTTTGCTCTGTCGCTGTCCTCCAGCCGGATCATGCACATATCCATGCATACCCGGCCCATGATGGGGCGGGGCTGGCCGCCCAGCCACACGCTGCCCTGGTTGGACAGCGCCCGGTGCAGACCGTCGGCGTACCCGACGGGCAGCACCGCCGCCCGCCCGCCGCCGCTGCCGAACGCGGCGGTACAGCCGTAGCTCACCGGTGTGTCCGGCGGGAACTCCCGCACCGCAGCCACCCGGCTGTACAGCGACATCACCGGCTTCAGCCCCGGGCCGTCCAGCCCTTCGCAGGAAGGGTCCGGGTAGTGGCCATACAGGGCGATGCCGGGGCGCACCATATCCATGTGTGTACAGGGATAGTTTAACACGGCGGCGCTGGCGGCGCAATGGCGAATTTCAAAGGCGCGGCCGTATTTTTCCTTCAACTCCTCCAGCACGTCCAGAAACCGGGTGAACTGGAGCATGGTGTACTCCTCGTCCCCGTCGGCGTCGGCGAAGTGGGTGAAGATGCCCTCCGGCTCCAGATGGGGCAGGGCGCACAGCTCCTCCAGCTCCCTGGCCGCCCGCGCCGGGTCATGGTCCAGCACCCCCAGGCGGCTCATGCCGGTGTCCACCTTTAAATGGACGCGCGCCCGCTTTCCCGCCGCCCCGGCGGCGTCGGACAGGGCCCGGGCCAGCGACCGGGTGAACACCCCCTGGGTCACGTCCAGGTCCACCGCCTCGGCGGCCAGCTCCGGGGGAGTGTACCCCAGGACGAGGATGGGGGCGGTGATGCCCGCGCGCCGAAGCTCCGCCGCCTCGTCCAGGCAGGCCACCGCCAGGTAGTCCGTCCCCAGCTCCACCAGGCAACCGGCAACGGGGACGGCCCCGTGGCCGTAGGCGTTGGCCTTCACCGTGGCCAGAAATCTGCTGTCCGGGGCGCAGGCCCGCAGGTCCCGGTAATTGTGCTCCAGATTGCCCAGGCTGACCTCAGCCCAAGTCCGTGCTGTTTCCCGCGTCATCTTGCTTCAACTCCGTTGTAAAATTGCTGATTTGCGCCGTCAGCACCGTCTCCCCCGCCACGCTCACCTCGGCGGACAGCAGGGCGCGGCTGGCCCGGTCGAAGGTGAGCAGGAACTGGGTGCCGGTGTTGGCCTCCAGCTCCGGGTCCCGGAAATCGATTTGGAGGTACTGCTCCGACTCCCCCGCCCAGGCGCACTTCGCCATGTAGCCCTTCTCAATCTGCTCCATGACGGCGGGGACGGCGGACACCGGGGTCAGCCCCCCGCCGTCCAGCAGGCCCAGGGACAGCCCCGCGCCGTCGTACTCCAGCACGGTCTCCCCCTCCGCGATCCGGGCGGTGATGCCCGCCACCAGTTCCGGGGCGGTGACGGTGAGCACCGTCTCCCCCTCCCGGCTCCACCTGGCGTCCAGGGTGAAGTCGAACACCGCCTCGCTGTAGCACACCGACACGTCCACTACAGCCGACCAACCCGCCAGCGCCTGGTACTCCTCCCGGAGGGCCAGCGCCGCGTCCTCCGGGGTCTCTGCCGCCGTTGTCCCGGCCTGACAGCCGGACAGCAGCAGGGTCATCATCAGTACACAAGCCGTCAACTTGCGCACTCCTCCGATTCCTCCTCGTTTAAATCAGCTCTTTGATTGCGTAGGGTATCTGCTCGATCAGGTCAGAGGGGGTCACGCCGTACTCCCCCTTGTCCTCTGCCGCCAAATCCCCCGCCCGTCCGTGGAGCCAAACCGCCAGCACCGACGGGTCCGCCGCCTTCTGCGCTGTCAGCGCGGCCATCAGCCCCGCCAGCGCGTCCCCGCTGCCCCCCTTGGCCATGCCGGGGTTGCCGGTGGAGTTGATGAGGCAGGCGCCCCCCGCCGTGGTGATGGTGCGGTGGCCCTTGAGCGCCAGGATGCAGCGGTGCCGCTCCGCGAAGGCCCGGGCCGTCCCCAGCCGGTCCCGGATGGGCAGCTCACAGCCGGACAGCCGGGCGAACTCCCCGTCGTGGGGGGTGAGGGTGGTGGTCATGGGCTCCCGCTCGTCCAATATATTGATATGCCTGGAAATGAGATTTAGACCGTCCGCGTCCAGAATGACGGGGCAGGTCAGCTCCTTCATCAGCTTGAGCACCAGCCGTTCCGCCCGCTCTCCCTGGCCCAGGCCGGGACCGATGAGGGCCGCGTCGCAGCCCTTGGCCTTTTCCACAACGGCCTCGTCGTCCTCCGCCCAGGGCTGCACCATGGCCTCGTCGCACTTCACCGCCACGATGGGGTACACGTCCTCCGGCACGGCCACGGTGACCAGCCCCGCGCCGCCCCGGACCGCCGCCCTGGCGCACAGCGCCGCCGCGCCGGTGTACCCCCGGCTCCCCGCCAGGATGAACACCCTGCCGAAGTCCCCCTTGTGGCCGTCCACGGGACGGCGGCGCAGATGCAGCAACTCCCGCTCCACCAGCACGGTGCTGCACGCGCCCTCGGGGTACAGCTCCTCCGGGATGCCGATGTCCGCCACCACCACGCGCCCGCTGTGCACCGCCCCCTTGCCCACAAACAGCCCCGGCTTGCCCCGGGAGAAGGTGACGGTCACGTCCGCCTTGACGGCAGCGCCCATCACGTCCCCGGTGTCGGCGTGGATTCCGCTGGGCACGTCGGCGGACACCACCCAGCCCGTCCCCCACCGGGTCATCTGAGTGGCCAGGGCCGCGTCGCCCTCCAGGTCCCGGTGCAGACCCACGCCGAACAGCGCGTCGATGGCCACGTCGTAGCCCATATACTGCTGCAGGTGTTCCTCCCACGACCGGTCGAAGTCCTCCAGCATCCCCCCGGCCTCTGCCAGACGGCGCTCCATCTCCAGGCAGTCGTCGGTCATCCTCTCCCGGTCTCCAACCAGCACGCACTTCACCCGCCAGCCCATCTTCAGCAGCAGCCGGGCGGCGGCCACGCCGTCCCCGCCGTTGTTGCCGGGGCCGCACCACACGATGGCGGACCGCCGCCGCATAGCCCAGAACTCCGCCTGTTCCTCCTGGGTCAGGATGTGCCCGTCCTTTGCGAGATAGGCGGTGGGGCCGTCCTGCTGAAACCCCGGCCCCGGTATGGGCAGGGAGCGCACCTCCCGCACCAGCGCCTGGGCGGCGTTCTCCATCAGCACTGTGGACGGGATGCCCCGCTCCTCAATGGCCTGGCGGTCGATCTCCTTCATCTGCGCGGCGGTGTACAGGTTCATACCAGCGCCCCCTTTCATTTTCTCTCCATTATACGGTTTTCCCTCTTGCATTTCAACCATAAATATGTTATAAAAGAGTTCAGCAAAATGCGAGGAACGGGAAAATAGGGAGCTTGCGCATGGCAGAGAGGGGCGGTCACCGGCTGAAAGCCGCCCCGGTGCGTGTCCCTTGGTTCGCCCGGGAGCGGCCCGCGAGAGCGGGACGGCTGGTCGCCGTTACAGGGCCTTGAGTGCGCACGGGAAAGCGTGCGAATGCGGGTGGTACCGCGGAAGGGTTGCCTTTCGTCCCCAGTTACGGGGAGGAAGGGCTTTTGTTTTGCAGACAGGAAGCTGATATGGTGTGTTCAATCTTATGAGCGTGGTATTTTTTGTATTTTTCCTTTTTGCCGTCATTTCTATCGTCCGCCAGTGGATGCAAAACAACAATTTCCCCCGTCTTACGGTGGAGGCACTTGTCGTATCCAAGCGCACTTACACCACTCAGCAGCCCGTGGCGGGCGACCCCACCGGGGCCCACGGGTTTCACACCAGCACCGACTGCGTAGTCACCTTCCAGGTGGAGAGCGGCGACCAGCTGAAGTTTTCCGTCTCCGGCAGCGAGTACAGAAGGCTGGTGGAGGGCGACCGGGGCCGGCTCACCTTCCAGGGGACCCGGTACTTGGGCTTCGAGCGCCAGCGCTGAAAAACACGATAACCAATTATTGAAGGAGTATATGCCATGAAAGAACAGTTAGCAAAAATCCGCGCCGAGGCGCTCTCCGCTTTCGAGGGCGTTAAGGACTCCGCCGCTCTGGACGAGCTGCGGGTACGTTACCTGGGCAAGAAGGGCGAGCTGACGGCGGTGCTCAAGCAGATGGGACGCCTGTCCGCTGAGGAGCGCCCCGCCATGGGCCAGCTGGCCAACGAGGTCCGGGCCGCCCTGGAAAGCGCCCTGGACAGCGCCTCCCGGAAGCTGGAGGAGGCCGCCCTGGAGATGAAGCTGAAGGCGGAAACGGTGGACGTGACCATCCCCGGCAAGCAAATCCAGGTGGGTCACCGCCACCCCATGAACACCGCTCTGGACGAGATCAAGGAAATTTTCATCGGCATGGGCTTCACTGTGCTGGACGGCCCGGAGATTGAGCTGGCCGAGCTGAACTTCGACCGTCTCAACGCCGAGGAGGGCCACCCCAGCCGGGACTGGTCGGACACCTTCTACTTCGACGAGGACAGCCGGGTGATGCTCCGCTCCCAGACCTCCCCCATGCAGGTGCGGGCCATGGATTCCATGGAGCTGCCTATCCGCATCATCGCCCCCGGCCGGGTGTACCGCAAGGACGAGGTGGACGCCACCCATTCCCCCATGTTCCACCAGGTAGAGGGCATGGTCATAGACAAGAACGTCACCATGGCGGACCTGAAGGGGACGCTGAACACCCTGGCGGAGCGGCTGTTCGGCGAGGGCACCGTCACCCGGTTCCGCCCCCACCACTTCCCCTTCACCGAGCCGTCCTGCGAGATGGACGTGCAGTGCCACAAGTGCGGCGGCGCGGGTTGCTCCACCTGCAAGGGGGAGGGCTGGATTGAGCTGCTGGGCGCGGGGATGATCCACCCCCATGTGCTGGAGATGGCGGGCATCGACCCGGAGGAGTGGTCGGGCTGGGCCTTCGGCATGGGCCTGGAGCGCACCGCCCTGCGGCGGTTCAAGATCGCCGATATGCGCCTGATTTTTGAGAACGACATTCGGTTCCTGGAACAATTTTAAGGTTGCCCTCGCCGGGCGGGCGTTCTTTTTCTTGAAAGAAAAAGAACCAAAAAGAACTTTTGACCGCGAAACTTCGTTTCGCTCCTACTATTTTATATAAGAGGGGTTTTATATATGAATTTAAGCCGTAAATGGCTCAACGAGTTTGTCACGGTGGACGTGCCCGACCGGGAGTTCGCCGAGGCCATGACCCTGTCCGGCTCCAAGGTGGAGGGTACCTCCGTTGAGGGCAGCGAGATCAGCAATGTGGTGGTGGGGCAGGTCAAGTCCCTGGTGCGCCATCCCAACTCCGACCATATGTGGATCTGCCAGGTGGATGTGGGTCAGCCTGAGCCGCTCCAGATCGTCACCGGGGCCCAGAACGTGAAGGAAAACGACCTGGTGCCCGTGGCGCTGCATAAGTCCACCCTCCCCGGCGGCAAGAAAATTGAGAAGGGCAAGCTGCGGGGCGAGCTGTCCAACGGCATGCTGTGCTCCTTTGCGGAGCTGGGCCTGGACCAGCGGGATTTCCCCGCCGCCTATGCCGACGGCATCTGGATTTTGTCCGACGACCCGGAGCTCACCGGCCTGGCCGTTGGCCAGGACATCCGGGAGGCCGTGGGTCTGGACGACCACGTGGTGGAATTTGAGATCACCCCCAACCGCCCGGACTGCCTGTCCGTCATCGGCCTGGCCCGGGAGGTGTCCGCCACCTTCGACAAGCCCCGCTATTTCCACCAGCCGGAGGTAAAGGGCGGC
This sequence comes from uncultured Oscillospiraceae bacterium, assembly GCA_949841465.1. GTDB lineage: Bacteria > Bacillota > Clostridia > Oscillospirales > Oscillospiraceae > Enterenecus. Next base: position 35,007 of record CATKZW010000031.1, read on the forward strand.
GCGGACGGCGTGCTCACCGAGCTGCTGGACGTGGAGACCCCCGCCGCCGACCTGGTCCCCCGGTACACCGCCCGGATGGTGCGCAGCGTAAAAATCGCCCCCTCCCCCAAGTGGATGCGGGAGCGGCTGCGGGCCATGGGGGTGCGGCCCATCAACAACATCGTGGACATCACCAACTACGTCATGCTGGAGTACGGCCAGCCCATGCATGCCTTTGACTACCGCTATGTCAACGGCGGCAAGATCATCGTCCGCCGGGCGGAGGAGGGGGAGGTCCTCACCACCCTGGACGGCAAGGAGCACCGACTCACCGCCAACCACCTGGTCATCGCCGACGAGGGCCGGGCCGTGGGCCTGGCGGGCATCATGGGCGGCCTGAACAGTGAAATTGTGGACGACACGGTGGACGTAGTATTTGAGTCCGCCTGCTTCGACGGCACCTGCATCCGCAAAGGGGCGCTGGCCCTGGGCATGCGCACCGAGGCCTCCGCCAAGTTTGAGAAGGGGCTGGACCCGCTGAACACCCTGCCCGCCGTCAACCGCGCCTGTGAGCTGGTGGAGCTGCTGGGGGCCGGCGAGGTGGTGGACGGCGTCATCGACATTCTGAACTACGTGCCCCAGCCCACCCTCTTGAAGCTGGAACCGGACAAAATCAACGCCCTGCTGGGCATCGACGTGGCAGAAAACGTGATGTACACCTATCTCCAGCGGCTGGGCTTCGAGACCACCATGGAGCGGGGCGTTATCAAGGTCCCATCCTGGCGGGGCGACGTGAAGCGTATGGCCGATCTGGCCGAGGAGGTAGCCCGGTTCCACGGCTACAACAACATCCCCTCCACCCTCATGCGGGGCCAGACCACCCAGGGCGGCTACTCCCCGGTGCAGAAGCTGGAAAACCGGCTGGGCAGCCTGTGCCGCACCTGCGGGTACAGCGAGATCATCACCTACTCCTTCATCTCCCCCACCGCCTACGATAAAATCCTGTGGGGCCAGGACGATTTCCACCGCAAGTCGTTCAAAATTCTGAACCCCTTGGGGGAGGACACCTCCATCATGCGCACCACCACCCTGCCCTCCATGCTGGAGGTGCTGGGGCGCAACTACAACAACCGCAGCAAGTCCGCCTGGCTGTACGAGCTGGGCCGCATCTACCTGCCCGGCTCCGGCGACGGCCTGGCCAGCGAGGCGCAGATTCTCACCCTGGGGGCCTATGGGAACGGCATGGACTTTTTCACCATGAAAGGGGCCGTTGAGGCTATCATGAAGGGCATCCGGGCCAAGGACGTCCGGTTTGAGCCCTGCGCCGAGGACGCCAGCTACCACCCCGGCCGCTGCGCCTACGTGTACAGCGGCACGGACATCGTGGGTGTGTTCGGCCAGATTCACCCCCAGGCCGCCAAAAATTTCGGTGTGGATGGCGAGCTGTACTGCGCGGAGCTCAGCTTCGACGAGCTGCTGATCGCTCAAGGCTCTGACCCGGAGTACGCCCCCCTGCCCAAATTCCCCGCCGTCACCCGTGACATCGCCGTGGTGTGCGACGAGGCCGTCACCGTGGGGGCGCTGGAGGCGGCCATCCGCAAGGGGGCCAAGGGCCTGCTGAAGGACGCATCCCTGTTCGACATCTACCGGGGCAAGAACATCGGCGAGGGCAGGAAGTCGGTGGCCTTCAACCTGACCCTGCGCGCCGACGACCGCTCCCTCACCGGCGAGGAGGCGGACGCGGACGTAAAGAGCATCCTGGAAACCCTGGAGAAGGACTGCGGCGCGGTGCTGCGGTAAACAGCCCGGAACGTTTGCGGGGCGGGATGGAAGCATCCCGCCCCGGTTTGTTTGGAGGCAGCAAAAAAGCGCCTGTTCCCAGACGCTTTTCATGTAAATTAAAGTTGAGCAGCGGTACACGGAAGGCCGCGCCCGCTTTGCTTGCTAATCCCCCCAAATAGTGGTATACTAAATTATTCACGATTAAAAATGCGAGGTGTCCCCTATGAAGCTCATGGTCATCGACGGCAATTCCATCGTCAACCGGGCCTTTTACGGCGTCAGCCAGAACCTGACCACCCGGGAGGGCCTGCCCACCAACGCCGTTTTCGGCTTTTTGAACATCCTGCTCAAGCTGCTGGACGAGGAGCAGCCCGAGGGGCTGGCGGTGGCCTTCGACATGCGCGCGCCCACCTTCCGCCACCTGGCCTACGAGGGCTACAAGGCCCAGCGCAAGGGGATGCCCGAGGAGCTGGCCGTCCAGATGCCGGTGCTGAAGGAGGTGCTGGACGCCATGAACATCCGCCGGTATGAGCTGGAGGGCTGGGAGGCGGACGACCTGCTGGGCACCATGTCCCGGATCAACGCCGCCCAGGGGGGTGAAACCGTCATTGTCACCGGGGACAAGGACTCCCTCCAGCTTATTGATGGCCACACCACCGTAAAGCTGGTCACCACCCGCATGGGCCAAACCACCACCCGGAAGGTGGGCCCGGAGGAGTTCCGGGCGGAGTACGGCTTCGACCCCATCCACCTCATTGACCTCAAGGCGCTGATGGGTGACTCCTCAGACAACTACCCCGGCGTGAAGGGGGTGGGGGAGAAAACCGCCATGGCGCTGATTCAAACCTATCAGACGATAGATGAGATTTATGAAAAGCTGCCGGACATTGAGGCCAAGCCCGCCGTCATCAAAAAGCTCACCGAGGGGGAGGCGGACGCCCGGACGAGCTACGACCTGGCCGTCATCCGCTGCGACGCGCCCATGAGCTTTGACCCGGAGGACGCGGTGCGCCGGCCCTTCGACGGGCCCGTCCTCTATGAAAAGCTGCTCCAATTGGAGTTTAACAAGCTCATTGACAAGCTGAAGCTCACCCCCGGCCCCCGGGGGGGGGGGGCCCCCCGCGGGGGGACCCGGGCGGGGGGGGGGGGGGGGGGGGGGAGGGGCG
>CATKZW010000032.1 GCA_949841465.1 uncultured Oscillospiraceae bacterium
ACTACTCCGAGCCGTACATCCGGCTGGCGGAAAAGCTGTGCACCCGGTCCGGCATGGCGGCGGCGTTTTTTGGCAACTCCGGCGCGGAGGGCAACGAGGGGATTATCAAGCTGGCACGGAAATATTACTGGGAGAAGTACGGCGAGGGAAGGGGCACTGTCATCACCTTGAACCGCTCCTTCCACGGCCGCACCATCACCACCTTGGCTGCCACCGGTCAGGATGTATTCCACAAGTATTTTTTCCCCTTCACTGAGGGCTTCCGCTGGGCAGATCCCAACATCGGCTCCGTCCAGCAGGCGGCGGGCCACGATGTCTGCGCCGTACTGGTGGAACTGGTGCAGGGAGAGGGGGGCGTGCTGCCCCTGGACCCGGCGTTTGTGAATGATCTGGTCAAGCTGTGCGCCGACCGGGATTGGCTGTTCCTGACGGACGAGGTTCAGACCGGCATCGGCCGCACCGGCTCCCTGTTCTGCTTCCAGCAGTACGGTGTCCAGCCGGACGCGGCGTCCTTTGCCAAGGGGATCGCCGGGGGACTGACCATGGGCGGCTTCCTGGTGAACGAGCGGTGCAGAAAGGTCTTTGGCCCCGGCGACCACGCCTCCACCTTTGGCGGAAATCCGGTGTCCGCCGCTGCGGCCTGCGCGGTGCTGGACATCCTGGACGACGAGGCTATTGCCCAGGTGAAGGAGAAGGGCCAATATTTGCGCGGCGCAATTGAAGCTATGGACCTGCCCTGCCTTGGTAGGACACGGGGCATGGGCCTAATGATCGGCGTGGAGGTGGCGGATGGCTTTTCCAACAAAGAGCTGTGCGCCAAACTGAACCAGGCGGGGCTTTTGAGCCTCACCGCCGGGGCCGGTCTGCGGTTCCTGCCGCCGCTGACCATCACCCAAGAGGAGATGGATAAGGGGCTTGCCATTCTGAAAGCGACGCTTTCCTGAGCGGAGGAGATACCGATGAAAAAAGACTTACTCAAGCTGCTGGACCTGTCCAGGGAGGATATCTGCGAAATTTTGGACACTGCGGACCAGATGAAGTTCAGCCAGAAGCACGGCATTGTCCACGACCATCTCCGGGGCAAGACTTTGGCCATGATTTTCGAGAAAAACTCCACCCGCACCCGAGTGTCCTTTGAGGTGGGGATGTACCAGCTCGGCGGCCACGCGCTGTTCCTGTCCGGCAAAGAGAGCCAGATCGGCAGGGGAGAGCCGGTGGAGGACACAGCCCGAGTGCTGGCCCGATACTGCGACGGCATCATGATCCGCACCTTTGCCCAGGCTGAGGTTGAAGAGCTGGCCCAGAAGGCGTCCATCCCCGTCATCAACGGCTTGACGGACTTTGCCCACCCCTGTCAGGTGCTGGCGGATCTGATGACGGTCCGGGAGAAAATGACCCGGCTGGAAGGGCTGAAGCTGGCCTTCATCGGGGACGGCAACAACATGGCCAACTCCCTCATCGTGGGCGGCTTGAAGTGCGGCATGGACGTGTCCGTGGCCTGCCCGGAGGGGTATGACCCCGATCCTGTGGTCCTTGAATTTGCCAAGACGGTGACAGATTGCAGGTTTGAGCTGGTGCGGGTCCCCGCCGACGCTGTGGCGGACGCCGACGTGGTGATTACCGACGTGTGGGCGTCCATGGGTCAAGAGGAGGAGCGGGCTGTCAGGGCAAAAGCCTTTGCGGGCTATTGCGTGGATGAGAATCTGATGAAGCTCACCCACCCCGGCTGCATGGTGCAGCACTGCCTTCCTGCCCACAAGGGAGAGGAGATCAGCGCTGAGGTGTTCGAGGCCCATGCCGATGAGATTTTTGAGGAGGCGGAAAACCGTCTCCATGCCCAAAAGGCTGTGCTCTACCTGCTGATGAAAGATTGAGAGAAGTCCCCCTTGTAACCCAAGGGGGACTTTGCTATAATCATTTTGTAAGGAGGGAAGGACCATGACTGGCCAGGGACAACTGCAAAAATGGATTCAAGACAGCGACAACATCGTCTTTTTTGGCGGGGCCGGTGTGTCCACTGAGAGCGGCATCCCAGACTTTCGCAGCGTGGACGGCCTGTACAATCAGAAGTACGACCAGCCGCCGGAGACGATTTTAAGCCACACCTATTTTGTCCGGCACACCCAGGAGTTCTACCGCTTTTACCGGGATAAAATGCTCTGCCTGGATGCCAAGCCGAACGCCGCCCATCGGATGCTGGCGGAGCTGGAGCGGGCGGGCAAACTGAAAGCGGTGGTGACCCAGAACATTGACGGTCTCCACCAGCAGGCGGGCAGCCAGACGGTGTACGAGCTGCACGGCTCGGTCCACCGCAACTACTGCACAAAGTGCCGGGCTTTTTTTGGCGTGGATTTCATCGCGGAAGGGGAGGGCGTACCCTGCTGCCCCGTGTGCGGCGGACTGGTGAAGCCTGACGTGGTGCTCTATGAGGAGGGGCTGGACCAGGACACCGTGGAGGGCGCGGTGCGGGCCATCGCCCAGGCGGACGTACTCATCATCGGAGGGACCTCCCTGGTGGTATATCCCGCTGCGGGGCTGATCAACTATTACCGGGGAAATAAGCTGGTGCTTATCAATCGGGACCCCACCCCGTACGACGGCCAGGCGGATTTGGTTATCCATGATTCCATCGGGAAGGTATTGGGAGGGATTGAGCTGTGAAACCGAGCAAAGGGGAGCGGGTAGCCCAGGTTCTGGTGGCTTTGCTGAAGTCCTCCTGTTACCTGGCCCTGTTTTTAGGGATACAGGTGGCGGTTATGCTGCCGGCAGTTGTGGCTGTGGGCGTTCAGACAGCCGTCGGCGGGGGACTGGTGAAGGAAGATGTTGTCTATCAGCTCCTGACAGACAACACCATGACCTTTTCCCTCATCTCCGGAGTACTCACCCTGATGGTGATTCTGATTTTCTACCGCATCTGCGGAAAACGGCCCAGCGAGGCTCTGTGGATCCGGCGGGTGCCCGCACCGACGCTGTGGGAGGGGGCCGCGCTGGCCCCTGGGCTGTATCTGGTGGTGACGCTGGTCCTTGCCGCCCTGCCTGAGGCATGGATGGAGAGCTACAGCGAGGCCTCCGCCGGACTGGACGCCGGCGGGGTGCTGGGCGTGCTGGCAGTGGCGGTGGTGGCCCCGGTGGTGGAGGAGCTTATTTTTCGAGGGCTCATCATGACCCGGCTGAGCAGAGCCATGCCGGGATGGCTGGCCATCCTGCTGTCCGCCGCCATATTCGGGGCATGCCACGGCCATCCGGTATGGTTCTGCTACGCCTTTGTTCTTGGCGCGTTGTTTGGGCTGATGGACTGGAAAGCAGGCTCCATCTGGCCGTCCATTCTGGGACACGTGGCCTTCAATGCCATCGGCCAGATTATCACCCTCCTGCCGGAGACGGAGGATGCGATGTGGGAAGGGGTCATGCTGCTGGTCCTGCTGGCGGCAGCCGTTATTGCCCTCATTGCGGACCGCAAGGCGGTGGCCGGCCTGTTCCGGCCCGTGTCAAAGCAGGGTCCCTTGACAGCCCAGCTGTCCGTGCCTCCAGGTGCGTATGAGTTTGATCCATGGTACGAATAGGGATCGGAAGGGTCCTCGCCGCAATGGCGGCGAGGACCCTTTGCACCAACGAATTTATTGAAAAACAATAAAAAATACTTGACAAACGATATGGACGATGGTATGCTCGTCTGCAAGAGGTGGTCAATATGGAACAAACTTCCGTACAGAAGCTGGCCCGGGTTCTGCGGGTCATGGTAATTATTGTGTTCATCTGTAATATTATTGCGCTGCTTTTTGTGCCGGCCCTGGCGGGGATGCTGGCGGAGAACAGATGGGATGGGCAGGCACTGGAGCGGCTTTTAACGAGGAAACTTGGTTTCTGGCTGGAGTTTGCCATTCACAGCTGGCATCCGTTTATTTGGATGATGGCGATGACCGCAGAGGATTTCTATTGGCCGGTGCTTTCCCTGTTTCTCTTGGCCTGCGGCGTCTGCACCGCCGTCATCCTCTGGCAGGGGAAACGGGTGCTGGACACTATCCTGAAAGGGAGCCCCTTTGTCATGGACAACGCAAAAAGCCTGAAAACGGCGGCGATGTGCTGCTTTGTGATCTCGGGAGCGGCGCTGGCGCGGCTGATCTGGGGGTTTGCCACATATCAGAACATTCTCCCTCTGCTCACCTACAACGCCCTGTTTGTGCCCATATTTTTGATGGGCGGGCTGCTGTTCATGGTCATGTCCGCCCTGTTCCGCCAGGCGGTGGAGCTGAAGGCGGAAAATGACCTGACCATATAGGGGGCGGCTTATGGCGATTATCGTGAATCTGGACGTGATGATGGCCAAGCGGAAGATGTCCCTGGGGGAGCTGTCCCAGCGGGTGGACGTCACCATGGCCAATCTGTCCATTTTGAAGAACAACAAGGCCAAGGCGGTGCGCTTTTCCACGCTGGAGGCCATCTGCAGGGCGCTGGACTGTCAGCCGGGGGACATTCTGGAGTATGTCCCGGACAACGACATAGAACAAGGGGGAAACTGATATGCATCTGATCACAATGCTGGCTCTGGGCCTGGCGGCGTGGGGCCTGGGCCTGGCAGGGCTGTTCCTGCGGCGGAGGAACAGCCCTGCTCAGTGGTGCTCTATGGGGAGCCTGGCTTGCTGTGCCGCCTCCTTGTGCATGGTGGTGTTCGGGCTGGCCCATTATGCGGATATTGGAGACATATCCGCTTTTCTGGACACTGCCGACGCGTTCCGTCTCTGTTCAGGGGTACTGCTGCTGGGAACGCTGGCGCTGAATGCCGCCGCCTTGATTGTCCGCACACAGCGAAAGGACGGGGCTGCGGACTGACAACCAAACAAAGACCAAAACCGTATGGCCGCCTCTGGCCATGAGGGCGCTTTTTTGACCTGTTTGTTGAAAGGAGAACATAGAATGAAGCGATTTTTAACGTTTGTTCTGTTGGTGTCTGCAATGCTTTACACTCTGCCCGGCTGTTGCTGCGGCGGGGAGGAGGCCGACCTGGTGTTTGTCAACGATTCAAATGCCGTCAAGGGTGGATTGGGACTGGTCTCTGCTGAAAGGGGCGATGATCGACGCGGAGTGAGCCTTGCTTTTTTCCAGTGGATGTGCTATAGTTGACGCAGTTGAAAAGAAGTAAATACTTTTTTTCAACTTGTGCGGCGTATACGCGCCACACAGGCCGCTTCGCGGCCGTGCGTCAGACTTCATAGTCAGCGCACGGGCTTTGCCCAACAGCGGCGTCGCCGCTGTTCCAAAATCGGTTTTACTGATTTTGAAGTATGCTGACTCTATCATAAATCCAAATCAAAGGAAATGAGGTGCGGTCATGATCGCAGACGAACGGCAATTCCACATCAACTGCAGGGCCGGCGAGGTAGGGCGGTACTGCCTGCTGCCCGGCGACCCTGGGCGGAGCGATAAGATCGCCCGCTATTTTGACAATCCCGTCCACGTGACGACCAACCGGGAGTATGTCACCTACACCGGCACCCTGCTGGGGGAGAAGGTGACCGTCACCTCCACCGGCATCGGCGGACCGTCTGCCGCCATCGCTATGGAGGAACTGGCCAACCTGGGCGCGGACACCTTTGTGCGGGTGGGCACCTGCGGCGGCATCAAGCTGGACGTCACCAGCGGCGATGTGGTCATTGCCACCGGGGCCATCCGCATGGAGGGCACCAGCCGGGAGTATGCCCCCATTGAGTTTCCCGCCGTGGCGGATTATGAGGTGCTCACCGCCCTGGTGGACGCGGCCAAGGCCATGGGCCGCCGCTGGCACGCGGGGGTGGTGCAGTGCAAGGACTCCTTCTATGGCCAGCACTCACCGGAGCGCATGCCGGTGTCCTACCAGCTGCAAAGCAAGTGGGAGGCATGGAAACGGCTGGGCGTGCTGGCCTCCGAGATGGAGAGTGCGGCGTTGTTTACCGTGGCCGCGGCCCGAGGTGTGCGGTGCGGCTCAGCGTTCCACGTCATTTGGAACCAGGAGCGCAATGCTGCCGGTCTGGACCAGACCAGGGACGAGGACACGGAAGCCGCCATCCGGGTGGGCATTGAGGCAATCAAGCTGCTCATCCGGCGGGACAGGGAAAAGAACGCATGAAAACCAGGGCCGCTGTCAGGAACAGCGGCCCTGGTCTTTCTCTTGACAGCAGCAGTCCTCCTCGCTGGGGACTTTCAGCGCCAGCAGACTAAGATTGTCGCCCAAAACATTAAACAGGGCGGCAAGCAGCTCAATCTGCTCCGCCGTCTTGCCCTGGGCGATGAGTACAGACAGCGCTGCCGCCGTGGCCACCAGATCGCCGCCCTGTCCCAGAGAACAAAAACGCCTCATCACGCCCACCCCCTTTAGTCCAGTATATGCGCGGAAGGGGGATCGGGCAGTTAAAAAGGCCCGAGAATAAGATGTTCTCAGGCCTTTTTGCGATTAGAGCTTTTTTATATACCGCAGGTCAACACAAATGGTATCATGGGGGAAGGGAATGTCGGCATGGGTTCCGTCCCAGGTGAAACCATGGTCAGCGTAAAACCGCCGGGCCTTTTTATTTTCCCGCAGAACGAATACAAAGGCGTTTTGGAAGCCTTCCGCCTTCATCCGGCGGCAGGCCTCCTCAAACAGCAGTCCGCCATACCCCCGGCCCCGCTGTGCCGGATGGGTGTAAAAGGAGGCGATTTCGCCCCAGTCGGCATAGGCGGCGTTGTCAAAGGTGCAGATGTCACCCGGATTGTAGTTCACTGTCCGCGCCTTGCAATAGTTGAGGCAGGACACCGGTGTGTCCCCCCGGTAGAGAAGCAGGCCATGGACGCCATTCTGCGTCACGTAATTGGTGCGGAACACCTCCACCCAGCGGTCGTCGGTGATCTCGCGGGCCATGTAGTCGGCGGGTACCGCGTCCACATAGGTGTCCCGCCAGCCCAGAGCGTGAATCAGAGACATGGCCCGAAAATGCTCTTCTGTGCAGGCGTCCACAAAGCGAAGCGGTTCGTCCATCATAATCCTCTCCTGTGCCTGAAATTGCCTCAGTGCGCGGCACCAACGGGCTTCTGCGCTTCCTGCTTGGCAAGAGCCTTGGCGTTGGCCAGCATGAGCTTGATACGGTTCTCCTGGTTGATTTTCGTCGCGCCGGGATCGTAGTCGATGGCCACAATGTTGGAGTTGGGGTAGTCGTCTTTCAGACGGCGGATCATGCCCTTGCCCACAATGTGGTTGGGCAGACAGCCGAAGGGCTGGGTGCACACGATATTGGGCACCCCGGAGTGGATCAGCTCCAGCATCTCGCCGGTGAGCAGCCAGCCCTCGCCCATTTTGTTGCCGTCACCCAGGTAGCCCTGGACCAGCTTGTGCATGTTTTCGAAGGTGCCGGGGGCGCGGAAGCGGCTCTTTTGAAGGGCCGCGATCATGTCCTTCTGGCAGGCTTCGATGTAGCCTTTGAACATTTGGCAGAACTTCTTTTTCGCCCAAAGTCCGCCATAGATGTTCACATCCACCTCGCGGTTGAAGATTTTGAAGATCATAAAATCAGTGAGGCCGGGGACCACAGGCTCTGCCCCTTCGGAGAGGAGAAAGTCCTCCAAATTGTTGTTGCCCAAGGGGGAAAACTTCACGTAAATCTCGCCCACAACGCCCACCCGCACCTTCTCCTCCTGAGAGACTGGGATGGTTTCAAAGTCGGCCAGGATGGCGTCGAAGTTGTCCCGCATCTGCTTGCGGCTCATGCCCCTGCCGGCCTGGAAGCCATCGATGAGCTTTTTCTGCCAGTTTTCCAGCATTTTGTCTGTGTCGCCCCGAGTGAGCTCATAGGGGCGGACCTGATTGGCCGCATTGACCAGCAGGTCGCCGTACATCATGGCGTAAATCAGCTTCCGGACCAGGGGCAGGGTGAGGGAGAAGCCGGGGTTCTTTTCCAGGCCGGACAGGTTCACGGAGATCACGGGGACGAACTCCAGCCCCGCCTTTTCCAGCGCCTTGCGCAGCAGATGGATGTAATTGGACGCCCGGCAGCCGCCGCCGGTCTGGGTGATGAACAGCGCCACCTTGTGGGGGTCGTATCCGCCGTTTTTGATGGCGTCGATGAGCTGTCCGATGACCAGCAGGGCAGGGTAGCAGGTATCGTTGTGGACGTACTTCAAGCCCTCGTCCACGATGCCCCGGTGGTTGGTGGTGAGCATATCCACCTTGTACCCCTCCAGCACCAAAAGCTGCCGGAACATCCCGAAGTGGACGGGGAGCATCTGGGGCATGAGGATGGTGTACTCCTCCTTCATCTCTTTGGTGAACAGGAGACGTCCGTCCTTGTCATATTTTAGTTCAGCCATAGCTCAGGTTCCTTTCCGCATGATAGGTGCGCCGATTTGCTTGTCCAGCCGCCATCGGGGAGCGGGGCCGTCGTCCCCCCAGTATTCGTCCATTGAGATGATTTTCCCTTCCTGTACCCGGATAAACGAGACAACATGAAAGGAAAGCCCTCGATCCTTTGTGTACACATGGGCCGCAGCGATGGTTAAATCGCCTAAGATTTCGATCCGCTCAAGCTGGCCGTCCCATTCACCGGGATATTCGCAGTTGGCCTGGATAAATTCTCCGACGGTAAAATGCTCATTGGTGCAATGCCAGTTCACATAGGCGTCAGGGGCGAAAAGGGCAGCCAGCGTCTCGGCGTCCTGGGCCCAAACAGCCTGAAAAAAGGCCTCCACATTCATTGAACTGCCCCTTCCCGGCGTTTGCGCTCCTCCATCGCCGCAATCAAGGAGCGCACGCGAATTTTTACCGCACCTAGATTGCTGATATCGTCGATTTTGAGCTGAGTGTAAAGCTTTCCTCCTTGCTCCAAAATGGAGCGCATCTCGTCGCCGGTGATGGCGTCGGTGCCGCAGCCGAAGCTGACCAGCTGGATGAGCTGCATGTCCGGCTGGTCGCAGACGTACCGGGCCGCGTTGTACATACGGGCCTGGAAGGTCCACTGGTTGAGGACCTTCCGGGGGGCGTAGCTCTCGTGGAAGGCCACCGCGTCCTCACTGACCAGCACAAAGCCGAAGGAGGTGACCAAATCGTTAATGCCGTGGTTGATTTCCGAGTCGATGTGGTAGGGGCGGCCCGCCAGCACAATGATAGGCAGACCCCTCTTTCGCGCCTCGTCGATGTACTGCTGGCCGGTGCGGTGGACGTCCTCCTTGTAGCGGTCGTAAGCCTGATACGCTGCCCGGATGGCGTTGACGGCCTCCTTCCGGGGAATGCCGAAGGTGTCGGCAAACCACTGGGAGCCGATGCGTTCATAATCCTTGGGGCGGTGCAGCCCGGCGTAGGGATTGAGGAACCGGGTCTTTTTCAAATCGGGCATGTTGGCGGCCAGCAGTTCAGGATAGTAGGCTACCACCGGGCAGTTATAGTTGTTGTCCGACGACTTTTCGTCAAAATTATAGGACATACAGGGATAGAAGATGGCATCCACGCCTGCCTCCACCAACGCCTCCACGTGGCCGTGGAGCAGCTTGGCAGGGTAGCACACCGTGTCCGACGGGATGGTGCGCTGGCCTTTGATGTACAGCTTCCGGGAGGACTCGGGGGAGAGCACTACCTCAAAGTTCAGCCGGGTGAACAGCTCGAACCAGAATGGGAGGTTTTCATACATATTGAGCCCGAAGGGGAGGCCGATACGGCCCCGGGAGCCATTGCCGAACCCCTTTCCCTCCATGGCCCGGAGCTTTTCATATTTGTAGCGGTACAGGTCGGGCAGCTCTGCTTTCTCTTTGCCCAAGGGTCGGGAGCAGCGGTTTCCGGAGATAAACCGCCGCCCGCCGTCAAAGGTGTTGACGGTGAGAGAGCAGTGGTTGGTGCACAGATTACAAGTGACGGGCTTGGCGGTATGGGAAAATAGCTGTAAGGCTGATTCGCTTAACAGGCTGGATTCTGCCAGCTTCAAGTCACGAGCGGCCAGCGCCGCGCCGAAAGCCCCCATGATGCCTGCGATGGTGGGGCGGGTGACGTCCCGGCCCAGCTCCTGCTCGAAGGCCCGCAGCACCGCGTCGTTGTGGAAGGTGCCGCCCTGGACTACGATGTGCCTGCCTAGGTCGTCGGCGCTGGCGGCGCGGATGACCTTGTAGATGGCGTTTTTCACGATGGAGATGGACAGGCCCGCGCTGATGTCCTCCACGCTGGCGCCGTCCTTCTGGGCCTGCTTTACGGAGGAGTTCATGAACACGGTGCACCGGGAGCCCAGGTTCACCGGCTTCTGGGTGAACAGACCCAGCTTGGCGAAGTCGGCGATGCCATAGCCCAGCGCTTTGGCAAAGGTTTCGATGAAAGAGCCGCAGCCGGAGGAACAGGCCTCGTTGAGCATGATGGAGTCCACCGCGCCGTTCCTGATTTTGAAGCACTTCATGTCCTGCCCGCCGATGTCGATGATGAAGTCCACGTCGGGGTTGAAGTGGGCGGCGGCGCGGTAGTGGGCCACCGTCTCCACCAGGCCCAGGTCGCAGGAAAAGGCGTTTTTAATCAGGTCCTCGCCGTAGCCGGTGACGGCGGAGCCGCGGATTTTGATGCGGTTTTCGCACAGCCTGTATATCTCCTTGAGCTGTTCCAATACAATGGCCACCGGGTTGCCCAGGTTGGAGTGATAATAGGTATACAGCAGCCCGCCGTCCGGGGCTATGAGAACGATTTTTGTGGTGGTGGAGCCGGCGTCGATGCCCAAATACCCGTCGCCCACATATGTGTTGATATTCAGTTGGGGCGGGGTGGAGGCGTTGTGCCGGGCGGTGAACGCGTCATAGTCCGCCTGATGCTCAAACAGCGGCGGCATGGTGTCCACCACCGACGTGGCCCCCCGGCTCTCCTCCAGCAGGTGCAGCAGCTCATCAAAGGGCCGTGCCTCATAGTCGGAGGCGCACAGCGCCGCCCCCATGGCGGCAAAGCAGTCGCCGTCCTCCGGAAAGATGGCGTGCGCCTCGTCTAATTGCAGGGTGTCCACAAACCGCTCCCGCAGGCCCATGAGGAAGTGGAGGGGCCCGCCCAGGAAGACCAGCTTGCCCTTCAGCTCCCGCCCTTGGGTGAGGCCGGCCACCGTCTGATCCACCACAGCCTGGAAAATGGAGGCGGCCACGTCCTCCTTCCGCCCGCCCTGGTTCAGGATGGGCTGGATGTCGCTCTTGGCGAACACGCCGCACCGGGAGGCGATGGGGTAAATCTTCTCGTGCTTGAGGGACAGCGTGTCCAGCTCGTTTACAGTGACGTTCATCAGGGTGGCCATCTGGTCGATGAACGCCCCGGTGCCCCCCGCGCAGGAGCCGTTCATCCGCTCCTCCAAGGCCCCGCCGAAGAAGATGATCTTGGCGTCCTCGCCGCCCAGCTCAATGACGGCGTCGGTGTCCGGGATGTAGGTGTTCACCGCTGCGGCGGTGGCGTACACTTCCTGGACAAAGTCCAGCCCCGCGGCCTTGGCCACGCCCAGTCCGGCGGAGCCGGTGACCACCAGGCGCACGTCCTTGCCGCGCAGCATGTCCTCAATGGAGCGCAGGGTTTCGCAGGCCCGCTCCCGGGCCTTGGAATAATGCCGCTCATAAGAGCGGAACAGCAGCTTGTTATCCTCGTCCAGCACCACTACTTTGACGGTGGTGGAGCCGATGTCGATGCCAACACGCAGAATCATACATGCCTCCTATGCTGTCGCGCCCTGCCCGCTGCGGCGGTTCGGACGCCCATATCAGAAGTTCAGTCGATATTATATAAAAATGATATGTTTTTTTCAATAGTACATTTAGACGTTTTTTCCGCATTTCGACAAAAATTGCCCGCCGTAAAAGCTGCAGCGGGCAATCCTGTTATTTGCTGGGCCGGAACGGCTCCACGCCGCACTTTTCGGGAAAATAAACCTGATACCAGATGAGGAAGGACAGCACCGTGTACAGCTTGCGGTGGGTTTTTGCCTTGCCGGAGTAATGCCGCTCCAGCAGGTCCAGCAGATACTTTTGGTCAAAAAACTCCGCCACATAGTGCTGAGTAATGAGATCTTTGGCCCAATTATAATACTTTTCCTCTCTCAGCCAGGCAATGAAGGGGACGGGGAAGCCTTTTTTATCCCGCTTCACCCAGTCGTCTGGGAGCAGAGGCACCGCCGCCATGCGCAGGGGGTACTTGGTCATGGTCTTGCCCCGCATCTTCTGATGGCTGGGGATGGTCCGGGCCACCGCCCACACCTCCCGGTCCAGATAGGGCACCCGCAGCTCCAGGGAGCTGGCCATGGTCATGCGGTCCGCCTTGCGCAGGATGTCCAGCGGCTGCCACAGGTGCAGGTCCAGGTACTGCATCTTGGTCAGGTCGTCGGCGTCCTCCACCGCCTCAAAGTAGGGCTCGGTGACGTCATGCCAGGTGATCGGCGAACGGTAGGCGGGAGTGAGCACCCGCTCCGCCTCATCGTTGTCGAAGATGAACGCCTGGCCCACGAAGGTCTGGTCGATGCCCTTGGCGGCCTTGGTGAGGAAGCCCTGGCCATGGAAGGGGGGGCGCTTGGCCGCCCACTTTGCCACCGCCTTGCGCAGGGCCAGCGGTGTTTTGCGGTAGACCCGGTAGGGCTTGGTGGTGTGATAGGTGATATATCCGCCGAACAGCTCATCCGCCCCTTCGCCGGACAGCACCACCTTCACGTCCTGGGCCGCCAGCTTAGATAGGAAGTACAGCGGCACTGTGGACAGGTTGGCATTTGGCTCGTCGGCGTAATACTGGATGGAGGGGAGCGCGTCAAAAAACTCCTGGGCGGAGATGGTCTTGGAGATGTTGCGCAGGCCCAGCTCCCGGCACAGGGCTTTGGCCTCGCCGGTTTCGTCAAAGTCCTTGTTGGCAAAGCCCACGGAGTAGGTCTTGTCCGGGCGGGACAGGGCGGCGATAACGCTGGAGTCGATGCCGCCGGACAGGAAGGAGCCCACCTCCACGTCGCTGATCTGGTGGGCTTCCACGGATTTGGTGACCACCTTGCGGATCTGTTCCGCCCGCTTGTCCAGGGGCATGGGCTGCGGATCGAAGGAGAAGGAGCTGTAGGAGGCGAATTCAGTGCGCCCCTCCCGATGGAGCAGGTAATGGCCGGGGAGCAGACGGTATACGCCCTTGAAAAAGGATTCGTTGAGGGCGGAATACTGGAAGGTAAGGTAAAGCTTCAGCGCTGCCGGGTTCAGCTCTTTTTTGAAGCCGGGGTGAGGGAGGAAGCTCTTGCACTCAGAGCCGAAGAAGAACAGGTCATCCATGACGGCGTAGTAGAAGGGCTTGATGCCGAAGGGGTCCCGGGCGCCGAACAGTTCCTGCTTTTCCTTGTCCCAGATGACAAAGGCGAACATGCCCCGCATTCGTTTGAGGACCTCGGGACCCCACTCCATATAGCCGTGAAGCACCACCTCGGTATCGCAGGTGGTCTGGAAGCTGTGGCCGGCGGCGCTCAGTTCCTGCCGCAGGTCCTGGAAATTATAAGTTTCGCCGTTGTAGGCAATGACATACCGCCCGTCGGGGCTGAACATGGGCTGCTGCCCGTTTGCCAGGTCGATGATGGACAGGCGGCGGTGGGCGATGGCGCAGTGTTCGTCCACGTAATGTCCCTCGCCGTCGGGCCCGCGGTGGCGGATGGTGTCCCCCATGGCCCGCAGGGCGGCGGCGTCAGGGGCGGAGCGGGAGACGAAGCCGGTAAAACCGCACATATGATGATCCTCCAGTTCATTGGATGCAGATTGAGTACAGGTGGAAAAGTATATGGTCTAGGATAAGGCTTTGGGGCGGAAATGTCAACTGCCGGGAGGAAAAATGTCCCCAGCGGGACGGGAAAAACTGGACAAGAGGGGTTGTCTGTGGTACGATTGGAAGAACTGTTTCTCAGGAGGGAAAATCATGGATCAACGGTGGAAACAACCCGTGCCGATGCTTTGCGCCGCGCTTGGCGTTGTCATGCTGGCAATATCCTCGGCGGTATGCATGCAGCTGGAGCAGGGCAGTTTATCGGACCGCATATGCGTGGCAGCGGTGCTGGTGCTCTTCGCGGTCATGTCGCTGGCACTGCTGCGGCTGGAGGGCTTTCGGCGGGACACGCTGCTTGTCATGCTGCTGCCGGTGGGGGCGGCTATGCTGGCCCGGGCGCTGTGCATGGACTATATGAGTGGGGATTACGACAGCTTTTTGAGCCGCTGGTACGATTTTTTCCAGATAAACAGCGGCTTTGAGGCGTTTTCCTACAGCGTGGGCAACTACAACGTGCCCTACCTCTATTTCATTGCCGCAATCTCTTATTTGAAAACGCCCGATCTGTACCTTTATAAGCTGTTCTCCATCCTATTTGATGTGGTGCTGGCCTGGGGCTGCCTGCGGCTGACCCGTTCCCTGATTAGGGAACAGCAGAGGAGTGGCGCTCCTCTGATTGCCTTCGGGGCGGCGCTGTTCCTGCCCACGGTGGTGCTTAACGGAGCCTATTGGGCCCAATGCGACGTGATCTACAGTGGACTTTGCATCCATGCCGCGGCTCTGCTGCTGGAGGGGAGAAATAAGACCTCGGTGGCGCTGATGGCGGTGGCCTTTTCCTTCAAGCTCCAGGCTGTGTTTATTCTCCCCCTGTGGGGGGTGCTGTGGCTGGCGAGGAAGGTGAAGTTTCGGGAGCTGTGGGTGTTCCCACTGGTCTATTTTGCCACCATCGTCCCTGCACTGCTGATGGGCAAGCCCCTGAAAGATATCCTGAGCATCTATCTGGGGCAGATGGAATCCGGGACCTATCTGGTGCTCAATGCGCCCGCGGTGTACCAGTTTGTCCCCCGGTATATCCGGCAGGGGCTGGCAGACGGGGCGATTGAGGGGAGCGGGCTGGCCGCCGCTCTGGGTGTGGCCGCGGCGGCGCTGCTGGTGCTGGTTCTGCTGGCGCTGGGCTTCCTGCTCCGGGACCGGCTGGACCGGGAGACCGCCATGGCCGCAGCGGTGGTGCTTTGCATCGGCGTACCTTTTCTTCTGCCTTATATGCACGAGCGCTATTTCTTCCTGGGCGATGTGTTCACCCTGTGCTGGGCCTGTGCCGACCGCCGCCGCCTGCCGGTGGCGGTGATGGTGGAAGGGGCCTCACTGGCCAGCTATATCGTTTACTTTCGAAAGAAGTACAACTTTGTCCTCACCTTGGGGGCTGTCCAGTTCGGCATGTTCTTTGAAACGCTGGTAATGCTGGCGGCGCTGATTATAGCCGTGTGGGCGCTGGCAAAAGAGGTCAAAAAGAGCGGGGGAGGAATTGCAATATGAAATTTGTATCCTGGAATGTGAACGGTCTGCGGGCCTGTCTGAAAAAGGGCTTTGCGGACTCTGTGCTGGCGCTGGACGCCGACCTGATCTGCCTTCAGGAAACCAAGATGGAGCGGGGGCAGGCGGAAGTGGAGCTGCCCGGCTACCATGAATTTTGGAACTCGGCGGAGAAAAAGGGCTACTCCGGTACCGCTGTCTTTGCCCGGCAGGAGCCGCTTTCCGTGTCCTATGGCATGGATATGGACAAGCATGACCACGAGGGACGGCTGATCACGCTGGAGTACCCCGGCTTCTGGCTGGTAAACTGCTACACGCCCAACGCCCAGAACGAGCTGGCCCGCATCGGCTACCGCATGGAGTGGGAGGACGATCTTCTGGACTACCTCAAAAGCCTGGACAGGACCAAACCTGTGGTCTACTGCGGCGACCTGAATGTGGCCCACGAGGAGATCGACCTGAAAAATCCCAAGACCAACCGGGGCAACGCGGGCTTCTCAGACCAGGAGCGGGCCGCCATGACCCGTCTGCTGGGTTCGGGCTTCACCGACACCTTCCGCCTGCTTCATCCCGAGGAGAGGGAGGCCTACTCCTGGTGGAGCTACCGCTTCCACGCCCGGGAGAAGAACGTGGGATGGCGGATCGACTATTTTATCGTGTCTAACCGCCTGGGGGAGCGGGTGGCGGAGGCCGCCATCCACCCGGAGATTCAGGGCAGCGATCACTGCCCCGTGTCATTGATTTTGAAATAGTTTCCAGTAGAAATAGTTGCTTATTCGCGGCAAACTGGGCAAACTGATTCCGCGAAGGAGTGATGACACATGAAACTGGAAAAAAAGGCCATGCTGCCCATCGCCGGAGCTACGATGGCAGCGGGAGCGGCCATCGGCCTGATGATGATGCCTAAGAAGAAAAAGCACTCCGCCCAGCGGGCGGCGGGCAAGGCCATCAAAGCCGTAGGCGAGGTCGTGGAGAATTTCAGCGGCTCGCTGAAGATGTGAGAAAACGCCCCGCCGGAACCCGGCGGGGCGTTTCATATGGTCAGGCGGACTGCGTCTGCCTCCGGACGCAAGGGGTCCAGAAGCAGAATCTCGCGCTTATGGTCCATGGCGTAGTTCAAGGTGTATCGGGTGCCTCCCGCCGTGCCGTCGAACACCGCCAGCACGGCGGCGGACCGGTCTACCATATACCGGTCCCGGCGGAGCATACACCAGCGGTCATAGTTCTGCTGGACCACTGTCTCCAGGTCGCAGCGGTCCAGAATGTCCCGCCAGCGGCGGCGGGTTTCCTCCGGCCAACGCTGGGCCTGGGTGGGGCAGGGGACCGCACCCTCCACTGTCAGCTCCGGATATTTATCCCGCAGGGCCAGCGCCGCCTCGGCAAAATAGAGGTCGCAGCCCATGGCCATGCCGGAAATGAAGTGCCGGAACCCCCGGCGGTACAGCGCTTCCAGCTCCCGGCCCAGGCTGTGCTTCAAAGCGGTGCAGCGGGGGTCCCGCTCATCCAGCCCCCAGGGCAGTTTGTCCGGCCGGTGGCCGGTGAAGCAGCAGGTGCTGCTCTTCTCCAGGGCCATGTGAGGCCCCCCTTTCTTGATGTGAGTGACACAATAGTACTATATTATTAAAAAAACGTCAAGCAAAAACAAAAACGTTTATCTTAAAAATCATTCGACAAAAGGGGCTTGCATTCTCTGTATATATGGCGTATAATATGATGCGAAACAAGTGAATGAATTGTCTTCAGGGCGGGGTGAGATTCCCCACTGGCGGTAAAGTCCGCGACCCGCGAAAGCGGCTGACTCGGTGAAACTCCGGGACCAACGGTATAGTCCGGATGAAAGAAGACGCGTAACCCTCCTGCGGTAGTGTTGCGCCTGGAAGACAGTCTTTTCAGGCGTTTCAGACTATCTTCAGGAGGTTTTTTTGTATGTTGGAAAATCTGTCAAATCTTTGGGCGGCGGTGCGGGAAAATGTGATGTATCTGTTGATATTTCTGCTGATTTTCGTGGCTATTTTCGCGGCGGCCGCGGCACTGGAAAAGCTGTGGCTGAAGCCGGAGAGGCAGTCCCCGGCCCGCCGGACGGCCTACATCGGCATATTTGCCGCCATCGCCGCCGTACTGGTGTACTTTGAGTTCCCCCTGCCCTTCGCCCCTGCCTTTTACGAGCTGGACTTCAGCTTTGTGCCGGAGTTGATTTGTGCCTTTTCCCTGGGTCCGGTGGCCGGCGTGGTGTGCGCACTGGTGAAGGAGCTTCTGAAACTGCTGCTTCGGGGCACCACCACCGCCTTCGTGGGGGATTTGTCTAATTTTGTGATGGGCTGCTCGTTTATCCTGCCGGCTTCGGTGATTTACTTTGCGAAGAAATCCCGGCGCAGTGCGGTGGTCGGCATGGGAGTTGGCACCGTTGTGCTGACGGTATTCGGCAGCCTGTTCAACGCCGTTTACCTGCTGCCTGCCTTTTCTGCTCTGTATGGGATGCCTTTGGACGCGATTGTTGGCATGGGCACCGACATTAATCCCGCCATCAACAGCGTGTCCACCTTGGTGCTGTTCGCTGTGGTTCCGTTCAACCTGCTCAAGGGTGTTGTGGTGTCGCTGATTAAATTTTTCCTCTACAAACACATCGAGCGTTTGCTGCGCATGAAATGATATACTCTGCTGCCAAAGGGTGTCCCTCCGGTCAAGCCGGAGGGACACCCTTGCCGTTATAGGCTTTTCAGAAAATCATACAGCGGCCTGAGCGTGTCCGCCGTGGCGACGGCCACGCGGAAGGTCTTCCGGAGGCCGTAATGCCCAAACTGCCAGGTACTGTCCTCCCGGGGACAGATGTCGCCAAAGCCTCGCATGGATAGTTTATCACGGCACTGTGATAAACGCAACAGTGGGAGACAGATATCCTCTAAATTTTCATCCATTTTTTACATATCTCGTGGACAACAGCGGCAGGATATGTTAAAATAAATTTCACCAAGCCGGATTAAAAGATATTTTTCTCCGGGCTGTGAAAAATAGAGCACAAAAGAGGTGAGACATGTGGGCCGCCTGGGCGATAAAGAGCTGTTTCTGCTGGACATGGACGGCACCATTTACTTGGACCGGGATTTGTTCCCATGGACCGTCCCGTTTCTGGACGCGGTGAAGGCCCGGGGGTGCAGGTATCGGTTCCTCACCAACAACTCCTCCAAATCGGGCCAGGACTATATCGACAAGCTGGCGGGCATGGGGATCCGGGCGGAGCGGGAACAGTTCGTCACGTCGGTAGATGCGCTGATCGCCGACCTGCAGAGCCGTCCGGCTTACCGGCTCTGCTATGTATTTGGCACGGAGAGCTTCAAGGGTCAGCTGCGCGGGGCGGGCATCCCTGTGACGGACCGCCGGGAGGACGGGGTGGACTGTCTGGTGATTGGCTTCGACACCGAGCTGACCTTTCAGAAGCTGGAGGACGCCTGCATCCTGCTGAACAAAGGCGTGGACTTCATTGCCGCAAACCCGGACTGGGTGTGCCCCACCTGGTACGGTTCGGTGCCCGACTGCGGCAGCGTGTGCGAGATGCTCTTCCGGGCCACGGGACGCAGGCCCAGGGTGATTGGAAAGCCCCAGCCCGCTATGGCGCAGCTGGCCATGGAGCGGGCCGGCGTTCCGCCTGAAAAAACACTGATGATCGGCGACCGCCTGTACACCGACATCGCCGCCGGGGCTAACGCAGGGATCGATACTGCCTTTGTCCTGTCCGGCGAGGGGACGCTGGACGATCTGGAGGCCAGCGAGGTGAAACCTACCTGGGTATTTGAGAATATTGCCGCCCTGCATCGGGCATGGGAGGAGGGGAGGAATTGAGGGACACACCGCTGGGACCGTCGGCAAAACCCGCTCGAAACGCCTGGATTCGGGCGTAAAACAAGGAAAGAGAGTGGAACGATGAACGAATTGAAGCTCAATAACAAACGAACGATCCTGGTGGGATTGGCCTTTCTGTCCATCTGCTCCTTCTGGCAGATGTATGACAATCTGGTTCCCCTGATTCTCCGGGAGACCTTCCATCTGGACGAGGCCTACACCGGCGCGATCATGGCGGCGGACAATATTCTGGCCCTGTTCCTGCTGCCCTTCTTTGGGGGACTGTCCGACAAGACCAGCACGAAGCTGGGCCGCCGCACACCCTACATTCTGGCGGGCACCGCTGGGGCGGTGATCCTGATGAACCTGCTGCCCATTCTGGATAACAGCTATTCTCAGGAGGCCGCGCCCTTTAAGCTGGTGAGCTTCATCATTGTGTTGGGTCTGCTGCTCATCTCCATGGGCACCTACCGCTCTCCCGCTGTGGCCCTGATGCCGGACGTTACCCCCAAGCCTCTGCGCTCTAAGGGCAATGCCATTATCAACCTGATGGGCGCAGTAGGCGGCGTGCTCTACCTGGGCATCAGCGTGGTGCTGTACCCAGCGTCGGTCACCCGCGGTCAGGTCCATGTGAACTATCAGCCGCTCTTCATTATCGTGTCCGCCATCATGGTGCTGGCGGTGGCGGTGCTTCTGGTTACCATTCGGGAGCCCAGGCTGGTGGAGGAAAACCGGGCGCTGGAAAAGGAGCACCCGGAATGGAACCTGGCCAAGGATGACGGCAGCGGCGGGGAGGTGCTGCCCGGCCCGGTGAAAAAGAGCCTGATTTTCCTGCTGGCCTCCATCGCACTGTGGTACGCGGGGTATAACGGCGTCACCACATGGTTCTCCACCTACGTGGCCGAGGTGATGGGGGAGGGCATCGGCGGTACCAACACCTGCCTCATGGTGGCCACGGTGGGTGCCATTGTATCCTATATCCCCATCGGCGTGGCGGCCTCCAAATTTGGCCGGAAGCGGACCATCCAGGCGGGGGTCATCCTGCTGGCGGCCTGCTTTGTCGCTGGTTTCCTGATGACCCGCAATTCCCACACCATCACCGCGCCTATGTATGTGGCCTTTGCCCTGGTGGGGCTGGCCTGGGCGGCCATTAACGTCAATTCCCTGCCCATGGTGGTGGAGATGTGCAAGGGCTCCGATGTGGGCAAGTTCACCGGCTACTACTACACCGCCTCCATGACCGCCCAGGTCATTACCCCGGTGCTGGCGGGTACGCTGATGCGGGACATCAGCTATCAGATCCTGTTTCCCTACGCGGCGTTCTTTGTGTCAATGAGCTTTGTCACCATGCTGTTTGTCCGTCACGGGGACAGCAAGGCGGAGGCAAAGACGGGGCTGGACGCTTTTGAAGACATGGATGACTGAACCAATTCGCGGTAGATAGGAGATGCGCGGATGAAAACGATGACAAAAGCAGCTCTGGGCTGCCTGGGCATGATGGGAGCCTGGTGCGCGCTGCTCCATCCCAGGCGGAATCAGCCGGGGTGGGAGGCGTTGGAGGGCGTCCGCTTTGCCCACCGGGGATTGCATGACCCGGACCATGGAGTTCCGGAGAACTCCATGGCCGCCTTCCGCCGGGCCATTGACCACGGCTTTGGCGCGGAGCTGGACGTTCATCTGATGGCGGACGGAAATTTGGCCGTGGTCCATGACAGCAGCTTAAAGCGGGTATGCGGCACAGACATATTGATTGAGGACCTGACCGCCGCCGACCTGATAGACTATCCGCTGATGGGGACGGAGGAGCGCATCCCGCTGTTTCAGGATGTGTTGACCCTGTTTGAGGGCAAAACGCCCTTGGTCATTGAGTTGAAGGTGGAGCGCGGCAACGCCGCTCCGCTCACAGATGCGGTCATGGCGGCGTTGGAGGGGTGGAAGGGGATCTATTGCCTGGAGTCCTTCCACCCGGCGGCGCTGCTACGGCTCAAGGAGAAGTACCCCCGGGTTTTGCGGGGACAGCTGAGCCAGGACTTCCTGCGGGACAGCGAGGTGGAAAACCTGTCCCTGCCGGTGCGGTTTGTGCTGACCAACCTGCTCACTACCGCCGCCACCCGCCCAGATTTTATTGCCTACAACTGGCAGGACCGGGGGAATGCCAGCCTGCGGCTGATGCGGGCGCTGTACGGCGTCCACGAGGTGGCCTGGACGGTCCGGGCCCCGTCGGTGATGGAGCGGCTGGATCGGGAAGGGGTGACTTCCATCTTTGAGGGGTTCGTGCCCTGACAGGCGTTCAACAAAGCAAAAACCGCCGGAGTAGGCTGCTCCGGCGGTTTTTTAAAGTGCGATGAAGCAAATTCCTATGATTTCCCAGTTTTGCATATAAATCCCTTGAATAAAATAGAAGTGTGGTTTGGACGAAGCGAATGTGTGTTATTTAAATGTAAAAACGTTGAAACCCCTGTAATGCCGTGATATAATAGCACCGCGAATCATTTGATGATTTGCGCTCTGCCATGATCGTACAATCAAATAATCCGGGGAGGGGATACCGCATGGCAATCATTGGAATTGATCTTGGAACCACCAACAGCTTGGCGGCGGTGTGGCGGAACGGGAAGAGTGAGCTCATACCCAACGCGGCCGGAGAATACCTCACCCCGAGCGTGGTCAGCGTGGACGACGACGGCGCCATTCTTGTGGGCCGGACCGCCAGGGACCGGCTGATTTCCCACCCAGAGCGGACGGCCGCCCGCTTCAAGCGGTATATGGGGACGCAGAAAACCTTTCAGCTGGGCGAACGCACCTTCGCGCCGGAGGAGCTGTCCGCCCTGGTGCTGCGCAGACTTCGGGAGGATGCGGAGGCATATCTGGGTGAGCCGGTGACCGAGGCGGTGGTCAGCGTCCCGGCCTACTTTGCCGAGGCCCAGCGCTCCGCAACCAAACGGGCGGGGGCGCTGGCTGGCCTGTATGTGGAGCGCCTGGTGAATGAGCCCTCCGCCGCCGCTGTGGCCGCCCACATCGCCGAGGGGGATCAGGACAAGGTGTGCCTGGTGTTCGACCTGGGGGGCGGTACGCTGGACGTATCCCTGGTGGAGCGGTTTGAGAACGTAGTCAGCGTTACCGCCGTATGCGGAGACAACCAGCTGGGCGGGACGGACTTCGATTTTGCCATTACCCAGGCCTTCTGTAAAGAGACAGGCATTGACATGGAGTCCCTGACCGACCAGCGGGAGGAGCTGCTGGTGCGGCAGGCGGAGGCCTGTAAGATCGCCCTCACCACCCAGGAGCCGGTCATTATGGCCATCGACGACGGGGAGATCAGCGCCTCGCTGGCTCTCACCAACGAATGGCTCATCCGGTCGTGTAGCGCTTTGTTCCACCGCCTGGCCGCCCCGGTCCGCCGGGTGTTTCTGGACAGCGGCATAGCCATGGACGAGCTGGATGAGTTGGTAATGGTAGGCGGCTCCAGCCATATGCCCTCTGTGCGCCGGTTTGTGGCCCGGCTGCTGGGCCGGGAGCCCGCCAAGGGCAGCTCTCCCGACACCGCCATTGCCCTGGGGGCTGGTGTGTGCGCGGGGATGAAGGAGCGGGCCGTGGATTTAAAGGAGCTGGTGCTCACCGACGTATGTCCCTTTACCCTGGGCATTGCCAGCTACAACCGGGCCGAGCCGGACCGGCCCATTATGTCCTCCCTCATTGAGCGCAACTGCGTTTTGCCCTCCAGTCGGGAGGGGGAATACTTCACCGTCCATGACGACCAGGAGATCATCTCCGTCCGAGTCTATCAAGGAGAAAACCTTTACTGTGCCGACAATACCCTGCTTGGAGAACTGAATATTCAGGTGCCCAGAGCCCGGCGGGGCCGGCAGTCGGTGCGGGTGCGGTTCACCTATGACATCAACGGCATTCTGGAGGTGGAGGTGGTCAACAAAAACGGGGAGGTGGCCCGTCTGGTGCTTCAGAACCGGGAGATGAGCGATGAGGAGGTGGCCCGGCGGCTGGAGGAGCTGTCCGTGCTGAAGCTCCATCCCCGGGAGCGGGAGGAAACCCGTGCCCTCATCGCCCGTGCGGAGCGGCTGTACGTAGCCACCGTGGGCGGACTGCGGGAGCAGGTATTCCGCATTCTGGGCTGGTATCAAAACATTCTGAACACTCAGGACCCTCTATTGGTGGCCAAGGCCACCAAGCGGGTGAGCCTGTTCCTGGATCGGGTGGAGGACGTTGTGGGGGACGACGGTCTGTCGGATTTTACCTTTGACCTGTCCGGCGATAACGAGGAGGACGAGAATCAATGAACTGGCCCTGGAGTGAGCTGGGCCTTCCCGGTCCGGCTGATCTATCCGAGGTGCGCCGCGCCTACGCGGAGCGGTTGAAGACCACCCACCCGGAGGAGGACCCGGAGGGCTTTCAGCGCCTCCACGAGGCTTATCAGCAGGCCCGCTGCCTGGCGCGGAAGGGCGGGAGGGCCTCCTATCGGCCGGCCCCGTCTCAGCCTCAGGAGCAGGAGGAGCGCCGGGAAGAGCCCGGCTGGGACTATGATGAGCTCGTCGCACCGGAGGGTGAGGAGGAAGACGAAGCTGGGGAATCGGTGCCGGACTGGGACTTCGAGGGCATCTTCTCCCAGCAGGCGGCCCAGCGGGCGGAGGAGCGGGAGCGCCACGCTCAGGAGCGGCGGGACACCTATTTTGCCCGGCATAGTCCGGCCACACCGGAGGAGACGAAACGGCTGGAGGAGCAGTGGCCCAGACTGGAAAAAGCCTTGACTACGCTGGAGGAGCTTCATGCCGGCGGCGCGCCGCTGTATGTCTGGACTTCGTTCCTCAACAGCAGCGCTTTTTTCGGGGTGAAGGGCGACCAGGATTTTATCACCGGACTTGAGGACTTTCTGCGGCGCACGCCGGACCTGGATGGGCAGGTGAAGGTAGAGCTGTCCAAGGCGTTCGGCCTGCGCCGGAAGGATGTGCCTCCCATGTGGCAGGGGCTTCGGGAGCTTTTGGTGGAGGGAGCGCCGCCGAGGGTGGAGGAAAAGCCCCTCCGGGAAAAGGCCGGGAAAAAAAGCCGGATGATTATCGCTGCCGCCGTTGCCGCAGTGCTGATTTTAGCCGCTGCTTTGGGCGCGGGACTGCTTCCTGCGGCCATCGACCATCTGGCCGGAGTACCGGAGCAGAAGGACCGGGAGCTGCTGTGCCGGTATATGGAGGAGGACTTTGGCCGGGCGATGGAGTCCCAGTGGAAGGGTCGGGACAATTACGAGAATCTCTACGCACCCTGGGACCAGCCGGATCTGCTGTTCATGGCCTGGCCGGAGGGAGAGCGGGACCTGATGGAGGGGCAGCGGGGCTATACCACCAACTACAGCAATGTGATGGTGACGCAGGCGCTGAAGGATTTTGCCAAGGAGCAAAGCTGGGAGCTTGCCCTCATCCAGGAGGGCGGCTGTGACGGCGTCATGGGAGCCTACGGCGCCTCACCGGGGAGCTATGTGCTGCGCCTGCCTCTGACAGGCGGGGGAGAGGGGATCACCAAGCTGGGACAGCTGCTGGAGGATCTTGCGTTGGAGCCCTGGTATCAGGCGTTTCCGCCCTCATTCCAGATGATTTTAGCCTACTACGATCTGACTTACTTCACCTATACCTCGGATGAACCCTTTGATGCGGACAGTGTCCGGGCTTACTATGAAAATGAGGTGGGAACCGCTCTGTGCGCTTTCCTGGTGGAGGAAAGCGGCCTGGCTCGTGAGGATTTCGGCGGGGACGGCTATAAGCTGGAGCCCCAGGGGCCAGTGGAATTGGATGGGAAGACGTACTTCCTGGTGAGCGGTCTGGACGCGGCGGCCGGGGAGACGGTGCGGCAGTACCTGTTCAACGGAGTTCAGCTGGTCAGCCTCCCTGCGGAGGAATTCAGCCTGAATTTGAAAGCCTATCAGCTCAACGGCGATCGGTTCAGCAGCGATTGGGCGGATCTGCCCCGATTTATATGGATCTCTCGGAAGTGAGCCGTATGTTTGGGAGGGGACCACTATGGATTGGATCAAGAAAAACGGGCCGGTGGTGCGGCTTTTGGTGTGCCTGGCCCTATCGATAGCGTTTGCTCTGGGGCTTGCCCGGCCTGCCTGGATGCTTTACGTCCAGATGAAGGACCTGGACCCCGGCGGGGTGGGCAGCGAGGCCCAGGCGGATACGCCGGTGGCCCATTCCATCAAGGAGATGGAGGCGCTGGACCATTTTGCCGTCCACGCTGTCCAGCGGGGCTGGGATGACTCCGAGGGGGTTCATCTGTCCGGCGTTTACTACAGACTCGTCACGCTGGATAGCGGTGAGCAGATTGCCATGCGGTACAATTTGGATGCCGACCGGTACGACCCGGCCAATGATTTTTGGAGTTCTCCCATCGGTGCCTGGCGGCCCTGGACGCTGACGGACCAGGAGCGGGCTATTCTGGCCCGGGAAGCGCCTGATCTGGCCGCCACGGACTATTATGCGGATATGCTGGGCAGTCATGGGTCCGCCCTGGACCGGGAGAGCTTTACGACCCGATTTATTATCTTTGGCACGATCGGGGCCTTGGCGGTGCTGGCAGCGATCCGAGCCCTACGGAATCTCTGCCGGAAGAAAAGGGCGGAGATTACCCAGACGAAAAACGACCTGGAACTGTGGCTGGTGGGCACCTACGCCATCTGGGGGCAGTTTTACGCCGGGCTGTACGGGTCCGGGATGGAGGCCGCCCGGAAGGGACCGTTCCACATCGGTGCGGTGCCCAGGACGCCGGAGACGGTGAAAGAGATGAAGGAAACCTTGGAGGACAGCTGGGACATCGGCAGCTACGAAGAGCTGCTGGACACGGTGGAGTACATGAGCGTGGGTCCCGGTTTCCATAACTGCATGAACCAGACGGGCCGGGCCTGGGAGCTGTGCCGGTCCATGCAGCTGCTGGGCTGTGCCTATTTGCTGGACTGGTGCAGCCGTGAGGAGATGATCCGCCGGTCCTGCGAGGTGGGGAAGATCATCCAGCGTACCTTCCAGTCCTGGGATGAGCTGTGCCAGAGCTTTCTGGATGGATTTGCCGCCTGGAAGCTGTCCGGCTCCGCCGGTGAGGCCGGCATGGCCGCTGTCCAGCAGCGGGCGGACGTGTACTGGGCCATCAAAGGGCGGAAGGACAGCCCGTACAATCTGCCCTGGAGGATGGAGCTGAGCCCACAGAAGAAATAAGCGTTCAACATATCAAAAGTGTGCCTGGAGGAAATGCCCCCGGGCACACTTTTTAGTGCTACGTTTTATAATTCGTCCTGTGTCTGCCGGGCTGCGCACCATGGCCCGCTTCTGTAGAACAGAATGGAGAGCACCGTCCCCACCGCCCAGCCGATGGGCCACGCGCACCAGATGCCCGTCACTCCGAAGACGCCGGAGAGTATCTTGGCCAGCACCACGCGGAGGATCAGGTCGGTGAAGGTGCATACCATGAATTTCTTCATCAGGCCGGAGCCGCGGAGGATACCGTCCGCCACCAGCTTGGCGGAGATCACGAAGTAAAACGGCGCGAGGATGCGCAGGAACTGCACGCCTGTGGCCACCGCCGTTTCGCTGGCCGCGTCCAGGAAGATGTACACCAGATACTGTCCGGCGAAAGAGTAGAGCAGGAACAGGGGTACGCTCAGCATCCACACCAGCTTCAGCCCGGCCCGGAACCCCGACTTCACGCGGGACAGTTTATTCGCGCCAATGTTCTGGGCGGTGAAGTTGGAGATTCCGTTGCCCAGAGTGGTAAAGGAGGTGATGACCAGGTTGTTCAGCTTGACGGAGGCGGAATACCCTGCCATCACGCTGGAGCCGAACCCATTGATGACGCCTTGAATGACGATGTTGCCGATAGAGATAAAGCTCTGCTGTAAAATGCTGGGTACTGCCACCACCGCGATGCGCCGAAACAGCGGCCAGGAGAAGGGGGCGGCTTTTCCGTCCGTCTCAATCTTCCGGAACCGCCGGAGCACAAAGACCAGAGCCAGGACGCAGCTGACCCCCTGGCACAGGAAGGTGGCCCAGGCCACGCCGTCCACCCCCATGTGAAAGGCGGTGACGAACAGGATATCCACCGCGATGTTGGACAGGGAGGAGGCGGCCAGGAAGAAAAACGGCGTCTTGGAATCGCCCAGGGCGGAGAAGATGCCGGTGGCAACATTATAATAAAATACGAAGGGCAGGCCCAGGATATAGATGTCCAGATAGAGCTTGGAGTCTGCCATCACGTTGCCCGGCGTATGGATGAGCTGGAGAAGCTGGGTGCAGAACAGGGCGCCCGCCGCCATCAGCACCAGGCAGACCATGCCGCTGGCGATTAGGGTGGTGTACACCGCCGTTTTCAGCTCCCGGAACTGTTTTGCCCCGAAGAGCTGGGACACCACCACCGAGCAGCCGATGTTGCAGCCAAAGGCAAAGGCCAGGAAGATCAGCGTGACCTCATAGCTGTTGCCCACTGCCGCAAGGGCGTCCTCCCCCACAAATCTGCCGGCCACAAAGCTGTCGGCCAGATTATACAGCTGCTGAAAGATGATACTGCCGAACAGCGGCAGACAGAAGCTCCAGAGCACCGCTTCCGGCTTGCCTACGGTCAGGTCCTTGTTCATGATACGTTCGCCTCCATCAAATTCTGCGCTGCTGAGCTTGGACTGCGTGCCTATTATAGTGCGCGTGCTGCCAAATGTAAAAGGTCATTTATCCAGAAATGAAGGCAGATGGCGGGAAAAAATTGTACGTTATTTCTTGAAAGACATATTTGCCTGCGCAAAAAAATAAGGGGTTGTGTTTTTGCTCGAAAACCGTTATAATACATCCATATAAGCTCTGTTCAAATTTTTACATTGGGGGAAAATCTAAGTGGAAATTATTATGATCGTGGTCATGATCGGCATCATGTATTTCTTGATGATCCGGCCGGAGAGCAAGAAGAAAAAGGCGGCCGAGGAGATGCGCAGCAGCTTAAAGGTGGGGGATACCATCACCACCATCGGCGGCATCGTTGGCACCATCTGCGCTGTGAAGGAGCAGACCATCGTGATGGAGACCGGGGCGGACCGCGTTCGCATTGAGTTTACAAAGTGGGCCGTCTCCAGCAAGGGCACTCAGAGCACTGAGGAGGCGCCTGTCCCTGAAAAAGAGGAGAAGAAGGACAGGAAGGACAAAAAAGACGACAAGTAAACGCCTAGGTCCAGTCATGACAGGCACCCCTTTTGCATATGGTATAGAAACCATGTGAAAAGGGGTGCTTTTAATGGGTAAGGCTGAGGAGCGGGGGACCAACGCCGTGCAGATGGCCACCGGGGTGGCGCTGGGCGGCCTGTTGGCGCTGGGGGTGGAGCTGGTGATCCTGCTGCTGGGTGCGCTGGCGGTGTCCAATGGGATTTTAAAGGAGGATTCTGCGCCCCAGCTCACGGCGGCGGCCTGTGTTCTGGGCTGTTTTGCAGGGGGGCTGCTGGCCTGCTCCAGATGGCGCTCCAGGCGTCTGCTCGGGGGGCTGGCCGCGGGGACGGTTTGCTACCTGCTCATACTGGCGGTGAGCTTGCTCATGAGCGACGCGCCCACGCTGGGGGCCCAGGCCCTCATCGAGCTGGCGGGCTGCCTGTGCGGCGGCGCTCTGGCGGGTATGCTGGGGGGCCGTCAAAAGAAAAAGCGGCCCTCAGTCCGGAAAAAATGACATTCAGCCCCGTCAGCGGGCACGGAAGCACTTGACAAAAGTGTGCAAAGTATCTATAATTCCATAGAATAACTGTTGCGACCCCGTGCCATGCCCGTGGCGGTTCACGATTCCCGCAGGGGATCAGAAAGGATGAAGACAAGATGGCCAAGGAATATAAGCTGAGCGCTGAGCGCCTGGAGGAACTGAAAAAGGAACTGACCTACCTTAAGACCGTACGGGAGAAGGAGGTGGCCGACCTCATCAAGGAGGCCCGGTCCTTTGGCGACCTGTCGGAGAACAGCGAGTACGATGAGGCGAAGAATGAGCAGGGCAAGCTCTACTCCCGGATTGCCGAGCTGGAGAACATTTTAGCCAACTACGTGGTCATTGAGGAGAATGCCGATGACTCCGACGTGGTGGGTATGGGCAGCAAGATCACGGTAAAGGATGTGGTCACCGGCGAGGAAGAGACCTATCAGGTGGTGGGCTCCCAGGAGGCCGACCCCATGAACGGCCGCATCTCTGAGGAATCCCCCTTCGGCAGGGCCCTGCTGGGCAGGGCTGTGGGCGACATCGCCGTGGTTGAGGCCCCTGCGGGCAACATTGAATATGAGGTAGTCGCCATCCAGCGATGAGGGCGGCCCGTTACGATACAAAGGAGAGAGTATCAATGTCTGAGCAGACCAATAATCCGGGCGTCCGGCAGGATGCCGCAGAGCAGGGCGTCCGGCAGGATGCTGTCCAGGAGGAGCCCTCCCTGTCCGAGCTGCTTCAGGTTCGGAGGGACAAGCTGAGCGACCTGCGGGAAAAGGGTCAGGACCCCTTCGTCATCACCAAGTTTGACGTCACCCACCACAGCAATGAGGTGAAGGACCGCTTCGAGGAGCTGGAGGGGCAGACCGTCCGGCTGGCCGGCCGCCTTATGAGCAAACGGGGGATGGGCAAGGCGGTGTTTGCCGACCTTCAGGACAACGGCGGCCGC
This sequence comes from uncultured Oscillospiraceae bacterium, assembly GCA_949841465.1. Classification (GTDB taxonomy): domain Bacteria; phylum Bacillota; class Clostridia; order Oscillospirales; family Oscillospiraceae; genus Enterenecus. Next base: position 29,733 of record CATKZW010000032.1, read on the forward strand.
GTACAGCTCTACGTGCGCATTGACGACGTGGGGGAGGAGGCGCTGGCCGTCTTCAAGAAGTATGATATCGGTGACATCGTCGGCGTGGAGGGGGAGGTCTTCCGCACCAAGCGGGGGGAAATCTCCATCAAGGCCAAGACCATCACTTTGCTGTCCAAGTCCCTGCTGCCCCTGCCGGAGAAGTTCCACGGCCTTACCGACGTGGAGACCCGCTGCCGCCAGCGGTATGTGGACCTGATCGTTAACCCCGATGTGAAGCGGAATTTTGTCATCCGCTCCCAGTTTATCAAGCATGTCCGGGATTTCATGGATGCCCGAGGCTTTATGGAGGTTGAGACCCCGGTGCTCAACACCATCTCCGGCGGCGCCACCGCCCGGCCCTTCATCACCCATCACAATACGCTGGACATCGACATGTACATGCGCATCGCTACCGAGCTGCCCCTGAAGCGGCTGATTGTGGGCGGCCTGGAGCGGGTGTACGAGATGGGCCGCATCTTCCGCAACGAGGGCATGGACAACCGGCACAATCCGGAGTTCACCACCATTGAGCTGTACCAGGCCTACGCCGATTTCAACGACATGATGGACCTGTTTGAGGACCTGCTGTCCTCCGCGGCCCAGAAGATTTTGGGTACCTATCAGGTGGAGTGGCAGGGGGAGCAGATCGATCTGACCCCTGGCTGGCCCCGCCTGCCCATGCACGAGGCTGTCAAGCAGTACACCGGCCTGGACTTCATGGCCATCACCTCCGATGAGGAGGCTGTGGCCGCCGCCAAGTCCATTGGGGTGGAACTGCCCGAGACCGCCGACAAAACCTGGGGCAACGCCCTGTATGAGTGCTTTGACCAGCGGGTAGAGGACAAGCTCATCCAGCCTACCTTTATTACCATGCACCCGGTGGACGTGTCCCCGCTGGCCAAGCGGTCCCCCAGCGATCCCCGGCTCACCGAGCGGTTCGAGCTGTTTATCTGCCGCAGCGAGATGGGCAATGCCTTCTCCGAGCTTAACGACCCCATTGACCAGCGTCAGCGCTTCCAGAAGCAGGTGGAGCTGCGGGCCAAGGGGGACGACGAGGCCGGCATGATGGACGAGGACTTTCTCACCGCGCTGGAGTACGGCATGCCGCCCACCGGCGGCTTGGGCATCGGCATCGACCGGTGCGTCATGCTGCTCACCAATAACGATTCCATCCGGGAAGTCCTGCTGTTCCCCACCATGCGGCCGGTGGATTAAGAAATTGTCCCAAAAGCATACCGGCGAACTCTGCCGGTATGCTTTTGCGCATTGAAACAAGGGGGGGTAAGCCATGGAACAGGAGAAAATCACCAGCCGGGCCAACCCTCTGCTGGCACGGGTGCGGAAACTGAACAGCCGCCGCTCTTTCCGCCGTGAGGAGAGGGCCTTTGTCGGTGAAGGCCCTAAACTGCTGGACGAGGCCCTGCACTGGGATGCAGAGCTGGAGGCGGTGATCTGCGCCCCCGGTGTGTCTCTGCCACAGCTGCCGGAGCGGGTGAGGATGGTGGAGGTGGCGGATCATCTGCTGGCCTCCATCGCGGACACGGAGAGCCCGCAGGGTATTGTTTTCCTCTGCAAAGGGAAAGCTCTTGACATGCCGGAGCAGTTGACAGGCAAACGTTATCTGCTCCTAGACGGCGTACAGGATCCAGGCAATGTGGGCACTATCTGGCGGACTGCCGACGCGTTCGGGACCGACGGGCTGATTTTATGCAATGGCTGTGCCGACCCTTGGAACCCCAAGACGGTGCGGGCTACGATGGGCGCGGTGTTCCGCCTGCCCGTGTACGAGAGTACACTGGAAACAGCGGGAGAAAGACTGTGCCAGGCGGGCATCCCGCTGTATGCCGCCGCATTGCGGGAGGATACGGAAGATGTCCGGGCCGCTTCGCTGGATAAAGCGGCGGTCATTATCGGCAGCGAGGGCCGGGGCGTGTCTCAGCTGGCCCTGGAGCTGTGTCAAAAGACAATTAAAATCCCCATGCGGGCCCGGTGCGAGTCGCTGAACGCGGCCGCTGCTGCGTCTGTAGTGCTGTGGGAAATGGCACGGAGCGATGGGAGATAGAGAGCAGGGAGGAGGTCCGCTATGTCTAACCTGAAGCACTGGATCTGGCTTACGCAGCGCAAAGGGCTGGCCGGTCAGAATGCTGTGCGGGTGTTGGAGCACTTCGGCGCGCCGGAGCAAGTTCACGCCGCCGATGAGGGGGCATATACCCAGGTGGGCGGGCTGTCTCAGGAGACGATCCGCTCCCTGATGGACAAATCGCTGGATCAGGCCGACCGGGTGCTGGGAGACTGTGACCGGCTTGGCATTCATCTGCTCACCCGTCAGGACGCCACCTACCCGGAACGCCTGAAAGCCATCCATCAGCCGCCTATGGTGCTGTACTGGAAGGGGAGGCAGGTCGCTTTTGACGAAGAGGTGGCCATCGCCATAGTGGGCACGCGGGCGGCTACGCCTTACGGTGTTCAAATGGCGTCTAAGCTGTCCGCCGAGCTTACCCGGAACGGCGCATTGATTGTTTCCGGCATGGCGCAGGGTATTGACGCCGCCGCTGTGCGGGGCGCGCTGAAGATGGGCGGACCGGTGGTATCGGTGCTGGGCGGCGGCATCGATGTGGTATACCCCAAGTACCACAAGGACCTTTTTGAGGATGTGGCGGCGGTGGGCACGCTTATCTCTGAGTATCCGCCGGGAGCGGAGACAAAAGCGTCCAATTTCCCCATCCGCAACCGCATCATCAGCGGCCTGTCTGTGGGCGTTATCGCTGTGGAGAGCGGCCGCTATGGCGGCACCCTGCTGACGGTAAACCACGCTTCGGAGCAGAGCCGAGAGGTGTTTGCCGTCCCTGGGCCGGTGGGCGCGCCGGAGAGCGAGGGCACCAACCGGCTGATTCAGGAGGGGGCGGCCAAGCTGATTATGAGCTCGGACGACGTGCTGTGCGAGTTTGTAAGCCGGTTCCCCGGCAAGCTGAAGCTGGGCTGGGACGCCTTTGCGTCCCCAGAGGTGGAGGCCCAGCGGCTGGAGGGAGCCGCGGTGGTCCCGGAGCATCGGGAACTTACCCGGTCAAAGGAGAAGCCCGCCCAGGCGAAAAAGGATGACATTCCAGTGCTCCGCTGGGCGGACTGCAAGAATAAGCTGACCGACGACCAGCGGGCGCTGCTGCTGGCCCTGAACGAGGGCATGGCGGTGGCGGACGACCTGGTGGAACGCACCCAGATCCCCGCCCGGCGGGTGATGTCTGCCATGACCCTGCTCCAGATCCAGGGATATGTGGCGGAGGAGAGCGGCAAGCGGTTCCGGGCTGCCGTGAAATTGAAAATGGAGTAGTTGAGGAACATGGCAAACAGTAATTTGGTCATCGTGGAGTCGCCCGCCAAGGCGAAAACCATCGGGAAATACCTGGGCCCTGGCTTTGAGGTGAAGGCGTCCATGGGTCACATCCGGGACCTGCCCAAGAGCAAGCTGGGGGTGGATGTGGGCACCTTCGAGCCGGATTATGAGAACATTAAGGACAAGGCGGACGTCATCAAAGACCTGCGCAAGTCCGCCAAGGCCAGCGACAAAATCTATCTGGCTACCGACCCTGACCGGGAAGGTGAGGCCATCTCCTGGCATCTCCAATCGGTGCTGGGGGTGCCGAAGGAGAAGACCTGCCGGGTGACCTTTAACGAGATCACCCAGAAGGTGGTCAAGGAGTCCATTGCCAACCCCAGGGACATCGACCAGGATTTGGTGGACGCCCAGCAGGCCCGGCGGGTGCTGGACCGCATTGTGGGATATCAGCTCTCGCCCCTGCTGTGGAAGAAAATCCGCCGGGGGCTGTCCGCCGGGCGGGTGCAGTCAGTGGCCACCCGGCTGGCGGTGGAGCGGGAGGAGGAAATCCGTGCCTTCACCCCCCAGGAGTATTGGTCCATCACTGCCGACCTGTCCCGCGTCGCGCCCAACCTGGGCGGATTCAAAGCGGACTTCTACGGGAAGGAAAAGCGGATGGAGCTCACCAGCAGGGAGCAGGTGGACGGCATTGTAAATGCTGTAAAGGATTGTCCTTTTACAGTAGTTGGTGTGAAGCGGCAGGACAAGAACCGCAGTCCCGCGCCCCCGTTTACCACCTCTACCCTCCAGCAGGAGGCGTCCCGGAAGTTGAACATGATCCCCCGGCGCACCATGTCCATCGCCCAGCAGCTCTATGAGGGCATCGACATTGAGGGCGTGGGCACCGTGGGTCTGATCACCTATATGCGTACCGACTCCCTGCGCCTGTCCGAGGAGGCGCTGGCGGCGGCTAAGACCTTCATTGAGGCCCGGTACGGCAAGCAGTATTACCCGGCAAAGACCCGGCAGTTCAAGTCCAAGGGCAACGCCCAGGACGCCCACGAGGCTATCCGCCCCTCCGATGTGAACCTGACCCCGGAGGACCTGAAAAAGAGCCTCACCGCCGACCAGTACCGCCTTTACAAGCTGATCTGGAGCCGCTTCCTGGCCTGCCAGATGGCGGGAGCGGTGTACGACAGCGTGACCATCGAGGCGGAGGCGGCAGGCTACCGGTTCCGGGCCAGTCATTCTTCTGTGAAGTTTAACGGCTTTACAGCGGTTTATGAGGAGAGCCGGGACGAGGATGAGGAGGCTCCCCAGTCCCCGCTGCCCGACCTGAAGGAGGGGGAGGCGCTGAAGCTCAACGGCCTGGAACCGGCCCAGCACTTCACCCAGCCCCCGGCCCGGTTCACCGAGGCCACCCTCATCAAGGCGCTGGAGGAGAAGGGCGTGGGCCGCCCGTCCACCTACGCGCCCACCATCTCCACCATCACCGACCGGCAGTACGTGGTGAAGGAGGGCAAGTACCTCCGCCCCACGCCGCTGGGCGAGGTGGTCACGGGACTGATGAAGGAAAAGTTCCCCGACATTGTGGACACCGACTTCACCGCCCAGATGGAGAGCAAACTGGACAAGGTGGAGGCCGGTGAGGCGGCGTGGAAGCAGGTGCTGGGCGAGTTCTACACCGGCTTCGACGCGGAGCTGAAAAAGGCCGAATCCGAGCTGGACGGCGAGCGCATCAAGGTGCCCGACGAGGAGTCGGATGAGGTGTGCGACATGTGCGGCCGGAAAATGGTGGTGAAACTGGGCCGGTTCGGGCGGTTTCTGGCCTGCCCCGGCTGGCCGGAGTGCAGCTTCACCAAGCCGCTGGTGGTGGAGATGCCGGGGAAGTGCCCCAAGTGCGGGGGCCGGCTGGTGAAGCGCACCGGTGTGAGCAAAAAGAACAACAAGCAGTACACCTACTACTGCTGTGAACACCTGAACAGCAAGGTGGAGGAGAAGCGCTGCGACTTTATGACCTGGGACGTGCCGGTGAAGGACAACTGTCCCGTCTGCGGCTGGACCATGTTCAAGCTGTCCGGGCGGGGATTCAAGCGGCCCTTCTGCGTCAACCCGGACTGCTCCAACTTCCTGCCGGAGGACAAGCGGGGCGGGTACAAAAAGAAGACGGAGGACGGCGCTCCGGCGGAGGGCGCGGAGGCCGAGGCGAAGCCAGCCAAAAAGACGGCGGCGAAGAAGACTGCCTCCACCGCAAAGACCGCGTCAGCGAA
>CATKZW010000033.1 GCA_949841465.1 uncultured Oscillospiraceae bacterium
GCCCCGGGACAGCCGGACCATCCCCTCGTTCTGGAGGTAGCGGAGCATCCTGGTGATTACCTCCCGGTGCGTGCCCAAGTGGTTGGCAATGCTCTCATGGGTGATGTGCAGACAGTCCGCGCCCTCAATGGACGCTTCCTCCAGCAGAAACGCGGCCACCCGTTTGTCCATGCTGTTCCACATGACCTGCTCCATCAGCCACATGACCTCGGAAAACCGGGAGGCCATAATCTCATTGGTGTAGTTCGCCACATAAGCGGACTGCTCCATGATCGGTCTATAGATATCCGAAGGAATGATCCACAGCTGCGTATCTTTTTCCGCCGAGATGACCACATCAAACTGGATGGAACGCATCATGCAGGAGGCGGAAAACAAGCAGATGTCCCGGTCGAACAGCCGGTAGAGGGTGACCTCCCGTCCCTCCCTGGAGAGGATGAAGGCCCGAAGCTGGCCGGTTTTGATCAGCAGCAGACCGGTACAGTCCGCGCCGCCGCTGTGGAGCATGGTCCCTTTTTTCACGCTTCGGCTGACCAGGCTGGCGGAAATCGCTTCCTGCTGCCGGGGCGTCATGCTGTCCCATACGGGAAAGTACTCTGAAAACTCCATTGTGCGCTCTCCTTACAAAAAGCTGTACATAGTATAAAACAATTAAGGGCATATGTCAATTTCGTTCTTGACATATGCCCTTAATCACTCTATAATTCATGTATATCAATTGGGAGGAGTTTCTATGCCAAGACCAGTAAAATGCAGAAAGGTCTGTCATTTCCCCAGGGTTTTGGAGTTTCTGCCTGCCCACGCGGAGGCGCAGCGCTCCCCGATTCTTTTGACAGTGGATGAGTATGAAACGATCCGGTTGATTGACAAAGAGGGGTTTTCCCAGGAAGCGTGCGGAGAACGGATGCAGGTAGCCCGGACGACGGTGCAGAAAATCTACGACAGCGCCCGGAAAAAGCTGGCAGAAGCGCTGGTGGAGGGGGCTCCGCTCCACATCGGAGGCGGCGAGTTCCAGCTCTGCGATGGAAAAGGCACCGGCTGTGGATGTACGGACTGCTTTAAGCGGCAGTACCGCCAGCAATATGAGAAACAAAAAGGAGATGCTGTTATGAGAATTGCAGTAACCTATGAAAACGGCCAGATTTTTCAGCACTTTGGCCGTACAGAGCAATTTAAGGTTTATGATGTGCAGGATGGTACGGTTGTGTCATCCGAGGTTGTCGGCACCAACGGAAGCGGACATGGTGCTTTGGCCGGCGTGCTCACCGCGCTGAAAGCGGACGCTTTGATTTGCGGCGGGATTGGCGGCGGCGCTCAGGCGGCCCTAGCGGCGGCAGGCATCCAGCTGTACGGCGGTGTATCCGGCGAGGCTGACCGTGCGGTGCAGGCCCTGCTCAAAGGGGAGCTGAACTTTGAGCCTGATGCGTGCTGTGAACACCACGATCATCACCATGGAGCGGAACACACCTGCGCAGAGCATGGCTGCGGGACACATACTTGCGGCAGTTGATGCTCTATATAGTGAAGCTTAAGGAAGAACTGATTCAATCGACAAGAGCAATGCGCCGCAGACGCAGTTAATCAGTGCTTTCCTAAGTTTGCCGCGGCCCGCTCGCTCGGCCCGAGATAGCGGAGTTTTCGGCCCATGTTCCCCGGCCTCCTTTCCCCAAAGCATAAAAAAATTGAAGTGCGTCGAGGTCTTTCGACCTTTCGCACTTCAATGGTAAATCAACAAAGATTGGGAAATTTGAAAAAACCACTTGCAATTTTCCGGCGGACATGATAAGATACGGATTGCGTTTAAAAGGAGCCTATGCGCTCCCGGACTTTTGATCGACAGAAAGAGGTGAAACCCATGAAGGAAGGCATCCATCCCAAGTATCAGCAGACCACCATTACGTGCGCCTGCGGCAACGTGATCGAGACTGGCTCGACCAAGAAGGACATCAAGGTGGAAGTCTGCTCCAAGTGTCACCCCTTCTACACCGGCAAGCAGAAGATGGTGGATACCGGCGGACGCGTCAGCCGCTTCAATAAGAAGTTCGGTTTGGGCTAAAACCTGTCAGTTCAAAGACCCGTTGCAAGCAATTGCGGCGGGTCTTTCTCTTTTTCGCATTAAGTGCATATACTAAGGCATAACGATCCAAAAGCAAAGGAAAACGAGGTGTTTTACCATATATGTTTGATAAAACCGAAGTCAAAGAAATCAACCGTGCAATACTGGCGGGCCTCAGCGCCCCCTGCCTGACCCGGGAGGAAAACGCCTCCGACGAGTCCCTGGAGGAGCTTGCCGCCCTGCTGGACACGGCGGGAGGCGAATGCCTGGCCACGGTGCTGCAAAACAAGTCCTCCCCCGACCCGCGCACCTTCATCGGCGAGGGCAAGGTGGAGGAGGTCAAGGAGCTGGTCCAGAGCCTGGGGGCGGACATCGTGATCTTTGACAACCCCCTGTCCCCCTCCCAGCAGCGGGTGCTCACCGAGGAGCTGGGGGTGACGGTGATGGACCGCTCCGCCCTCATCCTGGACATCTTCGCCAAGCGGGCCCGCACCAGCGAGGGGCGGCTCCAGGTGGCGCTGGCCCAGTACAAGTACCTGCTCCCCCGGCTGACCGGCATGTGGAAGCACCTGGAGCGCCAGGAGGGGGCCATCGGCACCCGGGGCCCTGGCGAGACCCAGATGGAAACCGACCGGCGGATCATCCACCGGAAAATCGACAAGCTGGAGGAGGAATTGAAGGACGTGCGCCGGGTGCGGGCCACCCAGCGGGAGCGCCGGGTGAAAAACGAGGTGCCCGTTGTTGCCATCGTGGGCTACACCAACGCGGGCAAGTCCACCCTGCTCAACGCCCTCACCGGGTCGGATATCCCCGCCAACGACCGGCTCTTCGACACCCTGGATACCACCACCCGGATGCTGGAAATTTCCGACGTCTGCACCGTACTCGTTTCGGACACCGTTGGCTTCATCTCCAAGCTGCCCCACCAGCTGGTGGACGCCTTCAAGGCCACCCTGGAGGAGCTCGCCTTCGCCGACCTGCTCCTGCACGTCATCGACGCCTCCGACCCCCATTGGCGGGAGCAGGCGGAGGTGGTGGACAAGCTGATCCAGGAGCTGGGAGCAGCTGAGACGCCCAGGCTGGAGGTGTTCAACAAGTGCGACAAGTTCGTAGGGGACATCCTGCCCCACGGAGAGGACATGGTGTCCATCTCCGCCAAAACCGGCGCGGGGCTGGACGGCCTGCTGGCCGCCATCGAAAGGCGGCTGGACGCGGGGGTGCGCCGGGTGGAGCTGCGGCTCCCCTACGACAAGGGCGGCCTGCTGGACCAGCTCTACCGGGAGGCCAAGGTGGAAAAGGTGGACTACGGCGAGACCATCCAGGTCACCGCCGTGTGCACCCCCAAGACCCTGGGACAGGTGTCGGATTACCTGGCGGAACAGGAGTGCTGAGTTTTAAGCAGAAAAGGAAAGTCCAAAACCCGGGCTTTCCTTTTCTGCTTTAGCGTGGTATAATGGCAAAAACCAGACGGAGAGGGAATGACGATGAAGATTGTGGTCAAAGTGGGCACCTCCACCCTGGCACATTCCACCGGGCGGCTGAATATCCGCCGGGCGGAGGAGCTGGTGAAGGTGCTGTCCGACTTGAAAAACGCGGGGCATCAGCTCATCCTGGTGTCCTCCGGGGCCATCGGCATGGGGGTGGGCAAGCTGAACCTCCCCGGCCGCCCGGCGGATATGCCCACCAAGCAGGCCGCCGCCGCCGTGGGCCAGTGCGAGCTGATGTACACCTATGACAAGCTGTTCGCAGAGTATAACCACACCGTGGCCCAGCTGCTGCTGACGGCGGAGGATGTGAACTACCCCCAGCGGCGGCAGAACTTTGAAAACGCCATGAACCGCCTGCTGGAGCTCAACGCCCTGCCCATCGTCAACGAGAACGACGCGGTGGCCACCGACGAGGTGGGCGTGTCCACCACCATTGGAGAGAATGACACCCTGTCCGCCATCGTGGCCCGGTGCATGGGGGCGGACCTGCTGATTTTGCTCAGCGACATCGACGGGCTGTACACCGCCGACCCCCGGAAAAATGCGGACGCCGCCCTCATCCCGGAGGTGCGGGAAATCACACCGGAGCTGAAAGCGCTGGCCGGTGACCCCGGTTCCGCCCTGGGCACCGGCGGAATGGCCACCAAATTGAAGGCGGCGGAGATCGCCATGGCCTGCGGCTGCGACATGGTCATCGCCAACGGCCAGCGGCCGGAGCTGCTGTACGACATCGCGGCGGGCAGGCACACCGGCACCCGCTTCATCGGAAGGAGAGAGGGACAATGACCACACAGGAGCTGCTGCGGCGCGCCAAGGGCGCGAAAGGCGCTATGGCCCTGGCCGATTCCGCTGCTAAGAACCGCGCCCTGGCGGCCATGGCGGACGCGCTGCTGGACAATGCAAAAGTCATACTCACCGCCAACGGCCTGGACCTCATTGAGGCCAAGGGCACGGTGTCCACCGTGATGCTGGACCGGCTGGCCCTGAACGAGGAGCGGGTGTTCAGCATGGCCCAGGGCGTGCGGGAGGTGGCGGCGCTGCCCGATCCGGTGGGGCTGGTGCTCCGGCGGGAGGAGCGGCCCAACGGGCTGGTGATCGAAAAGACCGCCGTCCCCATGGGGGTGGTGGCCATCATCTATGAGAGCCGCCCCAACGTCACCTCCGACGCGGCGGCGCTGGCGCTGAAGGCGGGCTCCGCCTGCGTGCTGCGCTGCGGCAAGGAGGCCCACCGCTCCGCCGCCGCCATCGTGGACGCCCTCCGGCAGGGGCTTGCCGCCGCCGGGCTGCCCCAGGACGCGCTGGGCCTGGTGGAGGACACCAGCCGGCAGTCCGCGGGGGAGCTGATGACCGCCTCCGGGCTGGTGGACCTGCTCATCCCCCGGGGGGGCGCGGGGCTCATCCGGGCCTGCGTGGACAACGCCACCGTCCCCGTAATCGAGACGGGCACCGGCATCTGCCACGTCTACGTGGACAGGGACGCGGACCTGGACATGGCGCTGAGCATCATGGAAAACGCCAAGTGCTCCCGGCCCAGCGTGTGCAACGCCGCCGAGGTCTGCCTGGTGCACCGGGATATCGCCGAGGCGTTCCTGCCCCGCTTGAGGCAGCTGCTGGTGGGCGAGCGGGCGGCCCAGGGCCTGCCCCCGGTGGAGCTGCGGCTGGACGAGAGGGCCGCGGCAGTCATCCCCGGTACGCCTGCCGGGGAAAATGACTTCGACACAGAATTTTTGGACTATATCCTGGCGGTGAAGGTGGTGGACGGCGTGGACGAGGCCGCCGCCCACATCGCCGCCCACTCCACCGGCCACTCCGAGGCCGTCGTCACCGCCAACGGGGATACCGCCCGCCGGTTCACCACCCTGGTGGATTCCGCCGCCGTGTATTGGAACGCCTCCACCCGGTTCACCGACGGGGGCGTGTTCGGCCTGGGCTGCGAGATGGGCATATCCACCCAGCGGCTCCACGCCCGGGGGCCCATGGGGCTGGCGGAGCTGTGCGCCTATAAATACATCGTGCGCGGGACAGGGCAGACGCGGTAATTCAGACGGGAATGGTCAAAAACGTCCGCACCGCCCCGCTCAGGTCGGCGAACAGCGCCGTCATGGGCGGGAAGAAGGTAAACCACACGATGAGCGCCCCCAGCAGGGCGGTGAGCGCCGCCGCGGCCTTGTCCGTCCCCGGCCATTCGCACAGCGGCCACAGCGCCCGGGGCAGCAGGAACCCCACCGCCAGCAGCACAAAGTACAGCGCCAGGTCTGCGTACAGGCTCTCCCCCCGCAGGGCGATGTGGTAGAGATATCCCGTCCCCAGCAGGGCGGCGCACACCGCAAGGGTGCTCAGCAGCCAGGGCGTGCGGCTGGCCGCCCCTCCCCGGCCAAGCAGCAGGGAGACGGCCAGCAGGGGGAAGTACAGCAGCTTTACGTGCTCCCAAACGCTCTCCCGCACCGGGGAGACAAGGGCTGAGATCGGGTTGGGGAACCAGCTGAAGAGAAAGTGGAGCAGCACCCCTGCCGCTGCCGCAGTCAGATAGTATAAAATCAGTTTTTTGCTTGATTTTTCCATGGTCACACCTCGCTTTATGGTACAAGGTATGACGCGGGCGGGGCAGACTATGTTTGTCCCAGATTCATTTTTTTATGCAGGCTTTGTCGAATTTTGTCCAAATTCATCCAGGAACTCCGGGATTTCCCAGCATCAAAACCGGAACGCCTGATGTTTCAACATCTGCCGCCCCGGGGCCTGTCAATCCCGCCTTACTTTGCCACGGTGAAAATCCGCTTCCGCCGCCATATTAAAAGGGCGGGCGTTGGGGCGTCTGCGGAGGATTTTTCCGCGGCTGCCCAAACTTCCGCCAGTTTCAAAAAGGCGGTGAATGGATTTGAATGAAGAAGCCAGACCATTTTGGGGGGCGGCGGTCCTGCGGGGGCTGGGACTGCTGCTGGCGGCGGTGCTGACTATGTGGCCCGCCGCGGCGTATGCCGCCGCGCCCACGGTGATTCCGGTGGGCAGGGCGGTGGGCATCAAGCTCTTTTCCGACGGCGTGGTGGTGGTGGGCACCTCCGACATTGCCACCGACAGGGGCAATGTGAACCCGGCCAAGGCCTGCGGGCTGAAGGAGGGCGACATTATCACCCACATCAACGCCACCGAGGTGGACTCCATTGAGGAGGTTTCCGCCCTGCTCCAGGAGCTGGAGGGGGAGACCATGAGCATCCGGGCCATTCGGGACGACAAGCAGGTGCAGCTCACCGCCACGGCGGCGCTGTGCTCCGCCGACGGGTCCTATAAGCTGGGGGCCTGGATCCGGGACTCCATGGCAGGCATCGGCACGGTGACCTTCTACTGCCCGGACACCGGGGCTTTCGGCGCCCTGGGCCACGGCATCAACGACGTGGACACGGCCCTGCTCATGCCCCTGGAGAGCGGCTCCATCCTGCCCGCCACCGTGGCGGGGGTGGAGAAGGGCCAGGCAGGGGACCCGGGACAGCTCAAGGGCGTGTTTGACACCGGCTCCACCCTGGGCCTGCTCCACGCCAACACCAGCGGCGGCGTGTTCGGCGTGATGGCGGACAGCGGCTGGGTGGAGGGCACACCCGTGGAGGCCGCCCAGCGGGACGAGGTGGAGACCGGGGAGGCTGTTATTCTGTGCAACATCTCCGGCGAGCAGGTGGATGAATACGCCGTCCGGATTGAGAAGGTGTTCCCGGAGAGCGCCGCAGACTGCCGGGACTACCTCATCAAGGTGACCGACCCGCGGCTGCTGGAAACCACCGGCGGCATCGTCCAGGGGATGAGCGGCAGCCCCATCCTGCAAAACGGGAAAATCGTCGGGGCGGTGACCCACGTGCTTATCGACGATCCCACCAGCGGCTACGGCATTTGGGTGGGCCGAATGCTCCAGCAATGTGAATACTAGATGTAATTTGCAAACTTTTGATTCCTAAAACCGGGACTTGGCCGAGTTTTGGCAGACTATGTCGAAGAAAACTTTGAAAAAACATGCAAAAATTCCTTGCCAACTGGGGGAATCTGTGGTATTTTAAGGATGCACCAAAAATTGGAAAAAATGGAAATGAAATACCTCGGGTCACGGACCGGAAAGGAAGATGGATATGAGCGACAAGAAGAGGATTGTGCTGGCGGACGCCTCGGAGGAATTTCGCCAGATGCTGGCTGATATGATCCAGGAGGAGGCGGATCTGTCCGTCTGCGCCCAGACGGACAGCGGCGAGGAGCTGCTGGAGCTGATTTCCCGGCACAGGCCGGACGTTGTAATCATGGATCTGATGCTGGCCGGCATGGACGGACTCGAGGTGCTGGAGCAGCTGGGAGAGAACCGGCCCCATATGCTGGTGCTGTCCGCGTTCAGCAATCCGGCGGTGGCCCAGCAGGTCATAGCCAAGGGCGGCGATTACTGTATGTTGAAGCCCTGCCGGGCCCAGGCGGTGATGGGCAGGGCCCGGGAGCTGGTAGACGGCCCCCAGAGCCAGCTCCAGGAGGAGAGCAAGCCCCGGGACCTGGAGCGGCAGATCACCACCATCATCCACGAGATCGGCGTGCCCGCCCACATCAAGGGCTACCAGTATCTGCGGGAGGCCATCGGGCTGGCGGTGACGGACATGGAGATCATCAACGCCGTGACCAAGGTATTGTACCCGGCGGTGGCCAAGAAATTCGGCACCACGGCCAGCCGGGTGGAGCGGGCCATCCGCCACGCCATCGAGGTGGCCTGGGACCGGGGCGACCTGGAGACGCTGCAAAAGTATTTCGGCTATACGGTTTCCAACGCCAAGGGCAAGCCGACGAACAGCGAGTTCATCGCCATGATCGCCGACCGCATCTCCCTGGACGGAAGCCCTGCGTGACGGGGGGTCTTCCTTTTTTCTTTGAAAAGAAAAAAGGAAGCGAAAAAAGAAACTTTTAGACTTCTATCTTGAAGATTTGCGACAGTTCGAGGCGGGGCAGAAACGATTCGGTTTCTGCCCCGCCCAAAATATGATTAATCAAATTTTTCTATAGAACTGCCTGCTTCCGTGGTCGAGCGGCAGCAAAACAGTTTCTGTCCCCATTCGTAACAGTCTAAAAGTTTCTTTTTGCCTACTTTTTCTTTTCAAAGAAAAAGTAGGGGGGACCTTACGCGTTGGCGCTGTTGAGGTATTCCTCCTGCTCGGGGGTCAGCTTGTCGATGGACAGGCCCAGCGCCGCCAGCTTGGCCCAGCCGATCTGGTCGTCGATCTCGGCGGGGATGTCGTACAGCTTCCGCTCCAGGCTGTCCCGGTGCTTGGCCACCCACTCCGCGGCCAGCGCCTGCACCGAGAAGGACATGTCCATGATCTCCGCCGGATGGCCGTTGCCCCCGGCCAGGTTCACCAGGCGGCCCTCCGCCAGCACGTTGAGCACCTTGCCGTCAGGCAGCTTATAGCCGGTGATGCCCTCGCGCTGCTCCCACTTCTCCACCGCGTGCTCCTCCAGCCACTTCACGTCCACCTCGCAGTCGAAGTGGCCCGCGTTGCTCAGCAGGGCATTGGGCTTCATCGCCGCAAAATGGGCGGGGGTAATCACGTCCTTGCAGCCGGTGACGCTGACGAAGACGTCGCCCAAGGGGGCGGCCTCCGCCATGGTCATCACCCGGAAGCCGTTCATGGTGGCGTCCAGCGCCTTGAAGGGGTCGATCTCCGTGACGATCACGCTGGCCCCCATGCCCTGGGCCCGCAGCGCCACGCCGGAGCCGCACCAGCCGTAGCCCGCCACAACCACGGTCTTGCCCGCCACAACCAGATTGGTCATGTGCATGATGGCGTCCCAGACGGACTGGCCGGTGCCGTACTTGTTGTCGTAGTAGTGCTTGCACTTGGCGTCGTTCACCGCCATCATGGGGCAGGGCAGCGTTCCCTCCCGGTCACGGGCGCGGAGGCGCAGGATGCCGGTGGTGGTCTCCTCACAGCCGCCCAGCAGGCAGTCGGCGTACTCCCTGCAAGCGCCGCTGAGCAGGTTCACCAGGTCGCCGCCGTCGTCGATGATGATGTGGGGGTGGCATTTCAGGGTTTCCGTCAGATGGGTCTCGTACTCCTCGGGGGTGGAGCCGTGCCACGCGAACACGCTGACCCCGCGGGCTGCCACGGCGGCGGCCACATCGTCCTGGGTGGACAGGGGGTTGCTGCCGGTGAGGTATACCTCCGCCCCCCCTGCCTTCAGCACCAGGCCCAGGTTGGCGGTCTTGGCCTCCAGGTGGACGGAGACGGCCACGCGCAGGCCCGCAAAGGGCTGCTCCTTTTCAAAACGGGCCTCGATCTGGGACAGGGCGGGCATGAAATTGCGCACCCAGTCGATTTTGCGGTGGCCGGAGGGGGCCAGCGCGGGGTCGCGGATGATGCTCATAAGTATTACTCCCTTTCAGGTACAAATTTTAGTGAACCCAGTATACCACAGGGCGGAGGCGTTTTCAAGCTGTCTCGCAGCGCTCTTTTCAGCGTTCCGCATATATTAAAAGGGGCCGCAGAACCTGTCTGCGGCCCGCCTTTTCAGTGTTTTTCGGCCAGCAGCCTGGCCCGCACGTCCCACAGCTTCTGGGACAGGTCCACATAGTAGTTGTGGGGGTACTCGAAGCGCTTCACCTCGTCCCACAGGCTGTCCACCTCCCGGATGCAGTTGGCCCTGGATTCCTGGATGGTGGGCACCTTGTACACCAGTCTGCCGCCCTGAAAGATGGGCACCAGCAGGGGGCGGGCGGTAAAGTCGGTGACGGTTTTGCGCTTCCAGGTGGCCTCCGGGTCGAACAGCTCCAGGGGCTTGGTGAAGTCGGGCTGCTCGTCGTGGACGCAGATATAGTCGGCCATAGCCTTGCCGTTGGCGTTCTCAAAGAGGCGGTATACCTTTTTAAAGTGGGGAATGGTGACCTTTCCGGCGTTTTCGCTGATCTTGATTTTTGGGATGACAGAGCCGTCGTCCCCCTCAATGGCGGCCAGCTTGTACACCCCGCCGAACACCGGCTCACTCTTGGAGGTGATGAGCCGTTCGCCCACGCCGAAAGCGTCGATGCGGGCTCCCTGGGTGATGAGATCCCGGATGATATACTCGTCCAGGGAGTTGGAGGCCACGATCTTGATGCCGGGCAGGCCGGCGTTATCCAGCATGGCCCGGGCCTTTTTGGACAAATAGGTCAAATCGCCGGAGTCGATGCGGATGCCGCCGCTGGTAATGCCCAGCTCCTGGAATACGCGGATGGCGTTGGGCACGCCGGAGTGGAGGACATTGTAGGTGTCCACCAGCAGGGTGGCGGCAGTGGGGTAGACCTGGCAGTAGGTCTTAAAAGCGGTGTACTCGTCGGGGAACATCTGCACCCAGGAATGGGCCATGGTTCCGGTGGCGGGAGTGCCGAACATCTCGTCCGCCATGGCGCAGGCGGTGCCCCCCGCCCCGGCGATGTAGCTGGCCCGGGCGCCCAGCAGAGCGCCGTCCGACCCCTGGGCCCGGCGGGAGCCAAATTCGGACACCGGGCGGCCCCCGGCGGCCCGGACGATGCGGTTGGACTTGGTGGCGATGAGGGACTGGTGGTTCAGGGCCAGCAGGATATAGGTTTCCACAAACTGGGCCTGGATGGCGGGGGCCCGGACGGTGAGGATGGGCTCCCGGGGAAAGATGGGGGTGCCCTCAGGGATGGCCCAGATGTCGCCGGTGAAGCAGAAATCCCTCAAGTAGTCCAAAAACTCGGGGGCGAAGCAGCCCTTGCTCCGAAGATACGCAATGTCCTCCTCGTCAAAGCGGAGATCCTGGATGTATCGGATGACCTGCTCCAGCCCGGCGGCAATGGCGAAGCCGCCCCCGTCGGGGACATTGCGGAAGAACACGTCGAAGTAGCAGATGCGGTCCTTCATGCCGGTCTGGAAGTAGCCGTTGCCCATGGTGAGCTCGTAGAAGTCGAAGAGCATGGTGTAGTTGATTTCGTGTTTCATTTGGAGAATCCCTCCTTATCCTAAGTGAACCCATTATAAGCTGTCTTGACAGTAAAATCAATCCCCAAATGAGCAAAGGGGCCGCCTTCCGGCGGCCCCTTTGGGTTTATTTGCCTGCGGTGTACGGGGCCCAGTCCAGGCGGACAAAGTAGTCCTGCCCATGCCGGCAGACGGGGCAGACCTGGGGGGCCAGGGAGGCCGTGATGATCTCGCCGCAGTTCAGGCACATCCACACCGTCTGGCGGTTGTCCTCGCCGAACAGCGTCCCCTGCTCCAGCAGGTCGGCCAGCATGCCGAAGCGGTCGCCGTGGACCTTTTCGATCTGGGCGATGAGCTCGAACTGCCCGCCGATCAGGTCAAAACCCTCCTCGTGGGCGATTTTGGCGAACTGGGCGTAGTCGTGCTCAAACTCCTGGTACTCGTTGTGCCGGGCGGCCTTGAGCAGGTCCAGGGTCTTGTCGGACAGGTCGATGGGGTAGTTGCCGTCGATGGCGATATTCTGCCCCGCGGAGGGCAGCAGAAGGTCGTAGAACACCTTGGCGTGGGCCTTCTCCTGGTCGGCGGTGAACTCGAAGACCCGGGCCGCAACCTCCAGCTTTTCCTTCCGGGCGGCGGAGGCGGCGATGGTGTAGCGGTTGCGGGCCTGGCTCTCGCCGGCGAAGGAGCGCATCAGGTTTTCCCGGGTTTTGCTCTTCATGAAGTCCAGGCTGCCCTTGTGGTAGTTTTGATAGACGTTTGGCATGTTTTTCCCTCCAAATGTATTGGTAAGCTCAGTATGCCCGCTTTTTTAAAAAACTTGCATGATATTTTGCCCTGTCACCTGCCCGCCCGCCGGGGAATACACTGGATTGATGACGAACAGGGCCGGGGCCGTTAAGGTCGAAAGCCCGGACAGGAGGTTTAATCATGCTGCGGGCAAAAAACATCTGGGTGACGGGGGGCGATCCCCGCCAGGCGGCACTGGCGGCACTGCTGGCCGACGACGGCCACAGCGTACATACCTACGCCCTGGAGCTGGACGAGGGGACGAAGTGCGAGCCGTCCATGCAGGGGGCGGACCGGGCGGACTGCGTGGTGCTGCCCCTCCCGGCGGCGGGGCCGGATGGGAAGCTGAACGCTCCCCTGGCGGCGGAGCGCCACGAGCTGGACGAGATACTGGACGGACTGCGCCCCGGGCAGCTGGTGTGCGCCGGGATGGCGGGGGACAGTCTGAAGGCAATGGCGGCGGAGCGGAAGCTGATCCTCCGGGACTACTTTGCACGGGAAGAGCTGGCGGTGCTCAACGCCATCCCCACCGCCGAGGGCGCCATCCAAATCGCCATGGAGGAGCTGCCCATCACCCTCCACGACGCGCGGGTGCTGGTCATCGGCTTTGGACGGCTGGGCCGGGCGCTGGCCCCCCGGCTGCGGGCGCTGGGGGCGCGGGTGTGGGTGTCCGCCCGGCGATATGAGCAGCGGGCCGCCGCCGAGTGCATGGGCCTGGGCAGCGAGGGCGTGGACCGCCTGCCCGACTGGCTGTGCAGCTACGACCTGGTGTTCAACACGGTGCCCGCCCCGGTGCTGGGGGTGGAGGAGCTGGCCGCCCTCAAGGAGCGGGCGCTGGTCATCGACCTGGCCTCCCGACCCGGCGGGGTGGACATGGCCGCCGCCGCCACCCTGGGCGTGCGGGTGATCTGGGCCCTGTCCCTGCCGGGGAAGGTGGCCCCCGTCACCTCGGGGCGGTACATCAAAGACACCGTTTATCATATTATGGAGGAATCAAGCCTGTGAATTATAAGGAATTGAGAGTGGGCTTCGCGTTCTGCGGGTCCTTCTGCACCATGTCCAAGGCGCTGGACGCTCTGGAACAGACGGCCGCCCGGTTCGGGCCGGTGACGCCCATCGTGTCCGAGACGGTGGCGTCCACCGACACCCGGTTCGGCAAAGCTCACGATTTTATGCGGGAGATGGAGCGCTTGTGCGACCGGAGGGTCATCGACACCGTGGCTGGGGCGGAGCCAATCGGCCCGAAGGGGCTGCTGGACGTGCTGGTGATCTGTCCCTGCACAGGCAACACCCTGGCCAAGCTGGCCCATGGGGTGACGGACAGCTCCGTCACCATGGCTGCCAAGGCCCACCTGCGCAACGGCAAGCCCCTGGTGCTGGCCCTGGCCACCAACGACGGCCTGGCCGGGTCCGCCCCAAACCTGGGCACAATGCTGGGCCGGAAGAACGTCTACTTTGTCCCCTTCGGTCAGGACGACTACGCGGGCAAGCCCACCTCCCTGGTGGCCGACTTCACCCTGGTGCCCGACACCGTGGAGGCAGCCTGCCGGGGGGAACAGCTCCAGCCGGTTTTGCTGAGGATGCCCTAAAAAGAGCTGTTCTCCCTTTTCAGATTAGTGCTGCTTAGCGCCGCATTGCAAAATCATTCGTCGAAATGCTGGAATGGGCAGTTATCCGCAACAGATAACTGCCTGGCAAACTCAAATTTATGCTGACCATTATAAATTTTCAAATATAAACCCACAATTATGGTTGCTTTCTGTTCCGCAGAGACGGTAATGTTCGTTTGTATATTCTTCAACCACCTTTTTCCAAAAGAGACCAGCCGAAACATTGTTTTTCCAATAGCAGACCTCCCACTGCCCTCTATGCAGATCAAACAGTTGTGTGGCTGCCTGTTTGCCTATCCCCATTCTTCGGTACTTCAACATAACAAAAAATTCACCAACACACTTTGCGTCCGCTTCTTTCCGATAGTCACAATGGGGACAAATCAAAGCAAATCCTGCAATCTTTCCATCAACACGGATCAGATAAGGAAATCTTCCTTCCTCATTCCAATAGTCATCAATGTGATTATATCCATAGTATCCGTATTCATTGATATCATCATTGCTGAAAACTGAAAATTCATAATTGTACAACTCCATCAACCGTATTAAGAGTGCTTTTTGATCAATAGACATAAGGTGCAGTGTAATATCCATTTTCCCTGTTCTCCTTCAAGTTTCAATTTGACTTTTTCATTATAATAAATCAAAATGTCTCTTGCAATGGCATTGGTGAAATCGCCGGAGTTTCTTGTCAGCAGCACTTAGGTTAAAAAGGGACCTTTCACTCCGGCACTTGCAATACCCAAAGAAGTGTGTTATATTAATGGGTGAATTTTCTGCCGATCAGGCTTATACTTCACAATGAAGGGAACGATATCACCATGTCAGGACATTCCAAATGGCATAACATCCAGAAGACCAAGGGCGCGGCGGACGCCAAGCGCTCCCAGGCGTTCACCAAGATCGCCCGCGAGATCATCGTGGCCGTCAAAACCGGCGGCAGCGGCGACCCCAACAACAACTCCCGCCTGGCCACCGTCATCGCCAAGGCTCGGGCGGCCAACATGCCCAACGACAACATCAAGCGCACCATCGACAAGGCTGTGGGCTCCGGCAACGCCAACGACTACGAGGCCATCACCTACGAGGGGTACGGCCCCGGCGGCGTGGCCGTCATTGTGGAGACCCTCACCGACAACCGCAACCGCACTGCCTCCGACGTGCGCCACTACTTCGACAAGTTTGGCGGCAACCTGGGGGCCACCGGCTGCGTGTCCTGGTCCTTCGACCAGAAGGGTGTGCTGGTCATCGAGCGGGAGGACCTGGATGAGGAAGTGACCATGATGGACGCCCTGGACTGCGGCGCGGCGGACTTTGAGGCCGACGAGGACTGCTTCACCGTCTACACCGACCCGGACGCCTTCGGCGCTGTGCTGGCCGCCATGGAGGAGAAGGGCTACGTGTTTGCCTCCGCCAAGGTGGAGATGGTGCCCCAGAACTATGTCACCCTGTCCGATGAGGGCGACATCAAGAACATGGAGAAGCTCATCGACATCATGGAGGACAACGACGACGTGCAGAACGTCTGGCACAACTGGGACAACTGATTTTGTGCAAAAAAGGCCGTCCGCATCTGCGGACGGCCCTTCTTATTTTCCCAGCTCCGTGCTCCGCTTATAGGCGGCCAGCACCGCGTTGATGGCCGCGGCCCGCAGGCCGCCCCGCTCCAGCTCCGCCACCCCGGCGATGGTGGAGCCTCCGGGGGAGCACACCTCATCCTTGAGCCGGCCGGGGTGTTTCCCCGACTCCAGCACCATAGCCGCAGCCCCCAGCACCATCTGAGCGGCGTACTCCATGGCTTGCTGCCGGGGCAGGCCGGCCATCACGCCGCCGTCCGCCAGCGCCTCAATATAGGGATAGACGAAGGCGGGGCCGCACCCCGCCACGGCGGAGAACTGGTCCATCAGCTCCTCGCTGATCCGCTCCACCCTGCCCGTGGCGGATAAAATCTCCTCCACGCTCTGGACGTAGGGGTTCGCCCCCTCTCCGGCGCACAGGGCGGTCATGCCCTTGCCGACGGCCACGCAGGTGTTGGGCATGATCCGGACCACCGGCACATAGTACCCCGCCCCCGCCAGGTGGGGCCGCATATCCTTGATGCTCAGCCCAGCCGCCATGGACACCACCACCTTGTCCTCGCCTACCCGGTGCCGGTCACGGATCTGAGGGGCCAGCTCCTCCAGCAGAGGCCGCATCCCGCAGGGCTTTACCCCAAGGAAAAGGCACTCCGCCGCCCAGGCCGCATCGGAGGCGCTGTCCACCACGGCGCAGCCCAGTTCCTCAGCCAGGGTCCGGGCCTTTTCCGGCGTGCGGTTGTACAGCACCACCTGGTCCGGGCCTACGGCCAGGCAGGCCGCCCGAGCCAAAGCCCCGCCCATATTGCCCACACCGATAAATGCCGCTTTTTTCATGTGTTTCCCTACTTTCTAAAAATTTATTCTATTATAATCCCTGCTTCCCCAGGCCGCAAGATAAAATTGACAAGCGGGGAAAATTCCTGTAGAATGGACAAAATCGAGAGAGGAGGAATTCTCATGGATATCAAAAAAGCCATTGAGGACATCGTGGAGAAAATCAAAAACGATGAGGCCCTGCAAAAGCAGTTCCTCAGCGACCCCGCAGGTGCGCTGAAGAAGCTCACCGGCATCGACATTCCCGCCGACCAGATCGAAAGCGTGGTTGCCGGGGTGAAGGCCAAGCTCACCGCCGACAACGTGGGCGACGCCATCAAGGGCCTGGGCAATCTATTCAAGAAGTGAGGAAAGAAGTCCCGCCGTGAAAACGGCGGGACTTCCTGCGTTTGCCACGACCGATTATTTCTCGTTGTAAATAGAGCGGTTGATAGCGCACAGAATGGCCCGCAGCGACGCCCGGCTGATGTTATGGCTCTTGCCCACGCCGAACACATCCTTGCCCTCAGGGTCTTTCAGGTGGATATAGCACACCGCCTGGGTGTCTGAGCCGGTGGAGATGGCATGCTCCTTGTAGTCCACGAACTGGTAGCCCTCGATGTGCCCCTCGGGCAGGTCGTGGAGGGCGTTAAAAAACGCGTCGATGGGGCCGTTGCCCTCGCCCCTGGCCCCCATCACCTTCCCGTGATACCCAACCTCGCCGTTGAACACCACCCAGCTGGCGTCGCCGTGGCGGGCGTCTTCCAGGAAGGAGTGGCGCTCCAGCTGGTAGGTCTTGGGGACAGACAGGTATTCCTGGTCGAACAGGGCAAAGATCTGGTCGGGCTTCAACTCCTTGCCCACCCGGTCGGACTCCTTCTGCACCACCGCGCCGAACTCCGCGTGCATGGCCTTGGGCAGGTCGTAGCCGAAGCTCTGCATCATCACAAAGGCCGCGCCGCCCTTGCCGGACTGGGAGTTGATGCGGATGATGGGCTCGTACTGCCGCCCCACGTCGGCGGGGTCGATGGGCAGGTAAGGCACCTCCCACATGTCGGTGCCGCTCTCCTTCATGTAGTGCATGCCCTTGTTGATGGCGTCCTGGTGGCTGCCGGAAAAGGCGGTGAACACCAGCTCGCCCACGTAGGGCTGCCGCTCCCCCACCTTCATCTTGGTGCACCGCTCGTACATATCCCGGATTTTGTTGATGTCGCGGAAGTCCAGCTCTGGGTCCACCCCTTGGGTGTACATGTTCATGGCCAGGGTCACCATATCCACGTTGCCGGTGCGCTCGCCGTTGCCGAAGAGGGTGGCCTCCACCCGCTCGGCCCCCGCCAGCAGGCCCATCTCGGTGGTGGCCACACCGGTGCCCCGGTCATTGTGAGGGTGGAGGGAGATGACGGCCCGCTCCCGGCCGGGAAGGCTGCGGATGAAATACTCCAGCATGTCGGCAAACTGGTTGGGCATGCAGTTCTCCACGGTGGTGGGCAGATTGAGGATGACGGGCTGCTCCGCCGTGGCGTGGAGGTGGTCCAAAACAGCGGCGCAGATCTCCACGGCGTAGTCCATCTCGGTGCCCATGAATGATTCCGGAGAGTATTCGTAGCGCAGGTTCATACCTTCTGCAATCACCGGCTGGGCCATCTCGTAGATCAGGTCCGCCGCGTCGGTGGCGATTTTGGTGATGCCCGGACAGTCCATGTGGAAGACCACCTTGCGCTGGAGGGTGGAGGTGGAGTTGTAGAAGTGCAGGATAACGTTCTTGGCCCCCCTGATGGCCTCGAAGGTCTTGCGGATCAGGTGCTCCCGGGCCTGGACCAGCACCTGGATGGTCACGTCGTCGGGGATGTGGTGGCCCTCGATGAGCTCCCGGCAGATCTCATACTCCGTCTCGCTGGCGGAGGGGAAGCCGATCTCGATCTCCTTCACGCCGATGTCCACCAGGGTGTGGAAATACTCCAGCTTCTCCTCCAGGTTCATGGGGTCGATGAGGGCCTGGTTGCCGTCCCGCAGGTCCACGGAGCACCACACGGGCGCCTTGGTGATGACCTTGTCCGGCCAGGTCCGGCCCTGGATGGGCTGGGGTGTAAAGGGAATGTACTTCTCAAATCCGGGCTTCAGGTTCATGGTTTTTCCTCCTTTGGATTTCCGGGGGAACAAAGAAAACGCCCCCGACGTTTCGTCAGGGGCGTAATTAAATACTACGCGGTACCACCCTAATTCCGCGCACGGTCACCCAATGCGCGCTCTCGGCCTCCAGCAAGGCCATGACCTGTAACGGGATCTCCCGTCCGGCCCTACTGCGGAAACGTTCAGGCCGGCGGCTCCGGGGCCAGTATGCACGCGGCGTCTCGCGCCGGTTCGCACCAACCACCGGCTCTCTGAGCGAGGGGAAGCCGCGTCTTCTTCCCATCTGCGCCTTTTGCTTGTCAGGTATTATGCCGTGGGGAAAGGGGATTTGTCAAGGCCCACTTTTCTCCGTCACTCCGTCTCTTTTATAAAAGAAGTGTTGTTGGAGTATGGCTCCGGCAATTTCACGAAAACAGCTTGAGCTGGTTCAGGATAGATGCTATAATCAAGGCACGAAATCGAAGACGCAGAGGGGGAAGCATTACCGTGAAAATTGCTTTACTGCAAATAGCAGCGCAGGATACACTTGACGGGACACTTAACAAAGGTATTTTATTTTGCCGCAGGGCGAAGGAGATGGGGGCAGACGTTGCGTTGTTCCCAGAAATGTTCAGCAATGGATATAACATTTATGGACGTCCGGTGGCCGACTGGGTCAGGGAGGCAATTCCGGCAGACCATGAGTTTATTAAGGCATTTAAGGCGCTCTCAAATGAATTGAACATGGCTATTGGAATCACTTTGCTTGAAGAATACGAAACAGGTCCCCGAAATACATTGATCCTATTTGACCGTTTTGGAAAACAGGTCCTCAAATTTTCCAAAGTACATACTTGTGATTTTGATGTGGAGAGGAATCTGACGCCTGGAGATGGTTTCCATGTTGCAGACCTTGATACAGAATCTGGAATTGTGAAAGTCGGAGCTATGATATGCTTTGACCGTGAATTTCCTGAAAGTGCAAGGATTCTTATGCTAAAAGGCGCTGAGATCATACTTGTGCCAAATGCCTGCCCAATGGAGATAAATCGCTTATCTCAGCTTCGGGCAAGGGCATATGAAAATATGCTTGGAATAGCAACCTGTAATTATCCCATAAGCGTTCCGGACTGCAACGGACATTCGAATGCTTTTGATGGCGTCGCATATCTTCCTGAGCTTTCAGATTCCAAGGATACTTGTATTCTGGAGGCAGATGAATCAGAGGGAGTATGGATTGCGGTTTTTGATATGGATATGATTCGGAACTACCGCCGCAAAGAGGTTCATGGGAATGCTTACAGGCATCCTCGCAAATATAAAATTCTTTGCTCAGAGGAAATCAACGAGCCCTTTGTCCGGGAGGATTACCGAGAATAAACCAGCTCCACAATCCCATCATAGGCCTGTGTGCGGATCAATTTGAGTTTTACTGCGTCCGGCATCTCTTCAAACAGGCGAATGCCGGAACCCAAAATCGTCGGGATGACAGAAATATAGTATTCGTCAATCAGCCCAGCCCGCACCAGGGGCTGAATGACCGCCCCGCCGCCGCAGATCCATATTCCCCTGCCCTGCTCCTGCCGCAGTCTCCGCACGATGCTGCAGGGATCGTCCCCCACAAACTTGATGCTGTCCGTGGACGGCAAAGCCCGGTGGGTGATGACATAGCTTGTCAGCCCCGAATAAACCCATTCGTCCGGTGACAGCTCGGTCGTGATCTGATGATAGGTGTTCCACCCCATAACGACAGTATCTATATCCTTCACAAAAGAGGAATACGTGTCGATCTGTTCGCCGTCGTCACCGTGGCCGTTCAGCCAATCCACCTTTCCGCTGCGGTCCGCAATGTACCCGTCCAGGCTCATTGCAATATACAAAGTCACTTTTCGCATCATGGTCCTCCTAATTCCGGCTTTATTGACATTCGTCCAAAACAGCGGGCGGCGGAAATCTCCGCCGCCCGCTGCATTTATCCGATCTCAGCCCTCGTCCTCAATAAGGCCGTAGCCGCCGTCGTTGCGGCGGTAGACCACGGCGAAGGCGTCGCTGTCCTCATTCTTGAAGGCATAGAAGCTGTGGCCCAGCAGGTTCATCTGGAGGATGGCCTCGTCCACCGTCATGGGCTTGATGGGGAACTTCTTGGTGCGCACCACCTGGAACTCGCCCTCCTCCGCGTCGGGGACGAAGGAGGTCTCCTCCGCGGCCTCGGGCGGGTTGAACGCGCCCTGGCGCAGGCGCTTCTCCAGGCGGGTCTTGTGCTTGCGCAGCTGGCGCTCCATAGAGGTGACCGCCGCGTCGACGGAGGCGAACATATCCGACGTGCTCTCCGCCACCCGGAGGATGGTGCCGCCGGAACGGATGGTGAGCTCCACCTTGTTCCGGTCCTTCTCCACAGAGAAGACCAGATTGGCCTCCGCCTCGTTCTTGAAGTAACGGTCCAGCTTGCCTACCTTCTTCTCGGCATAGTTGTGGAGGGATTTGGGCAGGTTGACCTTTTTGTCTGTGAACGTGAACTTCATGTGCTCAGCTCCTTTCGGTTGGGAGCGGCGCTCCCGGTAATTCATATTATACACAATTGCACGCAAATAGGCAATTCTTTTTTTGTATCTTTTTACCCTGCGAGCGGGTTTTTTGACAGGCCCCGGAATTGGACACGCACAGCGGCGGCGGGGGATACATAGCTGTGGCTGGGGGCCTCTTTTCCGAGACCCGCCCGACAAAAAAGAGAGGAGGATTAGATGAAGGAACTGATTGCAAAACGGCTGGACCGGCTGCTGTGCGTCAAATCCCTGGTGACGCTGGTGCTGACGGCGGTGTTCGCCGTCATGGCCCTGCGGGGCGAGGTCAGCCAGGACTTTATGACGGTGTATACCGTCATCATCGCCTTCTACTTCGGCACCCAGCTGGAGCGGACGGCACAGAAGGGAGGCGGCGGCACTTGAAGCTGCTGAAGTGCATCCTCACGGAAAACGACTGCTGTCAGACCGGCCGGACCATCCGTCCCAAGGGGGTGATGGTCCACTCCACCGGGGCCAACAACCCCCTGCTCCGGCGGTACGTCCAGCCCGTGGCGGCCACGCCGGGCCGGGAGGAGCTGCTGGCCCAGCTGGGGAGAAACACCAATGCCAACCACTGGAACCGCCCCGGCCTGAACGTGTGCGTCCACGGCTTCGTGGGCAGGCTGGCGGACGGCACGGTGGCGGCGGTGCAGACCCTGCCCTGGAACCACCGGGGCTGGCATGCGGGCACCGGCGCCAGCGGCAGCAGCGCCAACGACACCCACATCTCCTTCGAAATCTGTGAGGACGATCTCACCGACCCGGCGTACTTCGGGCAGGCGTACCGGGCCGCCGCAGAGCTGACCGCCATGCTGTGCCAGCAGTACGGCCTGGACCCGCTGGCGGACGGCGTGGTGATCTGCCACCAGGACGGGTACAGGCGGGGGGTCGCCTCCAACCATGGGGACGTGTATAACTGGTTCCCGAAATTTGGCAGGAGTATGGACGATTTCCGGGCCGAGGTGGTCCGGGTCATGGACGGCGAAAGCCAGGAGGAGGACGAAATGATTTTCTACAAAAACCTGTCCGACGTGCCCGAGTACTACCAGGCCGCCGTGGGCAAGGCGGTGGACCGGGGCGCGCTGAACGGCACCGGAGACGGTGAGCTCAACGTGTCCGAGGACCTGTGCCGGACGCTGACGGTGCTGGACCGGCTGGGCAAGCTGGACTGAACGCAGCAAGAGGACGCCTTGTAACTCAGGCGTCCTCTTTTCTGCCCATTGCTTGGTCGATTGCTCCGTTTATGAATTTGTTGGTGCTCAAACCCTGCTGCTGAGCAAACTCCTTTATTATCTGTTTCTTGCCCTTGCGGACGAATATTTCAATGCGGTCGTAGGCCTTCTTATTATACCTGGCGGTCGCCTGCCTCTGAGCCTCGGTATATCCCATTACAGCACCTCCAGTTTAACTGTTTCAAAATTATAACTATACTCCTGGAAGTATTGTATAATCTCGGAAGTATATTTTTGTCAAAGTTGCCAATTGTTATGCGTGCGGAAGTATGATAAGCTACAACTGCCGGGCGGGATTGACCCTCCTTTCCCGGCATGCTCCAGCGCGGCTAACGGCTATGGGGCGACCATATCACAGCCTGCCGTGAAGACGACTCCTTCTGCGGCAGACGGAACGCCCACCCACCCCTTCTCTTCCGGGGGTGGGCGTTTCCGTTTGCCCGCTTCCATTTGCGGCTTAACCGTTTGCCGCTTAAAAAATTTCCCCTTGACTTTTTTGCTTGAAAGTGCTAAATTATCAAAAGCAAATAGAAGGGAGGACTGCGCATGAACCGCCGGAGCTATGGGTATGGCTATTACCGCTATTACGATAGCGGCTTTTTGTCATGCCCTTGAAGGTTCCCGCAGTCCTGTTGAGCGCGGCGGCCCCAGGGGGGCCGCTTTTTGTATGCCTGAAACAACCCTGAAGGAGACGATCAATCATGGTAGTCATTATGAAGCACGATTTCACCCAGGCCCAGCTGGACGGGGCCGTCCAAGCCATGGAGGCGGGCGGCGTCCGGGTGATGGTGTCCAAGGGTGTGGAGACCACCATCCTGGGCGCGGAGGGCGACGCTGGGGCGCTGAGCCAGGAGGCGCTGGCCCAGCTGGACGGCGTGGAGCGGGTCATGCGGGTCAGCGAGCCCTATAAAAAAGCCAACCGCAAGTATCATCCCGATGACTCGGTCATCGACATGGGCCGGGGGGTGTCCATCGGCGGGAGCAAGCTGGTGGTCATCGCAGGTCCCTGCTCGGTGGAGAGCGAGGGGCAGATTCTGGAGGTGGCCAAATCGGTGCAGAGCTCCGGGGCGGCCGCCCTGCGGGGGGGCGCATACAAGCCCCGCACCTCCCCCTACGCCTTCCAGGGCAAGGGGGTGGAGGGCGTCATGCTGCTGAGCGAGGCCCGGAAGGCCACCGGCCTGCCCATCGTGTCCGAGCTGATGAGCGCCGACCAGCTGCCCCTGTTTGAGGAAGCGGTGGACGTGATCCAGATCGGCGCTCGGAACATGCAGAATTTCGACCTGCTGAAAAAGGTGGGCCACACCAACAAGCCCATCCTGCTCAAGCGGGGGCTGTCCTCCACCATTGAGGAGTGGCTGATGAGCGCGGAGTATATCATGGCGGGGGGCAACCCCAACGTGATTTTGTGCGAGCGGGGCATCCGCACCTTCGAGACCTTCACCCGCAACACCCTGGACCTGTCCGCGGTGCTGGCGGTGAAGCGGCAGAGCCATCTGCCCGTGGTGGTGGACCCCTCCCACGCCTGCGGCAAGGCGTGGATGGTGGAGCGCATGGCCATGGCGGCGGTGGCCGCCGGGGCGGACGGCCTCATCATCGAGGTGCACAACGATCCCCCCCGCGCCCTGTGCGACGGGGCCCAGTCCGTCACCCCGGAGCAGTTCGGCGGCATCATGGACAAGCTGCGGGCGGTGGCCGCCTGCGTGGGCCGGGAAGTTTGAACGCGGGAGTGTTTGACATGAAGAAAATACTAGTGGTGGGCCTGGGGCTCATCGGTGCGTCCCTGTCCATGGCCCTCCAGGGCTTTGAGGACTATGAGGTGGTGGGGGCGGTGCGCTCCCAGGCCACCTACGACAAGGCCGTGGCCCGCAGGGCGGCGGACCGGCTCACCTTCGACCCCGCCGCCGAGCTGCCCGGGGCGGACGTGGTGGTGCTGTGCCAGGACCCGGCGGGCATCATCGGCTTCCTGCGGGAGCACAAAGACCGCTTCAAGCCAGGGGCCCTGGTGTGGGACGTGTGCGGCGTGAAGACCGCCGTCGCACAGGCGGCGGAGTGCCTCCCCCATGGGGTGGACTTCATCGGCTGCCACCCCATGGCGGGCAAGGAGGTGTCCGGCATCGACAACGCCGAGGGCACACTGTTCCGCAACACCCACTTTATCGTCACCCCCGGTCCCCGGGCCACCCAGGAGCATTTGGACCTGCTCCACCGCATGGCGGACTGGTGCAAGTTCGGTGATGTCATTGAGACGACGCCGGAGCGCCACGACGAGATGATCGCCTACACCAGCCAGCTCATGCACGTCATCGCCGTGTCGGTGTGCGACAACGAGGAGCTGTTTTCCTGCGTGGGCTTTGAGGGCGGCTCCTTCCGGGATTGCACCCGGGTGGCCGCGCTGGACCCGGCCATGTGGACCCAGCTGTTCACCCTCAACGCCCCCGCCCTGTCCAGGACGGTGGCCCGGCTGGAGGAGCGGATCCACCAGTACCGGGTGGCCATCGAGAACAACGACCGGGAGACCCTGCGGGCAATGCTGTCCAGCGCGTCGGACCGGAAGAAGCAGATCAACCTGGAGCGGGCCCGTGGCGACGACGTGCGGCCCAAATTCTGAGGGAATTGACGGTGCGCACCCCCGCCGCACCAGTCATATTCCTGGGACAAACCCCATAGGATAGACCATCAAGGGTAAGGAGATGGTCCTATGGCGTATGAAGGCGGCCTGTCCGCCCCCCACCACGTGGTGATCGAGGAGCGCAAGAGCCTCACCGTGTCCGGCGTGGAGGACGTGGAGCGGTTTGATGAGAATACCATCGTGCTGTCCACCTCCCTGGGCACCATGGTGGTGACGGGGGAGGATCTGCACATCGAGAAGCTGTCCCTGGACGGCGGCGACCTGAAGGTGGAGGGCCAGGTGGACTCCGTCGCCTATGAGGACGACGGGGGCGGGAGCCGGGGCGGCTTCCTGGCCCGGCTGCTGCGCTGACGATGCACGTAGACGTGATGGGCCAGGCGCTGGTCTTCGGGCAGGGCTTCCTGCTGGGGGCGGCGCTGGGCCTGGTCTACGACGGGATGCGCACTTTGCGCCGGAGCCTGAAGCTGGCCGCGCTGGCCTTCCTGCTGGACCTGCTGTTCTGGCTGGGGACGGCGGCGTCCCTGTTCGCCCTCACCCTGCTCAGCGACGACGGGCAGGTGCGCATTTTCCACATCGCCGCGGTGGCGCTGGGGGGCGGGATCTACTTCTTTACCCTCAGCAAGCTGATTCTGCCCCTCTTTTACTGGCTGGCCGACAGGATCCGGGACCTTTTCCGGCTGCTGACCGCCCCGATCCGGCGGGCCGGGCGGGCGGGGAAAAAATTTTTTAAATTTCAAAAAAAACACTTCCAAAATTGGCTTGTCTGGTATAAAATAAATATACTATACCGTTTCACCCGAAACGGGGAGGAGGGAGCGGCAAGCCATGAAGCTGAAACGGGCCGGCATGGCCACAAAACTACTGGTACTGGTGCTGCTGGCCGTCGTGTCCGTGGCCCTGCTGTCCACCAAGGCCAAGCTCAGCGCCGCCCAGGCCGACCGGGACGCGCTGACCCGCCAGGTGCAGCAGCAGCGGGAGGCAAACGCCGCGCTCCAAGACGGCATCGACCGCAGCGATGACCCGGAGTATCTGGCCGACATCGCCAGAAGCCGCCTGGGCCTGGTGGAGCCGGGGGAGATCGAGTTCGTGGACTCCTCAAAGTAGCACCGCACATCTATTCTATCACAGGGAGAGGAAAAAGAGAGATTTATGGGGATTGAAGTAGGTTCTATCTTGGAGGGCAAGGTGACGGGGATCACCAAATTTGGTGCGTTCGTGTCCTTGCCCGGCAATCGGTCCGGGCTGGTACATATCTCGGAGATCGCGTACTCCTATGTCAACGACGTACACGACCTGCTGGCCGAGGGGCAGGAGGTCAAGGTGAAGGTTATCGGGATCGACGATAACAACCGTATCAACCTGTCCATCAAACAGGCCCTGCCCCCGCCGCCCCGTCCGGAGCGCCGGTCCGGCCCCCGTTCCGGCGGGTCCGGCGACCGCCCCCGTTCCGAGGGCGACCGCCGCCCGGCCAGCCGCCGCTCGGCCCCCGGCCGCAGCTTCGCGCCGGAGCCCGCCCAGCCCAGAGGTCCTGCCAGCTTTGAGGACCAGCTGAAGCAGTTCATGGCCAGCTCCGACAGCAAGCTGTCCGAGCTCCACATGAACGAAAAGCGGGGCAGCCGCCGGGGCGGGAGAAAATAGAAGACAAAGGGGGGGGGGACGCTGGCGCGCCCCCCCCCTTTCCTTTGCACTGCCCGCGGCCGGGCCTTCTGAGGTCCCTTCACCTGCCGGACACACCGCGGCGGGTTAATTCCACGCGCACAGCGAGCCTAACCGCAGACCTATGGACAAGCCCTGGCTGAAAAGCATCCTGCGCTCCGCGTCGGAGCAGTCCGCCTCCTCTTCCGCAAAACGCTGGAAAAGCTCCGCCTCCTCCCCAGTGAGCAGCTCCGTCAGGCGCGTGCGCACCGTTTCCGCCCGGTGCAGGTTCTTTTCGTACTCGCGGACCAGGTCTGGGTCGGTCAGCCGTTCCGTCAAGCCGGGCCGCTCAATTGATTTCATGTACAATATCCCAAGTTCGGGAATCATATATGGAAGCCTTCTTTTCCGATTTGTTTTTCACGCTTTAATTATAACACTTCATTTTTGAGTTGTCAATATGAGAGGAGCCCGCTCCATGGAAAAGTTTAACGTGCGTTTACGTGCTTGCCGGATGCAGAAAGGATTGACGCAGGAAGATGTCGCCCATTTGCTAGGCTTTCGGTATTCCACCTATTGTCGTTATGAACACGGCGGCACAGAGCCGGATATCTCCCAGGCGGCGCGGATCGCGGACTTTTTCGGCGTTTCGCTGGATTATCTGGCGGGCCGGACGGACGAGCCGCAGCCCCCCGCCTAAATACGCCGCGCGAAAAAAAGCGGCCCTTCCTCTCCTGGAGGAAGAGCCCAAAGGTTATTGCGCGGGAGAATGGAATGACAGCATGGGGCGTCCCCATGCCGCGGCCTGTGCCGCAGGTACAGCATATCACAGCGGCGGCCAAAAAACCGTCGAACCCTGACAGGAGGGACAACTATGCTCATTGTCAACGGAACCGTCCACACCATGGAAACGGGAACCATACCCAACGGCTTTGTGCAGGTCAGGGGGAGCCGCATCACCCGGGTAGGGCCCATGTCCGCTCTCCCCGATGACACGGACCTGGACGGCCTGGTGGACGCCCAGGGCGGCCACATCCTCCCCGGCTTCATCGACGCCCACTGCCACGTGGGGCTGTACGGCTCCGCCCCCCAGGAGGACGACCTGAACGAGTCCCCCGCCCCCTGCACGCCCCAGCTCCGGGCGCTGGACGGCGTGGACCCCCTCAACCAATACTTTGCCGAGGCCCGCCGGGCGGGGGTGACCTGCCTCCACACCGGCCCCGGCTCCGCCAACCCCATCGCGGGGCAGTCCATCCTGCTCAAAACTGCGGGCACGGTCGTCGATCAGATGGCGGTGCGCGCCCCCGCGGCCATGAAGTTTGCCCTGGGCGAGAACCCCAAGGGCGCTCACAAGGGCCACGGCCCCGCCACCCGCATGGCCACCGCCGCCGTCATCCGGGACAAGCTGGCCCAGGCGCTGAACTACGACCTGAAATGGGTCCGTGCCCAGGCGGACGATCAGCTGGACGACCCCGAGCTTGACGTCCAGCTGTACGCCCTGCGCCCGGTGGTGACGGGCCGTCTGCCCGCCCACTTCCACGCCCACCGGGCGGACGACATTGTCACCGCCGTGCGGCTCAGCAAGGAATTTGGGCTGGACTGCGTCATCGTCCACGGCACCGAGGGCCATCTCATTGCGGACTTTCTGGCCAAGGAGGGCGTGCCCGTCATCACCGGGCCCTTCCTGATGGACCGCTGTAAGCCGGAGCTGGGCCGCCTCACCATGGAGAACACCGCCGTCCTGGCCCGGGCGGGGGTGCAGGTGGCCATCTGCACCGACCACCCGGAGACCCCCGTCAGCCTGCTCCCCTTCTGCGCCGCCCTGGCGGCCCGGGCGGGCATGGACGAGGAGGAGGCGCTGGCGGCCATCACCATCAACGCCGCCTGCATCTGCGGGGTGGGGGACCGGCTGGGCTCCCTCTCCCCCGGAAAGGATGCGGACATCGTGGTCATGGACGGCCACCCCTTCCACTGGCGCACCCGCGCCGCCCACGTATTCATCGACGGACAGGAGGTGGTTTAAATGGTACGGGAAATTGAGGCGAAAGCCCTGTCCGACGCCATCCGGGCGCTGTGCATTGAGGCGAACACCGTCCTGCCCCAGGACCTGCGGGAGGCGATCTGCGCGGCGCGAGCGGGTGAGCCCTCTCCGGTGGGACGGGCCATCCTGGGCGATCTGGTGGAAAATTATCAGTTTGCCGAATCCAAGGGCCTGCCCATCTGCCAGGACACCGGCATGGCCGTGGTTTTTCTGGACTGGGGGCAGGACTGCCATCTCACCGGCGGCTCCCTGGAGGACGCGGTCAACGACGGGGTGCGCCGGGGCTATCTGGACGGGCATCTGCGCCTGTCCGTGGTGGGCGACCCCCTGCGGCGGGTGAACACCAACGACAACACCCCTGCCATCCTCCATCTGCGGATGGTGCCGGGCGATCAGGTGGACGTCACCATCGCGCCCAAGGGCTTCGGCAGTGAAAATATGACCAGGCTGAAGATGTTCAACCCCTCCGTCACGGTGGAGCAGGTGGAGGACTTCGTTGTGGACTGCGTGTCCCAGGCCGGCTCCAACCCCTGCCCGCCGGTGGTGATCGGCGTGGGCTTGGGGGGGACGTCCGAGGCCGCGGCGGAGCTTGCCAAGCGCGCCCTGCTCCGCCCCGCCGGAGAGCGCCACCCCGACCCCTTCTACGCTGCCATGGAGGCGCGGATTTTGGAGCGGGTCAACCGCCTGGGCATCGGCCCCCAGGGGTTGGGAGGAGCCGCCACTGCCCTGTCGGCTGCCATTCTCACCCAGGGCACCCACATCGCGGGGCTGCCCTGTGCGGTCAATCTGGGCTGCCACGTCACCCGGCACGCCCATGCTGTCTTGTAATATATTTTATGCGTGCAGTGCCCGCTGTGCGGGCACTGCACGCATAAGCTGCCGCAGG
Organism: uncultured Oscillospiraceae bacterium; assembly: GCA_949841465.1. Lineage (GTDB taxonomy): Bacteria > Bacillota > Clostridia > Oscillospirales > Oscillospiraceae > Enterenecus. The sequence continues at coordinate 29,357 of CATKZW010000033.1, forward strand.
CCGTTTTTACTGCCCCAATTTGAACAGGTTCCGGTCCGTATTGAAGTTGCTGCCTGAATAAAGCACCAACACCTGATCGATCTCATTGTCTGCCACATACTGCTTTAGGGACATGTTGTTATAGCGCAGGTCAAACAGGTGCACCTCCTGAAATGCCTCCGCCAGGAAGGGGGCCAGGCTGTCGCAGTAGGAGTCCCGGACCACCAGCAGCTTTCCGCCCTCGGCGTCTGGATTCTGAATCACGCACAGAGGCTGGTTGCCGCCCAGGAAGTAGGCGTACTTGTCCTTCACTTCCAGCTTTTCCGGGTGGTACAGGGAGCTTTCGACGGGCGTGCCCTCGGGATAGCCGGTGACGGTGACATGGCCCTGGGTGCCTCCCTCAGGGATTACGGTGCAGATGCTGTCCGGCTTGATCCAGCCAGCCCCGGAGGAGGACCAGGTGGTGCCGTAAAAGCTGTCGCTCACCTGGGTATAGGGCAGCCCTTGATAGGAGAGCCCGAGCAGATCCTCCGTCTCCATCGGGCGGGCAAGACCCATCTCCGACATCAGCCGCTGGAACGCGAGCTGGGCGCCCATGGTGGTCCAGTGGTGGTCGGTGCGGTAGAAAGCGCTGCTCTCCTCGGTCAGTATGGTCCGCAGGTCGATATACGTCACATTATCCCCACACATCGCCTGGGCGTTCTCGATGGCAGAGCCATCGTCCACGTTGGGGGCGTTGGCGGGCAGAAGAGTCGCCCAGGCCCAGCTCTTGTCCGGGATGAGGGCAAAGTACACCGGCACGTCCACGTTGTCCGCCAGCTTGTTCACAAAGCCCACCCGCTGGGCCAGGTCCTCCTGGGTGGGGATGGTGTACTGGGCAAACAGGGTCTGGCCGTCGGTGCCGAAGTAGACCTTGTTGTTCTCCTGCTTGCCCAGGGCCCGCTCGGCCAGGGCCTTGAGCTGAATCCACCCGTCCCGCAGGGGGAACTGGTCGGTGACGTAGTCCTCAAAGTCCTCCATAAACTCCCCGGAGCGCAGGGTGTCCAGGGTGGGAGCCTTGAACTGGGCCAGAAAGCGGTTCTCCTGCTCGGAAAAATCCCGGCTGGGAGAGGCCAGCAAAACGATCCCGAACCCGAAAATAAAAACGCAGAACAGCACAGTGATAAAAACAGAATATTTATGTTTCATAGAAATGCCCCCCATTTCTTCAAAAGGCATTGTTCCGCTGCCAGGCGGCCGCGATAAGGGCCTCTACCCAGGGCGTCAGCGGTCTAAAAGTTCTTTTTTAGTTGGTTTTTCTTACACGAAAAACCAACATTCTAATGCTCTTGACCATTAGAAGCGGAAATACAAGAAGGGGTTGTAGGTGCCGTCCACCAGATAGGCGGTGGTGAGCACCAGCCCTGCCATCATCAGCACCGGGAAGGCGATTTGCCTTACCCGCTCCGGCAGCCTCCTCCAAATACCCGCCGCCAGCGGCGTGGCCGCCACAATGGCAATGACCAGGATGGGCAGGTAATTGCGCAGGTAGTAAAGGAAGTCGGCGTCCAGCATACCCGCGCCGAACCCAAACATGGCGGCCAGGTACGGCCCCATGGCGGAGAAGTCCTCCACCGCGAAGATGGCCCAGCCCACTACGGCGACGATGATGCCGTACACGTGGGTCAGCCAGCCGGGGACCTTATCCAGCCACTTACCCAAAAACAGCTTCTCCATGCCGATCCACACAAACCAGTACAGGCCCCACAGCAGGAAATTCCAGCTGGCCCCGTGCCAGATGCCCGTGGCCGCCCAGACCACCAGCAGGTTGAACACCATCCGGCCCTTCCCCACCCGGCTGCCGCCCAGGGGGAAGTAGAGATACTCCCGGAACCAGCTGCCCAGGGAGATGTGCCACCGCCGCCAGAACTCGCTGGCGGACTTGGAGATATAGGGATAGTTGAAGTTCTCCAAAAATTCAAAGCCAAGCATCCGTCCCAGGCCGATGGCCATATCGGAGTAACCGGAGAAGTCGAAATAAAGCTGGAGCGAAAAAGCCGCGATGCCCAGCCACGCGCCCAGCGTGGTGAGCTGCTCCCCCGGGGTGGCCAGATACACGTCCCACAGGGGGCCCAGGGCGTTGGCCAACAGCACCTTTTTGCACGCGCCGATGGTGAAGCGCTGCACCCCGGAGGCAAACTTCTCAAAGGAGTGGTCCCGGTGCTCCAGCTGCTCGTCCAGGTCCTTGTATTTAATGATGGGCCCGGCGATGAGCTGGGGAAACAGGGTGACAAAGGTGCCGAAGGTGATGATGTTCTTCTGGCACTTGGCGTCGCCGCGGTACACGTCGATGGTGTAGCTCATGGTCTGGAAGGTGTAGAACGAGATGCCGATGGGCAGGGTGAAGGGGATGGAATCTCCCCCCGGCATGGGCAGGCGCTCAATGACCGGCAGGAACCCCGCGCCCACGGCCGCCAGGCTCCCGGCGATGAAGTTCCAATACTTGAAGAACCCCAGCAAAAGCAGGTTGAACACCACCGACGAGGCCACCGCCATCCGGGCCCCCTTGTCGTTCCCCCTGTCCTTGCAGCGGGTGACCATCCGCCCGTGGCTGTAGTCGATGGCAATGGACAGGAACATGATGAGCACATACACCGGCTCGCCCCAGCCATAGAAGATGAGGTTGACCACCAGCAGCACCAGATTGCGCCACTTCAGCGGGGAAATATAGTAAAGCAGTAATACCAAGGGGAAATAAAGGAATAAAAAATACGGGCTGGAAAAAATCACAGGCCTTCACCTCGCAGGATCGTGTTCTGTGGGAAAAGGGAGCGGCGGGGGCCGCTCCCTTTTTATACTATTTAGAACAGCGCGTTGAACTGGGACACGATGTCGTCACAGTTTTCATGGATCACCATCATGACGTAATTCCCATTGGAGACGACGCGGGAGTAGTTGTCCCACATCTCGGTGGGCCCGGGATACCAGGCCCCGCCGGGGCCGTTCCCGTCGCCCACCATATAGTCGATCCGGGCCTGGAAGATGGCCTTGACCGCGTCCACGTCGGCGCTGTCGCTCACCTGCACCAGGCCGAACTCGCCGTTGTTCATGGACATCATGGTGATATAAACCAAGCACTGCTTGGTATTGATTCCGGTCAGGCCGGTATAGTAGCCGTCCAGCAGCCCTTCGTCGGCCAGCTCCAGGAAGCCGAATTCATACTTGCCGGTCATGTCCTCATAGAACGCCGCCAGATCCACCCCGTCGGGCGCGGGCGCGGGATCAGGGGTGGCGTCGGGGGTGGGCTCGGGCGTAGGATCCGGCGTGGGTGCGGGGGTGGGCTTCGGCGTAGGGGCCGGCGTCGGGGTGGGGGAGGGAGTCGGCTTCGGCGTGGGAGAAGGCGTCGCCGCCGGGGCCTGGGAGGGCTCCGCAGTGGGGTCCGGCTCGGCGGACTGGGAGGGCTCCTCAGAGGGCTCGGCGCTGGGCTCCTCGGACGGTTCCAAAGTGGGCTCCGGGGACGGGGTATCCGTGGGCCGGACGGACTCGGTGGCCTCAGACGGGTCGGAGGGGATCACCGTCGTCTGGGAATCGGGGCTGCTGCATGAGCACAGCAGGGCCAGCGCCAGGGCAGCGGACAGGGTCGAAGCAAGAATATGTCTCATTTCTTTCTATACTCCTTATAATTTTATGTTTTTAGGAAAACAATGCGTCAAACTCGCTGACAATGGCGTCCACATCATCATGGCACACCAGCATGACATAGGTGCCGTGGTCCGCCACCTTGGCGGACTTGCTCCACAGCTCGATGGTATCCGGATAGTTCATGCCCTCCTCGGTCATGCCGTCGATGTGGGCCTGGAAAATCTCCTTCACCTTGGCCGCGTCGTCAGTGCTCTTGGCCTGCACCAGGGCGAACTCGCCGGTGCTGAAGGACACCATGCTCAGATAGATCTCCATCTGCTCCAAATCCAGATCCCCCAGCCCAGGATAGGAGTTGTCCAGCATGATGGCGCCGAACTCCTCGTCAGTGGGGTCCACCCGCTCCACAAAGTTGGAAAACTCGTGATTCTCCTGGAGGGTCTGGGCAAAGGCGGCCAGATCCACCTGCTTCTCCTCTTCCTTCGGCTTGCTCCCGCAGGCAGACAGCAGGGTCAGGCACAGCACCGCGGCGGTACATAAGGCAATCGTTCGTTTCATGTTGAAGTTCTCCTTTTAATACAAATTGTGCGTTGATTCCAACAGCAGGTTTGCGGCCGGCTCGGCTGCACTTCCCTAATAGTTGTCGTGGTAGACCACGGACACATCCGCCCCAAACGCGTCCTGGAGCCTGCGGGTCAGTGTAGTCTTGCCCGAGCCGGTGCCCCCGGCGATGCCGATGATCATGGTGTCCATCCGGTGTCCTCCCCTTTTGCCGCTCTGTCATGATTGGGGATATTCTAGCACACGCGGAAAAAAATCGCAACCATTTCACATCCTGCACACCGGTTCGTTTATCATACCCTGCCGGAGGGCAAAAGGTTGCATCGACGCAGGAATTTTTTGTCCCTGAGCCCGCGCCGATCCTGGAAGCGGCTGTAAAAAGCCGGTGAAAAGCCCTTACTTAGGCAAAGTGACAGCAAAAAAGGGTAAAATCTTGACAGCTTCGCCACATTTTCTCTTGCTATTTTTTTGGCAAGCGTCTATAATTGTGCATGATTGAGGAAGGGTTTTGGAGATAGTATGGTCAATATCGTTTTAGTGGAACCGGAAATCCCGCAGAACTGCGGAAATATTGCCCGCACCTGCGCCGCCACCCGCAGCCGCCTCCACCTGGTGGAGCCCCTGGGCTTTGACATCAGCGAGAGGGCGGTGAAACGGGCCGGGCTGGACTATTGGCCTATGGTGGACCTCACCGTCTACTCCTGCCTGGACGACCTCTTTCGCCGCGCACACCCTGACGACCTGTGGCTGGCCACCACCAAGGCGCCCCGGGACTATTCCCAGGCAGAGTTCCGGGACGGCTGCTGGCTGTTCTTCGGCAAGGAGACCGCCGGCCTGCCGGAGGCGTTCCGTCTGGCCCACGCCGGTCGCTGCGTCCGCATCCCTATGCGCGCCGACGCACGCAGCCTCAACCTGTCCAACTCGGTGGCCGTCCTGGCCTACGAGGCCCTGAAACAGCAGGGCTTCCCCGGGCTGAGCGGGGCGGGGGAGATGGCATCGCTGTAAAACTCGATTTTCTCATCCCAGATTCTTCGGCAGTATAATGATGAAAGGAGTTTTCCCCATGAACTACAACAAGAAGACGGTCAAGGACATCGATGTGAAGGGCAAGAAGGTTCTCCTTCGCTGCGACTTCAACGTGCCCATGGCCAAGGACGGCAGCGGCGTCATCACCGATGACAAGCGCATCCGCGCCGCCCTGCCCACCATTCAGTACCTGCTGGACCAGGGCGCGGCGGTCATCGCCTGCTCCCACATGGGCAAGCCGGTGGCCACCTTTGAGTCCTTTAAGAAGAAGCAGTTGGAAAAGGGCAAGGACGAGGCGTCCATCACCGAGGAGAAGTGGAAGAAGTCCCTGGCCGAGCTGCGCATGGAGCCCGTGGCCGCCCGCCTCAGCGAGCTGCTGGG
>CATKZW010000034.1 GCA_949841465.1 uncultured Oscillospiraceae bacterium
TCTTTTTGGCTGGCTCGACAAATTCCGCAGACTTTGGAAAAATTGTGAACGCAAACTCTTTATTTCTGCTCAGATTCTTACTTTTGCCCTCATTGCCATCCTTATTAGAAGATTTTAAACGGGCTCTGAGACGAACAGCAAATTTACAGAGGAGGTTTTTTGATGGAAAGTCCAACGACATATCATGCCTTGGCAACACATTTGCACACGCTGCTCGAAGCAGAGTCCTACAGCAAAACTACTATGAAGGACATGGAGTTTATCCTTGATTCATTCACGGCGTATATGATTGAGAATGATTTGGCTGAATACACTCCTGTTCTTGGAGAACGCCTTGTCGAATATTGCGAGAAGGATCTTCGAGTCTGCCCCTCCAGGGTCACCAGAGCAAAGGTGATCGTGCGTAAACTGAATCGTTTGCATCAAGGGCTGGACGGCAGGGATGCTCTATGGGGAAACAAAGCGTTTGTTATTGATATCCCAAATAATTTTAGAGAATCTCTGGATGCGCATATTTTGAACTGTAAAGAAAACGGGAACAAGCAAACAACGCTTCGCCACAAACAGTGGATTTGTGGCAAGTTTCTGAAAGTTTTGGCAGACCTTGGTTGTGAAGATAGCAGAGATATTAGTGGTGAACTGGTCCAGATGGCATTTTTGCAGTTAGGAGTTCCCCGATATTGGGAGCGGATTGGACCATTTTTACGGTTCCTTTTCGAAAATGGCTTTATGGAACACAATTATTCGAAGTTGATCCCGTATCGAAAAAGGAATTCCCACCATCCAACGGTATACTCTACGGCTGAGATTGCCGCAGTAGAAGGTTCCATAGACCGCAATACTCCAGCCGGAATCAGAAACTACGCAAGTGTGCGTTTAGGTTGTTGTTCCAATATCTTGATGAGGTGGCTGAAATAAAGACCAGCCATATCACATTTGAAATGTTGGGATTTGATTTGCTGACAAACTTTTTTGACTGGCTGGTAACAGTTCGGAAAAACAGCAGAACCACCGCAAAACAGCGCATGGGAGCGCTGGCCTCTTTTGCGGAGTATGCACAGTGCAGGAACTTAGACGCTGGCTGTGTATTTCGAAGCAGTTTGGCAAGGATCGCGAAGAAGTCCTTCCGGCACGTAAAAGGAAAACAGCGGAGCTCCTTTACCCGTGCGGAATTAGAGATCCTTTTTTCGCTTCCAGATACAGCGGACAAGCTTGGCTGGCGAGACCTTGTCCTTCTGTCCGTGATGTATTCCAGTGGCGCAAGGGCACAGGAAATTTGCGATCTCCATGTGAAAGATGTTATGCATGATGAAAAAGGGAACGCAATCTTGGTACTTACAGGGAAAGGGGAAAAATCCAGACGAGTAAAAATAACCGCCGACGCGACACAACTGCTGGACAAATATATCACATACAGAAAAATTCAAGGCCAGCCGGACAGATACATTTTCCCCAGCCAAAGGAATGAATCTCTATCAGTTCCTGCAATCGAGGAAATCTTTGCTAAATATATTGCAATGGCAAAAACGGCGCACCCAGATAAGTTCTGCAATGGTCCATATACGCCTCACGTGATGAGGTATACCACGGCAACCCATTTGATTGAAGCTGGTGTGCCGTTGGCTATCGTGAAAAATATCCTTGGCCATTCTTCTATACAAACGACCCAAATCTATGTGGATATTTCACAGCAAACTGTTGACCGTTCGATGGAAGAATGGAATGAAAAGTGGTTTTCCAAGAATAATCCAGACACATCCGCGCTACCGCAGGAAAAGAATTTTATCCCTGATTTTCTGCGATAATAACGTTTCGTTATTCGAGGAGAACTTCGGCATCCCCCTATTTTTAAGGAGGCCTCCATTCTCCTCGAATAACAATAGTTCTTTAATAAACGACCCCAGGGGATAAGTAAAATCCTGTCGAAATACGTCTCAAATTGAGACGCATTGTCAGCCCTTCACCGCTGCTGGTGAAGGGCTGATTTATAATTGATCTGCCAGGTCCCGGTATGCGGCAGTCTCTTGATAGAATTGCTCCGCATAGCCGCAGGCCAGCCGTTCCACTTCGGCGGCCTGTTCCTCTTTTGATAGACGGTTCATGTAATACAGCGGCTGGTCTGGATATTCCGACGCAATACGGCTGTCCGCACAGTTGGTCAGAATATGGGCCAGCAGCCCCCGCAGCACGTCCGGCGGGAGCTTATCGGCAGCGGGATAAAACACATCCTCAAAGGCCGGAATGTCGCCAAAGTCGGAGAGCGCCTTATATGCCGGAATGTCCCCAGGCACCGCTTGCAGCAGCCACATATAGGCGCTGTTATCCCGCCAGTTCTCATAGATTGAAACCAGCAGGGGCTTGTCCTTGTCCGCACAGCGCAGGCCATAGGGCTCCAAATGTTCCAGCACGATAAGGCAGAGCGCCCAGACCGGCGCGGCGGTCCTGTCCTGGGCATCCGGGAAATAAGGCTTTACCTGGCCTATGAGCCAGTCAAAGTCCATCTGTTTTTCCAACTTGCGGGAAAAGGAATTTTCCGGCACCAGCATTTCAAGCGTAAGGCCCATAGCATCACCCCATTGTCCACATTCTATCATGGCCGCGCTGTTTTGTATATCTCAAATTTCATGCTGGGAGAGCTATTTTGCAAAAAGGGGGAACATCATGCCATCACCCAAGGAAAAGCCCAAAGGGGCAAAAACGAAAAAGAGCACCGGGAAAGCTGCCGCCCGGTCACAGCCCGCCATTTCCGCAAAACAGGCGGCAAAACTCCTGAAGGATAAGTATGTCCAGCAGCTTGACCAACGCCAGCCGGAGAGCGGCAGCGCCGAGACTCAGGCCGTCGATCAGGTGGAGGGGGGCGGGAGCTGGGCCGTGGACGAGCTGTTGGCCCATGAGCGGCCCCGGTCCGCCCGAAAGCCGGAACAGGGGATCAAGGAGCGGCCCCAGGACGCGCCAAAAGGCGCAGAGCCTTCGGGAACCCCGTCAGCCGCGCCGGAGGCCGGCGGTCCGCCAAGCCATGAGACCGCCGCCAGTTCCCGCCAGCGGCCGGGGCCTACTCCCAAAGAGAAGGCGGCCCAGGTGAAGGGGACGCGCCCGCAGAGGGCGGCAGCTCCCGCAGAACCCTCCGCACCGCCCGCCACCGGGCCAGCAGACGCCCCCGCCCGCACCATGCGGATCAGGGAGCGCCCCGCTGTCCGGCTGAAAGAGCAGCGGGCCGGGGCTGCGGCCCCCAGCATAAAAGAAAAACCTTCTTCTCCCGCTGATCCATCTATCCCATCTATCAAATCAATCCAATCCATCCCATCATCCAAAGAGCGCCCAGCTCCGCCAGCGGCAGGCCGCTCCACCGCTCCCGCCGCAAGCCAGCCAAGGCTTGGGCCGAGTTCCACCCAGCCCAAGCGGGAAATCAGACGGCAGATGTTGGAAAAATCCCGGCACAGCTTTCCCCGCCAGCCGGGAGGCGCTGACCCGCGCAAGGCCCCCAGTGCCGCGCCCTCAGCCCGCAGTACAGGCCGGAATGTACTTCCGCGCAAAGGAACCGGCAGCAAGGGCAGCGCCCCAAAAATCCGGGGAACCGTCTATCGGAAGGGCGTTTCCACACCCAAGACGGCCCGTGTCCCTATCAAGTCCGCTGTCTCCCGGCCTGTCCGGGGCATCCGGCCTGTCGCATGACCCAACAAGCCATGCGACAGGCCGGAAAAGCCGTTAAAACCTCAGCGGCGGTCCTGAAAAAAACGGCGGTTGTTGTGACAAAGGCCGCGTCCGCCCTTATCAGCGCCCTTGCGGGCCTTGTGGGAGGCGGTATCCTGCTGCTGGCTATGGTGGTGGTCATTGTGATCGCCGCCATCGCCAACTCCCCCTTTGGGCTTTTCTTCGCCCAGGAGCCGAACGCCCCGGACACCGTATCCGTGGCTCAGGCGGTGGGAACGGTCAATATGGCCTACAACAGCCGGTTGGAGCTGCTGCAAGCCGGGGACTATGACGCCATCACCCTGGACGGGCAGGCCCCGGATTGGGCGGAGGTGCTGGCCGTGTTTGCCGTCAAGACAGCCGGGGCCGATGTGGATGGCCTGGACGTGGCCACGCTGGACCCGGACAGGGTAAGCAAACTGACTGCTGTGTTTTGGGATATGACCGGGATCGCCGTATTGGAAGAAACCGTTGACCATCCGGCCAGCGGCGCCACGGAAGCCTGGACGGAGACAATTTTACATATCATGATCACGCCCAAAACCGCGGATGATATGCGCGTCTCCTACGGATTTTCCGAATACCAAAACAGCGCCCTTGACGAGCTGCTGTCTGACCGGGCCGCTCTGACCTCCCTGGCCGGGAGCCTTGCTATTACCAGCGCCGACGTGCGGGAAGTGCTGGCTGCCCTCCCGGATGATCTGGACCCGGCCCGCAGGGAGGCCGTACAGACCGCCCTCCAGCTTGTAGGAAAAGTCAACTACTTTTGGGGCGGCAAAAGCTATGTAATCGGCTGGGACCCCCGCTGGGGCCAGCTTGCAAAAGTGTGGTCAGCGGGCAATTCCACCACCGGCACCTACCGCCCCTTTGGGCTGGACTGCTCCGGCTTTATTGACTGGGCCCTACGGAACGCGGGACTCCACAGTGACGGCCACTGGTACATCGGCACGAACCTGACGGCGGTATCACAGGCGGACGCCCTTCCCGGCGACCTCGCCCTGTACCCGGACGCATCCCATGTCGGCATGGTGGTGGGCCGGAATGAGACCGGGAAACTGCTGGTCTGTCACTGTTCCAGCGGACAGAATAATATTGTCGTGACCGAGTTTACCGCTTCCGGCTTTACTGTTGTTGGCAGGTCCGGCATTTACAGCACTTGATTTTGTCGAAATGCGTCTTAATTTGAGACGCATTTCTCGTTGGCCCTATACTGCCCATTGTGGCGGTATAGGGCCGATTTTTTGTGTTTTCAGGCGAAAAATGTTAGCATTTTGGGGGAGGTATACCGTTATGCTGACATGGAACGAACTCAACATTTTAAGCTATGGCGCAGGGACTCCCAGCACGTCGCTGGCCCTCATGTCTTGCCAGAACGCCCTACGCGGCCCGCCCTATCTGTTCCCGAAAGTACCCGTCTATGACGCCGTGATCTTCTGCGACTTGCACAGTGAACCGGGCTGGGTCTATGAACAGGCCGCCTTTGTCGCCGCCGCCTGCCGGGAGGCGGGCATACCGTTTTATCGTCTGGACGCTGACCTGTATGGAGACTTTACCCGTAACTTTGGCCGCGCCCGTACTGCCTGCATCCCATTCTGGACGCTGGGGAACGACGGGAAAAAGGGGAAAATGCCCCGTCAATGCACCTATAATTATAAAATCAAGGTCATTGAGAAATTCGTGCGCTATGAGTTGCTGCCTGTTCTGTCCCTACCACACCAACTACTTCTATACACTACATCCGAGAGCATGAGCCGGGTTGCTACGCCTGCGCCCTCCAGGTGGACACGCTGGTGGAGACACATCAGGCCCAGCCCCGCTGAAAAGCAAGCTGTTCCTGTCCAAGTCCAGAAAACGCCTGCGGGATCTGACGGAGGAGGACTGCCAGGATAAGCAGACATTTTTGTTAGTGAAAACTTACTAACAAATCTGATCCCTGTACCCCATATGGCACAATGATTGGTTTGTATCATAGCAGGGACTCGGAGTACGTTACCTATTTTTCAAAGAAGAGAAGAAGAAAAGGCTCTGATTCTGCAAACCGTTGCGGCACAGCGGTTGTAAGCCTGCATCTTTTTTGTCAACAAAAGACACAGAGAATATATCCGAACCTTTTCCCCATTGGGAACGGGTTCGGGTATATTCTTTATTTGGAAAATTTCGGCATATAGGAACCAGCCCCTGTCAGTTGACGGGGCTATTCCTTTTATGTATACGAATTGCTCCTGCTTTCGCTTCCATTCAGAAAACGTTTTACTTTTCGCTGGCCGCCCTTCACCGTTTGGATGTTCTCTGCCTGTGCGCGTTAAATCCCGCTGTGGCCGCCATCATATTCGGCTGAGCTATGCGGTGGATCAGTTCGAGTATAAGCACCGCATCATCATCGCTGAGCTGACGCAGCGCTTGAATTGCCTCCAGTACAACTGGTGAATCATGTTTTCCGTCGTCAAAAAACTCGGCAACCGTTAGATGAAAGTAGTCTGCAATATTAAAAAGCTGCTTTGTGGATGGCAGACACTTTCCGGATGTGATTCCCTGAATATATCCCTTACTTTGTCCCAACTCCAGCGACATCTGGTACTCAGAAACATTTCTTGCCAGGCGGAGCTCTGTGATTCGCTCCGAAATAAAGGTAACATCCATATCCCTATCACCTCTAATATGGATGATACTGAAATTTTGGTGTCCATGCTCCGTTATAAACAGTGATATTTCATATTTCCTTACCGTTGAAAACAGCTATATACTTTTTTGAGAGGTATTATATATTAAAAATATACTTTTTAAAACGCCCAATTTATCCTGTCTTCAGAATTTTAATTCCATTTAAACCGACGATTTTTCTGAGTGTTGCAGATTATTTCTAAGATATTTTGTTGGAATAGTTCTAAAAACCAAAAATGGTTCAGATGATATTGAAGCGAATCTCAAGCCCTGACTTATTCTATTGATTCATCCTTGAGTATGATGGACAATTTTATCTGAGTAAAGTATTATTATCCTACAATATACAATATTCGACAAAATTTTATTCCTATGCCGGAGGAGGTTTGTTCCATGGCAGGGCAGCAGTATCCCTTTTCCAAAAGCCGCTATTTCCCCCATAAGCGGATGCGCTCTGCGGATTTTATCCAGGACCAGGAATACATTGAGGGCAAGCTGGCTTTTTTCAGCCGCCTGGGTTTTGGAAAGGGTGCGGCGCTTGGGCTGGAGGTCCAGCGCATCGACGGGGACTCCCTGCTGGTGTCTCCGGGTTTTGCCGTGGACGGATGTGGGCGCTGGCTGATTGTAGACGAACCCGCCATCTGCCGCCTGCGGACCATTCCCGGCTTTGACACCCTGTGCGGCGAAACCGCTCTTCTATGGCTGACCTACTGCGAAGAACTCACAGACGCCATGTTTGTCCCCGGCGAACGAGATGAGGTCCAGGAGTACGCATCGGCGCGGGAACGCTTTTCCTTTTGCCTCACGGATATGCGGCGGCTTCCTCGGCCGCTCGGAGACCATGTGCTGTTTTCCGACGTAATTCTTTTTGAGGATGGCGACCTGCGCATTCGACAGGTGATTCCCAAGGTTTTGCCTGCCGAGGGGATGGTGCAGCTCCGTCTTGTGGTCGAATCCTTTTGCCTGGAGCCGCTGGAAATCCATCTGTGCTACGCGCCGCGGCTGCCCGGCTTCCTGTTGAAGGATGGACAGCCGCTTTTATTGGAGCGAACGCTGCGCCTGAGCCAGGGGGAGACCACCCTGGCGCTGACCGGAAGACTTTCCACCACCGCCCAGGCCGTTTTGCTGTCCCTGCCGGAGCACGGCTTCTTGCTGGAAAAGCGGGGCATCCGGCTGCGGGCCCAGTGTGAGGTCCAGGAGGAGCTTCCCGTAACCCAGGACCCGCTCCCCGCGCTGCGTGACCGCCTGCTGTCGCAGGGGCCGCAGGAGCTGTGGGCGGACGAACTGGAGGAGGGCGTTCCAATTGCCGGTCTCCGCCTGCTGCGGTATGGAGACCAGACTCTGCTGAGCGACGCATTTCCCCTTTCAAAGGGCTGCCGAGCGGAGCTGCCCTGTCTGGAAGCGCGTCTGCGTCACTGCCAGGGGTTTTTCCCCAAAGACCAGGCATCGGCTCAGCCGCCCCCAAAAGCGCCGGGACCGCCGGCGCCGCCGGCTGCCTCAAGCGGCCAAAGGCTGATGAGCACAGGGGTCGTCACCCTGAACACCGGCCTCCATTTACAGGAGGGAAATATTCTCTGCTCTGACGAGACCGCCCATGAACTGGGGCCGGGTACTGTCTTTGTGGAATTCGGCGTTGAAAACATCTATCCTGTCCCCGGAGTGGACCGCAATTACACCGACCTTCTGCTGGGTGACGCCTCCCTGTTTGCTCAGGCCAGCGGCACCTATGACTGCGGTTTCGACCAAGGCGTACGGGTCCATCCGGAGAAAGGGACCTTTGAATTGGCCGTCCGGCTGAAGGGCGAGCTGCGCCAGTCTGCCCTGCGGCTGCGCTGGTTCGCCTGGCGGCCGGGTGAGGATGCGGGCCCCGGCGTCCAGTCCGGCACACTGCTGCGGCTGGAACCGGACGTAGCGCATATTGCCCCAGGCGGAATGGTCGATTTTGTTCCCATTTTTGCCCAAGGAACCGGGATGCCCTGCGACTTTATGGTCCTGGACAAGCACTCTGGAACCATCACGCCCAACGGCATCTACACCGCGCCCAAGAAGGAGGGCCTCTACCAAATCTGCGCTCAGATCAGAGATATGCCGGAAACCAGGGTGAGCGCCTTTGCCATTGTGCGGACGCCTGCGGAGGAACCAGCGGATGCGGCGGGCACTCTTTGATTCCCTGCACACCCTCCGGCTGGAGCGGGAGAGCAAAAATGGCTGCGCAGAGCTCTGCCGGGCGCCGGATGGGACCCGCTGGACAAAGCTTCGACTAACCGCCCCCGCCTGCCAGCGCGAATGTCTGGCCGAGCTGGGGCAAAACGTTCCGGTCCGGCTGGAAAACGGTGTGCTGGAGCTGCTGCTGCCCTGGAGAGAGGGCCTGCCCCTGCGCCAATGGCTCTGCGAACAAAACCCCACCCTTGGACAGCGGCGGGACGCCTGTCTAACCCTTCTGGAACAGCAGCTGGAGCTTCGGGGCAGGCTGCCTTTCTGCCTGACCATACTGGCCGCGTCGCCGGAAAACCTGGTGAACAACGGAACGGGGCTGCTCCTGCAATACATTCCAAATCTCCAGGGCTGGGAGCCGGATATGACAGAGGCGCAGGCCGTCCGCGCTCTGGCGGGCGTTATTTACGAGGTGCTGGTGACGGAGGCGGACTGGACCCGCCGGGGACGAATCCCGGCAGAGGTCCGGCTGCTGCGTTTCCGGCAAAGTGAGCAATGCCGCATCGATTGGGGGCAGCTTCAGCGTGATTTGACCGCGATTCCGGACCATCCGCCCCGCATAAGTTCCATCCTGTGCGCCCGGGCACAGCGGGCGCGGGACAGCCTGTGCCGAATGTGTCCCCTCCTTCTGCGGGCGCTGGCGGCTTTGCTGTTTGCCGCCGCGCTGCTCTCCCTGGCCATGGCGTACCGCCGGCAGGGAGCCAAGGAGCCGAGCGCTTGGCCGGGTATGCCCCAGGTGGGCGATCAGGATCTGCGGAACGGGGAGGACGGCGGATGAGAGCTCAGATATTCACATGGCTGCGCCAAAAGCGCCGTCTGCTGGTCCGGGAACTGATCCTTGTGGCCTGCGCGTTGGCGCTGGGCCTGGGCTATAGCCTTTGGCGGTCAGATACCTATCTGCCGTCCATCGACGGCAACATCTATTCCATGCTGGCCCTGGACGACTCCCTGCTCATGGTGCTCTCCCATGGGAACCGCAACAGCCTGGTCCGCGTCAGCCCCGACGGGGTTTTGCTCAATTACATGGACACCGTTCAGGGACAGGCTTTTCAGTACCTGGAATCAGACGGCGAAACGGTCTACGCGATTCTGTCCTATGAAAAAAACGGGGCGGCCCGGCAGCGGTTGGTCTCCCTCTCCCTGAAGCAGACGGCCATGCGGGCCAAGCCTCTAGTTGAGCTGACAGGGCTGCGCGGCGCTCCGGCAGATGTGGTGTGGCGGCAGCTTTATCTGCCGTCGGAGGGCGAAAGCGCCCCGGCGCTGAAGCTGGCCGGCCTGGACAGCCGGGGGCAGAGCTACCTGGCCCGCTGGGATATGGCGGCCGGTCAAGCGGAGGTCCAGCGGATATTGCCGGAGGAGCCGGTTTTGTTCATCAAATATGTGTCGGAGGATCACTATGTCTGGGTCAACCAGAGCAAAGAGGTTGGGCAGTACATCGGTGGAATCTGGCAGCGGGACATTCTGTCCGGGGCGTCTCATACGCCGCTGCACATCTCCACCTGTGGCACGCGCTGCTTTATTTCCGACAGCGTAAGCGGAGACATTTTTCAGGTGTTCCCGGATGGAAGCTCCGTCCTTTTTCGCCGGGGTACCGATGGGATCGGCTCCTCCGGCTTCCAATACCGGCAGCTGGAAATCTACACCACGTATCTGTCGCCGGAGGGTGAGACCAGGGTAGTGGGGCTGTGCGCCGGCGAACACGGCAGCGTGATCACCGGCGAGGACTGGAACATCCGCGGGCTGTACCCGGGCGTTCTCCGCCTGTTAATGATTTGGCGGCATGGGTGGCTGGCGGCCGCCGTGTGCTGGGTCATACTCGCTGTGTTTGTGGAGGCGGTCCATGGGGTCCTGCGCTCTCCCCGACTGTCCGTCCGCCTGCTGCTGTGCGAAGTCATGATTGCCGCGTTCCTGCTCACCGCCGTCACCGCGGTACAGTATCGCTCCTTTCAGCAGACCCTACGGGAAGAGGCCTATCAAAAGCTCCGGCTGATCGGCGGCAGCCTGGCGGCAGCGCTGACCTCCGGAGAGCCCGGCGAATCGCTGGACGGCACCGTTGGGAAGCTGGAGCGGCAGGTGGGCGCGGCAGCGGACGCAGGGGAGCGGGAATATGCCGTATGCGTGGTCTGGGACACGGAGAACGGGCCGGTCATCGCCTCAGACAGCGGGGTGCCGGACGGCTACCTGCTGGAGGATGTAAAGTCCAGAGGCTATTTTTCCGCCGTTTCCCAGGTCCTTCGCAGCGGCGCCTCCTCCTTGGAGCGTGTTCAGACCGACATCAGCTTTGACTATGTATACGCCCAGCCCTTCTTTCAGGGTGGCCGGTCCGGCTGTGTGGCGGTGTCGCAGAGCGAGGATTCCATGCTGGCCGGACGGCTCCAGTTTTTCCGGAGCCTGCTGCCCATCCTGGCCGCCTGTCCGCCGCTGTTTCTGCTCCTGGCCTGGATCACCCGGCGTCTGCTCAGCCCCCTGGACGAAATTCAGCGGGCGCTGGAGGAATTTTATACCTGCGGGAGCGGCGGCCAGATGTGCTTGGAGGGAATGCCCCGCACCGAGCTCTATGAGGTGGGGCGGGTGTTCAACCAGCTCTCCGTACAGACCAGGGTGCAGCTCAATGAACTGCACACCATCAACGATTCCTACGTGCGCCTGGTGCCCGACTGCCTGCTGGGTATGCTGCGCAAGCGGGGCGTTACCCAGTTGGAGGCTGGCGACCACACCCCGGTGGACGGCGCACTGCTGATTTTGATCC
This sequence comes from uncultured Oscillospiraceae bacterium, assembly GCA_949841465.1. GTDB lineage: Bacteria > Bacillota > Clostridia > Oscillospirales > Oscillospiraceae > Enterenecus. The sequence goes on from CATKZW010000034.1 coordinate 11,315, forward strand.
CCAGGAATTTTTTCACCGGCTGGGAGAATCTGGACCGTTTGACCCGGCTGGCGGCGGATCACATTGCGGAATCAGGCGGTATGCTGGTGGATTATGACGAGGGTCTGAACGCTCTGGTCTCCCTATTCCCCCAGACGGAGGGGGCGCACGCCTGCGCGCTGGCCTGTCTGGAGCGGCTGGAACGGCAGGGTATGCCGGTTATGGCCGCTGTTCTGGAGGAAACCGTGGAGCTTGGCGTATTTGGAAGTGAGAAGCTGCTCTATCCCCTGGCGGTCTCCCAGGATATGAGCCGAAAACAGGAAGCGCTGGAGCGGCTTTTGGGCTTCGGCGCGGTGCTGGTGCAGAGCGGCCGCACCCAAGGGACGCATCTGCGGCTGCTGGGCTGGGATGGTGAGCTGGCGTTCTATGAGGACCCCGCCTGCCGTCCGCCCAGCTGGCAGAGCCAGTGGAAGCTGTCTGCCGGCCCGTGGGAGGAGGCGCTGCGCCGGTTTCGGGAGCAGGATTTCTCCGCGGCGGGGCGGCTGTTCGCGAAGGTGCTGCGCCTGATGCCGGAGGATATGGCCGCCCGCTGGTATTTGTTCCGCTGTGAAGCGCTGCGCGGCGGAGTGCCCCAGGCGTCGGACACCGGACTTTTATTCGACTGGGAGGGCCTCGGCCATGGATAAGCCGCAGGGAAATCGGACCGGCTTAGGGCCAAAGGACTACTGGCACATCGGCCCGGTCTATGTGCACAAACAGCTGGCCCTGCTGGCTCTGGCCGGGCTGTCCGCCGCGGTTTTGCTGATTTTCGGCCTTCCCTCCCCAGCCCCCGTCCCTGAGGCAGGCCTGATTCCAGCCTTCCGCTACGATGACCCTGAGCTGGCTGAGCAGTCCGGCATGGTTCAGGTTCTGGACGGTCAGGACCGTGTGCGCTATCTTGGAGAGGTGGCGGCGGGAGCCTACACCGGCCGGGGCAAGGTGTTCAATGAGGCCGGAGAGCTGCTGTATGACGGCCCCCTGGCGGAAGGGGTGTACGAGGGCGGGGACGCGAACGTCTATCGAGGCGGAACGCTGGTCTACACCGGGGAAATGGCGGCGAATTTATATGAGGGCCAGGGCCGCCGGATCGACCCTGCGGCGGGGGTCGTCAGCGAGGGCCAGTTCTCCAAGGGCTGTCTGGAGGGACAGGGCCGGGAGTTCTATGCCGACGGCACGCTTCTGAGGGAGGGCAGCTTCTCTCGCGACCTTTTGGAGGGCGAGGGGGCGGAGTACAGTCCGGAGGGCGTTCTGCTTCGGGAAGGGACCTTTTCCGCCGGCCTGCTTCACGGGGAGGGCCGGGCGTACACCGCCGGCGGCAGGCTGCGCTATGAGGGGCAGTTTTGGCGGGGCATCTACCATGGGCAGGGCACGATCTATGATACACTGCTGAACGTCCGCAGTGCCGAAGGGACCTTTGTGTACGGCACGCTGACCGGCCTGGGTACGATCTACCATCCCAGCGGACAGCTGCTCTACACCGGCCAGGTCTATGAGCAGCGCCCCAGGGCCGATGCCTTTTTGGGCTTGTCTCTGGCCGAGGTGGAGCAGGCCTTCACCACCCACTGGATCCTCTACTCTTTTGAAGGGACGACCGCCTTTGTCTATCCCTATTTCAGCTTGATGTTCCTCACCGAAAGCCCAATTCGTCTTGTTTCCCCCGGCGCTCCGGAGGAGCCGGACCTGGAAGAGCCCGGGCTGTACGAGGACGAGATTCTTGCCCCTGATACCGACAAGGGGGCGGTTCTCATCACGCAGGCGCTGTCCTACGGGCAGCCGCTTCCCTGCGTTGCCCAGCCGGAGACGGATACAGCATCCGGGCGGCACGCTCCCGGCTGCCGGGAGTGGTTCAGCGCCTTCGCCTTGGGAGATTCCCTTGAAGGTGTCGGCGTCCGTCAGTCCGGCCCATTTATTTGGCGCTTTACCCCATGGTCCCAGACGGAGAGCGGCCAGGCCGTCGAGGAGTTCCGGACCGAGGGCACCGGATTGGAGACGATGACCGTGTACCAAAATCAAAAGGATATGCCGCTTTGGTATCAGACGGCACAGTGGAAGGAGGCTCCATGAGCCAGGAACCGATTTTTGAGCGGCTGGCCGCTCTGCTGCTGGAGCGCCTGAGACGGGAGATGGTGCCGGCGGTGCTGAATTCGCCGGACGACATTAAAATGACCTATCCGGGCTCGGAGACGGACTACCGTTTTGGGGTGTTCCTATACAATATGGAGGAGCTCCGCTCCTGCGGCCCGCCGACATCCATCCGCATGGACGAGGAGACCCGGCGGCATCCTGACCGTCTGCTGGCGCTCCACTTTCTGCTCTATGCCAACCGGAAGGTGCCCTTTGACAGCCTGAGCGTCCTGGACGAAATGGTGCTTGTGGAGGCCGCCATGCGGGCCGCGCACAGCATGGGGTCCCTGACGCTGGAGGGACAGGCGGTGCGCTCCGCCCTGCATGACCCGGTGCTGTCAGAAAAAACCGCGCTGTGGCAGAGCCTGAACAGCCCGCTCCAGCCCGCCGTCTATCTGACGCTGGAGCCGGTGCGGGTCCCCAGCTCCCGCATCCGCCGCACACCGGCGGTCCGGGAGTTCCAGCTCAACTCCAAACGGAAGGGTGTGAGCCAGGCATGAGCTTCTGCCTCTGCACCGGCGCGAGCCTCTCATGCTCCTTCGGCGCCGCTCCGGTCCCCTTCAGCGCCCTGCCCGTCCCCAGGGTGGTCATCAGCGGGCGGCCCGCCGGCGTGATGACGGATATGACCCCCATGCTCAACATCCCGCCCTTCGGAACGTGCAGCAGCCTGGCCAACCCCACAGTGGCCTCCGCCACAGCGGCGGCGCTGGGGGTGCTCACCCCCATGCCCTGCATCCCCGTCCCGGCGGGGCCCTGGCTGAACCCGGCCCCCAAGGTGATCATCGGCGGACAGGCGGCCATCTCCGACGGCAGCAAGCTGATGTGCGCGTGGGGCGGTCAGATTTCCGTACAGTTCGCCGGTCAAACCTGCGTACAACTATAAAAAAGAAAGAGGGTATTTTCTATGGCGGAATATTTATCTCCCGGCGTCTATGTGGAGGAATTTGACTCCGGCGTCAAGGCCATGGAGGGCGTTGGCACCAGCACAGCAGGGTTTGTCGGCCTGGCGGAAAAGGGGCCGGTGACGGGCCGGCCGGTTCTGCTGACCAGCTTCGCGGAGTATCAGCGCCGGTTCGGCGGGTATCTCTCCGATCTGGAGTACGGTCCCTACCGCTTCCTGCCCAACGCGGTGGAGCAGTTCTTTACCAATGGGGGCAGCACCTGCTATGTGATGCGCACCGCCCCGGAGGATGCCGCCTGCGCCAAGAGCGGGGAAGGGCCCGTCACGGTGCGGGCCAAGGACCCCGGCGCCTGGGCCAACACCATGCAGGTGTTCTTTACCCGGAGCACCCGGGCCAGGACGCAGGTCCTGAACACCCAGGAGGGCGTGAGCGGGAAGCAGTACCTGCTAAAAAACGCCGCCGGTTTCCGGGTGGGCGACCTGGTCATCTACCGGGGGGAGGACGGCTCCGCCGCCTACCACAAGGTCACCGCCCTGAACGGCCTGCTGATCTCCTTCCAGGAGGCGCTGCCGGAGGACGCGGTGGACACCAGCCTGGTGCCCACCCGCACCCTGGAAGCCTGTGGGGTGGACATGGTGATCCGCTGCGGCGGGCAGGAGGAGAGCTATCCCGGCTGTTCCCTCAACTCCGCAGCCCCCGATTATCTCCTCGCGGCGCTGGAAAAGTCCAACATGGCGGCTATGACGTTGAATATTCCGGACCGGGCGGACGACCTGCTGGTCCTGCTGGGCGGGAGCGCCGGCGCGGAGAGCCTGCGTGTGGAGCTGAGCGGCGGGCTGAACGGCACCATGGACAGCGTGAACGCGGGAACCTTCAACGGCGCCGATCTGGGACCGGGCAAGCGCTCCGGCATTGAGGCGTTCCAGGAGATCACCGATGTGTCCATCATGGCGGTTCCCGGCGTGACGGACGCCAACGTGCAGGCCAAGCTGATCGCCCACTGCGAGGGGCTGACCAGCCGGTTCGCCGTGCTGGACGCTCCCCTGGACTGCACCGGCGTGGACGAGCTCAACCGCCACCGCAGCGCCTATGACACCACCTACGCCGCCCTGTACGCCCCCTGGGTCCAGGTCTACGACCCCCTGCTGCGCCGGCCCACCTTCCTGCCCCCCTCCGGCTCCATGTGCGGAATCTATGCCCGCACGGACATACAGCGGGGCGTGTTCAAGGCCCCAGCCAACGAGGTGGTCCAGGCCTGCACCGGACTGTCGGTGAGCTACAACGCGGCGGAGCAGGGCAAGCTCAACCCCAACGGCGTCAACCTGATCCGGGCCATTCCTGGTCAGGGCATCCGGGTTTGGGGGGCCCGCACCTGCTCCAGCGATGGGAACTGGAAATATGTAAACGTCCGCCGCCTGTTTATCTTTCTGGAGGAATCCATCCGGGCCAACACCGGCTGGGTGGTCTTTGAACCCAACGACGAGGGTCTGTGGTCCCGGGTCCGGGGGACCATCTCCCTGTTTCTGGAGACCCAGCGGCGCATCGGCGCGCTGGCCGGCTCCACGCCGGAGCAGGCCTACTATGTGGACGTGGGCCCCAACACTATGACCCAAGACGACATCCTCAACGGACGGCTGATCTGCGAGATCGGCGTGGCCCCGGTGCGTCCGGCGGAGTTTGTCATCTTCCGCATCACCCAGATCACCCAGGCCGCGACCTGAGCCTGAACCCATCAATGCTGAGGAGGGAACCATACTATGGCTGACATCATATACCCGTACAAAAAGTATAACTACAAGGTGCTCATTGACCAGTCCGAGGAGGCCGGCTTTTCCGAGGTGTCCTCCCCCGATATCACGGCGGACCCCATTGAGTACCGGGAGGGCAATATGTCCGGCAAGACCCCCGGCAAGCAGCCCGGCATTTTGAAATACTCCAATGTGACCCTCAAGCGGGGCACAACGGAATCCAAGGTGTTCTGGGACTGGATTAATGAGATCAAGTCCGGCACCGTCACCCGGAAGACCGTGGTCATCACCCTGATGGACGATGAGATGAACGAGGTGGCCTCCTGGCAGCTGGAAAAGGCGTGGCCCACCAAGTACACCGCCCCCGACTTCAACGCCACCAGCAATGAGATCGCCATTGAGAGCCTGGAGCTGGTGACGGAGGGCATCTCGAGGACCGCTTAAAAGGAGAGGTGAAGGATGGAGCTGCAAACTGTGTATCCGTTTCGTCTGCCAAAGGGCTATCTTGACGGAGAGGGGACTCTGCACCGCGAGGGCCGGATGCGGCTGGCGACGGCGGGCGACGAGCTCAGCGCCCTGCGCGACCCCCGGGTGAAGGCGGACGAGAGCCGCCTGAACGCGCTGATTCTCAGCCGGGTGGTCACCATGCTGGGCACTCTGGAGGAGGTGACGCCGGAGGTCGTCGAGGGCCTGTTTATCTCCGATATGGAGTTCCTGCAAAATATGTACGACACCATCAACAAGGCGGAGAAGCCCCAGATCCAGGTGACCTGCCCCCACTGCGGGGAGAAGTTTGTGGACACCATAAATTTTCAGGGGGCGGGATGAACCTCCAGCCGCCCAAGGAGCTGTACCGCCAGCTCTCGTTCATCTCGTACTATTTCCACTGGGGGTTGGAGGACGTGCTGGAGCTTCCTCACCTGGAGCGGGAAAAATTCTGCCGTGAGATCAGCCGGATTAACCGGGAGGCCAACAGCCAGGAGAAAAATCTGTTCGAAGTTTGACGGCAAAGGAGCGTGCGCTGTATGGACCCACTGGCCGCCTATACCTTCCGCGTCTGGCTCGGGAAGGATGAATACGGCTTTTCCAAGGTATCCGGACTGAGCCGGGAGGCGGAGGCCGTCGTCTATCAGGAGGGCGGTCTCAACAATCGGGTCCACGTACTGCCGGGGGTGGTAAAAAATCCAGGGGTCCTCCGCCTGGAGCGGGGCGCTTACGCGGGCAAAGAGTTCCCCTTCTATCTGGCGGGGGAGCGGCTGAGTGAAACGCTCCGCATCGACATCCGTCCCTCCGGATCTTCCAAGGGGAAAGGCAAGGTCTATGCGCTGACAGGCCTTTGGGTAAAAAAATGGGAGGCTGGTGAGCTGGATGCGCTGCAAAATACGCTCCTTATCGACCGGTTTGAGCTCAATTATGATGATCTCTACATTTCGGAGTGACCGGGCCGCCCGGCTGTCCGGCGGCCTGCGCCGGTCCCGCGCCGGCCGGCATGGGCGCAGCGGTTTTGCTCTGGAGCTGATTTACCGGAGTGTGGCACCGCTGGTGCGGCCCATCCGGCAGCCCGCTGCGCAGATCATTCACAATACGGTCCACCAGACCGTAGTCCACCTGCACCAGACCACACACCAGCGTGTGTTCAACCGGTTTACCGCCGCCGGCAGCGGAATGACAGAGCTGATTGTCCGTCAGGCTCCGGCCCCTCCGCCGCCGGAGGATGGCATTGACCCCTCCCGGCCCACCCTGATCGCCGGCAGGCTGCTCCGGGTGCTGTCCACCGACAGCGCGCAGAAGGTTCTCCAGCCCTTTTTCTACCGCATCGTCCAGGGCTTTCTGGAACAGGAGCGGGAAATCTGGCAGAGCAGGCCGTCTCAAACCCCTCCGGCGGTGAGGTATGGACTGAGCGGCGCTGAGTTTCAGGCCCTGGTGCGGAGCGTGACGGACGCCGTCAACCGCCAGAGCCGATTGAATCTGCTGCGCCGGGGAGGGAACCCCTGATGGCCGACCTGGAAAAAGCGTTTATCTGTGATCCGGCCAAGCCAAACAAGAAATATTACGTCCAGTTCAACCCCAACACGCTGGAATATTCCGTCGGCCGGAGTCAGGATTCGTATAAAGGCGTATCGGCGCCGGACGGGCAGGGCTTTGCCCGGGAACCGCAGATGCAGTCCCCTCTTCTCTCGTGCCCAGAGGGGTCGCTGCTGTCCGTCAAGCTGTTCTACCACACCTACACCGGCCCGGAGAACTTTATTGACGTGCGGACAAAAATCTACAATATCCGGGCCTTTCTGCCCTCCGGCAAGGGAAACAGCGACGTATCCAGCCCCCGAATCCAGTTTTCGTGGGGGACCCTGACCTACGTCGGCACGCTGGAATCCTTTCATGTATCCTATCAGATGTTTGCCCACGACGGCACGCCGGTTCAAGCTGAGGTATCCATCGCGATCCGGGGCGAGGACCTGGACGTAAGCGCGCAGTCCAACAACCAGGCCCAAAGCGGCGGGAAGAAGCTGGAGCTGGAAGCGGCGGAGGAAGCCCCGCCTCCGGACGACATCATCTGGCTGTTCCAGGAAGAGGAGGGGTAAACGCCATGAAGTTTTCTTCCCTCTACGAAACCTATGAGGCCATGCGGGAGCCCGGCTTCCGCCTAAAGGCGGACGGGACCGAGCTGGAAACCGGCGAGGACGCCCGCCTGCTCCGGGTGGAGTGCGAGCTGACCGCCACCGGCCAGGCAGGCATGCTGCGCCTGGAGGCGGCGCTGGACCCCGACGGGGAGCACGGCGCGGCGTGGCTGGACGCGGTCCGGCCCGGCGCCCTGTGTTCCCTCGCCCTGGGTTATGGGGACAGCCTTACCGATGTGTTCTGCGGCTTCTTTTATGACGTCCTCTGGAACGACCCTTTAGATGGCGGGACCACCCTTCTGGAGGCCCTGTGCCTGGACGTGCGGGGGCGGCTGATGCTTACCTCCTGCGCCGACGCGGGGGCGAAGCGCACCCTGTCTCAGCTGGTGGAGGCAATATTCGGCCAGAGCTGCTGCACCGAGCTGGCCTCCAAGCGGACGGTAAGCCGGCCGCCTGAGGACTGGGATCTGCCCGTTCAGCGGCCGGGAGCCTCCGACTACAGCGTGGTCTGCGGGGCGGCGGATTTTCTCTGCTATGAATTCTGCGCCTTCGCGGATGAGCTGTACTTTGGCCCGCCCAGGCCGGAGAGCGATCCTGCCGTCACCTTCGACGGCCCCAACGGCCTGCTGCGCCTTGCCCGCCGCCGCACCTTAGCGGGACAGTGCGCCGCTGTAGCGGTCAGCGGCGCGGATGACACCGGGGAGCGCATTTACGCCCGCCAGGCGCGGACAGGCGACAGCGGCTTTGGGACGGACAAAATGAGCGGGGTGCTCACTGGGGATTTCCATCAGCCGGAGTCCCTTGTGCGGACGATGGCGCAGGCCCAGTACCTGTCCCGGGGCAGAATGGAGCGGCGCCAGCGCCGGGCGGGCGGGCTGTCCGGACAATGTGTGGGCCTGCCTGAGCTTCGCCCTGGGCGTTTTATCCAGGCGTCGGATTTGAGCCGGCCTGTCAACGGGACTTATTACGTGCACACCGTCCGTCATGTCCTGGACGAGACGGGTTTTCAGACCTGGTTTGAGGCGGAGGATGAATGAATGGCGGAGCGTGAAATCCTGCGGGGCAAGGTGACGTCCTATCCCGCGGACAGCGGCAAGGGGCTTGTGGAGGTGTCCATCAGCGCCTATGACGGGGAGAACGACACGGTATACGCGCGGATGGGACAGAGCATGTCCGGGGTCTACTGGCTGCCGGAGATCGGGGACGTGGTAGAGGTGGAGCTGTCCGGCGCCCCTGGCTGTAAACCCCGGATTCTCCACATCCACCGCCCAGAGGGAGATGAGCAGACCGGGACATGCTGGACGGAGGAAAACAATATCAAGCAGCTTCTCACCCGCTCCGGCCACTGCGTCACCCTGGACGACACCCAGGACGCGGCCGCCGTTACCGTCCGCACCGCGGGCGGCCTGGAGCTGAGGCTGGAGGACAAGCCTCAGACTATTACACTGCAAGCCGAGGGAAAAGACGAGCCGGTCCTGCTGGTGGATATGAAACATGATGAGGTCAAGCTGGCCGCCGGCAAAAAGCTGACCATCACCTGCGGCGGGGCTTCCATCACCTTTGACAGCAGCGGGAATCTCTCCGTCCAGGCCAAGGGAAAGCTGGCGCTGAGCGGACAGGAGATCGCCTTAGAGGCCAAGGGCAGGCTGACCGCCAAGGGACAGCAGGCTGAAATGACCGGCTCCATGGCCGCGAAGGTGTCCGGCCAGAGCCAGCTGGAGCTGAGCTCCAACGGCGTCACCCAGGTCAAAGGCGGTATGGTGAAGCTCAACTGACAAAAGGAGGCGTGTGTATGGCGGCAATGGCATTCCCCTGCCGGCTGGAATCCGGTCTGGGCAGGTTTCGGCCGCTGACTGAGCTGGAGGAGATCGCCCAGTCGGTCCATCTGATTTTATTCACCCGGAAGGGGGAGCGCCGGTTCCGGCCCCAATTCGGCGCCCGGCTGGACCAGTATGCCTTTGAGACGATGGATACCACCACCTGCAGCCTGATCCGTCAGGAGGTGGTGGCCGCTCTCCAGGCCTGGGAGCCGCGCATCGGGAACATCCAGGTGGAATTTGACCCCAGGCCGGAGGAGGGGCGGCTGGTGGCGCTGGTCTCCTATCAGGTGCGGCGCACCGGGGCCGCCGCCAGCCAGCCGGTCAGCCTGCCCACAAATTGACCGGTGCAAAGGTATGAGGTGACGCGCTTTGGATCTATTTTGGGACACATACCGGGCCTATCTCCGCTCCTATTTGCCCCAGTGGCGGTGTGCTCAGGACGGCGGGGAGCCGGAGAGCGCCGTTCTGCGGGCGGCTGTGGAGCTGATCGAGGCGTCCTGGGTCCTCATGGGCGGTCTGCCTCAAAAGCACGAGCTGGCGTTTCTCAGCGGCTGGGAGCTGGAGCCGCTGGAGGCGGAGCCGGCCTGTGCTTGGGCGGCGCTGACCGCTCCGGAGGGGGGGCCCGTCCCCGCGGGGACGGAGCTCTACATGTCCGGCGACGGCGCCCGGCTGTGGCGGACCGTGGAGGACGCCCAGGCGGAGCCGGCCCGGCTGAGCGAACAGTTCCTGACCGGGAGAGGGAAGCGGATCCCGCTCCCTCTGCCCGCGCCGGAACAGCCTGTCCGCCTCTTTGATTTCCACGGGGAGGGGCTGCCGGGGCCGGAGCTCCAATTTGCTCACCCGGACGCCTTTTCCTCCCAAGGGGGCTGCCAAGTCGAGCTGACGCTGACCCATTCGCTTTCCAAGCTGCTGGAGCCGCCCGCCGGGGAGGCGGTGTGCTGGTGGCTGGTGCGCGCATCTGGAGGCGACGTCCCGTTGGCTCCTCCGGAAAGGGCGGAGAAGGCCCTGCGCTTTCAGCTGCCCGCCGTGCCGGACGGGTGCGCTCTGCGGGTCCGCCTGCCCGCCGCGCCGGCGATTGACCCTGCCGGCGGAGCTGCCATCCATACAAAGCGGCGGCCTCAGACTCCCGTCCTGGCCTGGGATGGGGACGCCCCCCTGGGCGGGGCAAGCTGGCTGCCCTTCGGCCAAACCCCGGAGCCGTGGAGGGCCTGTTACCTCTCCTGCCCGGATGCGCTTGCGCTTCGGAGCGCGTGGCTCACCGTCTCCTTCGCGCTGTCCTTCCAGGTGTGTGAGCAGCTGCTGCCCGGGATGGACAGAGGTCCGGAATACCGGCCGATTATGCGCCGTCTGCCCCTGCCGCCGCCTGTCCACGAGGTGCGGGCGGACCAGGTGCTGTGGGAGTACTGGAACGGCCGGATGTGGCTGCTTATACCGGGCACAGAGGGCCTGACCGGCAGCTTTGCCGCTGTGGAGCAGGGGACAGTCCAGGTTGAGGCCCGGTTTTTATGGCCGGCGGACGCGGCCCCCTGCGAGGTGGGCGGACAGACCGGGCTGTGGCTGCGGTGGCGGGTTGGCCGGGCCGGCAGCGGCGGCTGGCTGCCCCGGCGCTGTTATGCGCCTGAAATCACTGACCTCCGATTTTTGGCCCTGCTGGAGGATTCCCCCGTATCCGTATCCCTCCACGTCTGGCCCGAGGAGCGGTTTTGTCCCCTGTCCGATCCCCGCTTCCGCCTGCTTCAAGCGGCGGTCCCCGAGGGGGACTGCTGGTGGCTGGGCTTTGACCGCCCGCCCTCCGGGCCCCTTCTGCGGCTATATCTCTCCCTTCAGGACCGCCACCCGGGCGGCACCCTCACCGCCTGGGAGGCGGTGGAGGGAGGGACCCGTCCACTTCCGCTGGAGGATGGCACGCAGGGGCTGTCTCACAGCGGCGTGATTATGGTCAGCGGCGTTCAGGGCGGCATGGACGCCCGGTTTGGCCTGCGGCGCTGGTGGCTGTGCCTGCGGGATGACAGCGGACAGCTGGCCCAAGGGCGGCGGTTTCCCTGCCTGGAAGCGCTGTCCTGCGGCGCCGTCCGCCTCCGGGGAACAAACGGCGGGCGCTGCCGGGAGGGCGAGCCGCTGGCTCCCCTCCGGGGCGGGACCCTCCGGGCCGTCACACTGACCGAGGGATTTGGCGGGGCGCCCCAGGAAGACCGCGCCGCCTTTCTGCGGCGGGCCCGGGGCCTCCGGCACCACCAGGGCCGGTGCCTGTCCGCCCTGGACGCGGAGCAGTTGATCTGCGGACAGCTGAGGGACGTGCTGCGCACCCGCTGCCTGCGAAAGGCGAATGCGCTGTACATCGCCGTCCTGATGCGGGACATCCGGCACCATGAGGCGGCCTTTGCCGGCAGGCGGGAGGAAATCCGCCGGTTGTTGGAGCGGGACAGCGTCCTGCCCACGCTTGGATTGGAGATTGTGGTGCAGGAGCCGGTGTTTTATCCCATCAACGCCATGGTGTGGCTGCGTGCCATGGCGGACGTTCCCTCGGAGACCATCCGCCGCCGGGTCTGCGAGGCCCTGGACCGCTTTTTTGATCCGGCCGCGGGCCGCTTTCAGGGGGAGGGCTGGCCAATCGGCCGGCTCCCAACCGAGATGGAGGCGCGCAATTTTCTCCAGGACAAGCTGCCGGGCCTTGTGGTGGTCAGGAGTCCCTTGACCGCCGTCACCCCCGACGGCAGGGAGCTGGACTGCGCCCATATGGGCGACCCCTTCTCCCTGCCGGTTCCCGGCGGCTATACCGTCCACATACTGCGAGGGGAGGACTTGTCTTGTACTCCTTGAATTTGAATACCACCGGGCAGGAGGAGCTCTATGAGCGGGCCTGCGGCCGTATGGCCCAGCTGCTGCCCGGCTGGAGTGACGCCATCCCCAGCGACCCGGCCGTGGCGCTGCTGGAGCTGGCCTCCTACCTCTCGCATGTGCAGGATCGGGAGATCAACACCCTTCGGGCGCGGCACTATCTCGCCTATCTGAAGCTTCTGGGACAGATGCCCGAAAAGCTTGCTCCGGCCCGTATGCTGGCAGTTCCCGGCGGCTGCGTCAGCCCTTGGCCGGGTATGCGTTTTGAAATGGACGGCGTTCCCTTTGAAGCGGCCAGTGTTCCATATACCGGACCCTGCCGGGTAAAGGATGTGTCGCTGGCGCAGGGCGGATGCCGGCGCGTTCTGCGGGCGGACGCCCCGCTGATATTCACCCATGAGACCCCCGCCGCGCTGGAAATTACCTTTTCCGTCCCGTTCCCCCCGGGCGTGCCCGTACAGCTCTGGCTGGAGCTGCAGCCGGAGCCGGGCCGGATGGAGCCGGAGGAGTGGACGGCCCCTCCTGTCCAGCTGCTTGCCCAAATCGAAACCGGCGGCCCGCAGGGAGGCATTCCCTGCCGGGACGGCACCTGCGGTCTGCTGCGAAGCGGGTATGTGATGTTCACACCCCCTGTACCTTTTGATACGCTCTGCCTGGAGGTGGAGGGCGAGATCGAGGGAGAACCCCGTATTTCCGCCGTGGCGCTGTATCCCGTTGTGCTGGAGCAGCGGCGCACACGAAGCCAATGCCTGGACTTGAAGGCTCCGTTCCGCCTGCCGCCGGGCTGGGGGAAAAATTGGATCCTTCGCTTTTTTTCACCCCAGAATGGCGGCTGGAGGGAGGAAAAGCACCTTTTCGTCCGGGAGGGCCTGGTCAAGGGGCTGTCCGGCCAGACTCCGGAGGTCGTCCGGGTCGCAGCGTGGGAGCCGGATTTTCCGGCCCTCTACCCCCTGAGGGAACTGCCCATGGAGACGGTCCGCCTGGAGGAGTGCGGAATACTGCCCGCCTCCCTTCGCCTGATGGTGGAAGAGGACGGGCTGTGGTACGACTGTCCGGTCTGTCAGCCTGAGAAGGGCCTCACTCTGCTCCGAGGCTGCCGGTGGGACGAAACGCGACAAGCGCTCCGGTTTGGAGACGGTCGGGATTTTTGCGTCCCACGCGAGGGGCGGCTTCTGGTGGCCGGGTGCGCCTGTACATTGGGGACGGGGGGGAACGGCGCCGGCGGCCTGCTGGTACGGGACGGTGTGATTCTGCGTCCCCTGGCCCCCGCTTCGGGGGGACAGGACAGTGAGGATGGGAAAACCGCCTTTTTCCGGGCGGCCAAGGAGCTGGAGCGGCCCGCGCGGGCGGTTTCGCTGGCCGACTATGAGGCGCTGGCCCTGCGTACGCCCGGCCTGGCCCTAGCCCGGGTACGGGCGGCGCCCGCCGTCCGGCTGGGCGGAGCGGGCCCCGGTGTGGTGGTTTTGGCAAAGCCGCGCTCGGCCGACCCCCTGCCGCCGCTGACCCGGTGGCAGTCGGAGCAGCTGTCCGCCTGGCTGGACCGGTTCCGGATGATCGGCGTGCCGGTGGAAGTGCGGGGCCCCCGCTACTGCCCGGTGGAGGTGAAGCTGCGGATTCAGTCCGCCGGCCCGGTTTCAGAGCCCGCCCTGCGCGCCGCGGCCTTCCGGCACACGGACGGGGTGACCGGTCCGCTGGACTTTGGCGCGGAGCTGCCCTATACCACGCTCTTTTCCGCGCTGAGCGCCGTTTCCGGTGTGGGCACTGTGCGCGCGCTGGAGCTGCGGGCCCTGTCCGGCTGCGGACACCGCACCCAGGAGGGCGGCATCCGGCTGGAAGCGGACGCATTGCCCTATCTGGCCCGGTTTCAGGTGACGGAGGACTGGGAGGTATATGAAAATGGAAGGGACGATCCGCCGGTATCGGTCTGATTGGGAGCTGTCCCGGTGCGGACGGTTTGAATACGGCCGCTACTGTTCCCGCTGGTATCGCGGCCTGGGCGCTGGTATGGAGTGGCTGCGGCTGTCGCTGACGGTATCCGGGCCGGTTTTGGTCAAGGTGTACGCCGCGGACGGGGAGCCGGACGATTCCATTGACGGGATGGAGCCGGTTTTGGAGCGCCAGGCGGAGGACCTGCTGCTCTACGGCGTAAAAGGGCGCTTTCTCCGCTTCACTGCGGAGCCGGGGGAGCGTCTGCGCAGCTATGAGCTGACTTTTCCCGGGTTGTCCATCGACAGCCTGCTCCCCTCCGTCATGCAGGGAGACGACGCCCTGCGGAAGCTGCTGGGGGTCTATCAGTCCCTTTATATGGACCTAAACCGGGAACTGGCCGGCTTTTCCGCCCGGTTGGACCCGCTGGGCGCCGCGCCCCTGCCGGAGCTGGCCCGCTGGCTGGGCGCCTCCGCCTGGATGGAACGGGGGCTTCCGGAGCCGGCGCTGCTGGCTGCCGCCGCGGAGCTGAACCGGCTGCGGGGGACGAAACAGGGTCTGCGCCGCCTGGCAGAGCTTGCGACCGGGCAGGAATGTGAAATCGTGGAACAATTTCAATGGGAGGCTCAGACGTGTTCTCTCCAGGAGCGGGAGAACTGCGCCCGGCTGTATGGGCCGGACCGCTCCGACATCACGCTCCTGTTCCCGGTGGAGACCTCTGAGGAAAAGCTGTTCCGGCTCAAAGGGATTTTAGAGGACTTTATCCCCCTGGGCATATCCTATGCCGTTGTGCGCTTGGAGCCGCATATGACGCTGGACGGACACAGCTATCTGGACAGCGGCGTTCAAATCATAGAGCCTCCCCCTGCGGAGCTGGACGGTTTGGAGCGGGACGAGCTGATTTTGGAGTGACGGAATATGGCTGGCTATCAGGATAACGCCCAGTGCATTCTGGATTATTTGGCGCTGTTTCAGGCCTTGTCCGCCAAGGAGGCGGACGCCGGACCATGCCGGAAGCAGTGGGAGGCCATTCTCGCCCAGGAGCGGAGTTCTCACAGCGTCCAGCTGGCCCCGCCGCTCCTTCGGCAGCGGTTCCGGCTGAACGAGCGGGATTTTCTGCTGGTCATGGCCGCGCTGGCGCTGGAAATGGACGGCGGGCTGAGAAATTCCTTTCGCCGCAGCTATGGGCTGAGCCTGCCCACCATCGAATACGGCTTGCAGCTGATCTCCCCGATCTGCCCAAGCGGCTGCCAAACCCTGGCGGAGCTGGCGGGAAAAAACACCCTGTGCGGGCTGCTGCTCACCACCGCTGAGCCTGCCGCCTACCCGCTGGAGCGGCCGTTGATCCTGTGCCGGACAGCGCTGGCCTTTCTCACGGATTTGTCTCTGGCGGAGGTTCCCGCCTGTACGCCCCAGCTTGAGGACGGGACGCGGTGGCTCCCCCTTCACCAGGAGGCGCTGGAGCAGGTCAGGGCGTGGTACGGCCAAGGGGCGGAGAACGCGCTGTACCTGTGCGCCCCCGCCGGGTCCGGGCGGCGGACCCTTCTGCGCCGTGCCTGTGGCAGCGTGGTGGAACTGTCTTTAATTGAGCTTGCGGAGTTCTCTCCGCCGGACCAGGACCATGGGCTGCGGGAGGCGGCGGCGCTGGCCGTCCTGCTGAACGCCCCCATCTGTGCGCTTCCAGATTCCGGCCGGAAGGTCTTGCGCACACTGGAGCGGCTATGCCGCAAATACGCCGTCCCTCTTGCCATATTGGCGGAGGATGACGGCGCGCTGGAGGGGGCAAAAGAGGTCGTCCGCCTGCCCCAGGCGCTTCCGGCCGGCCGCCGCCGGGAGGTGTGGGCGCTCCTCGTCCCCCAGGCCGAACCCGGAGCGGTCCCCCAGGGCGCCATGACGGTGGGCGCGGTGCGGGAGACGGCCCGTCTGGCCCTTCGGAGCGCCTCCGAATCGGGACGGGAGGCGGTCACGGCGGAGGATATCCGCCGGGCTATGCTCCAGCGGGGCGGCGCCCTGGAATTTGGCATCCGGTATCAGACCGATGTGACGCTGAGCGACATGGTTCTGCCGGACAGCCTGCGAGAGCAGCTGGAGCTGATCTGCCAGGCGGCCCTCTGCGGAGACCGGCTGGCGGACTGGGGCCTTCCGCGGCAGCGGGAAGGGGTCACGGCGGTCTTCCACGGCCCCTCCGGCACAGGAAAGACCATGGCGGCCTCAGCCATTGCCTACCGGCTGGGGATGCCGCTGCTCCGGGCGGACCTGTCCCAGCTCATGGACAAGTATGTGGGTGAGACGGAAAAGCATCTGGGACGGCTTCTGCGCGGCGCCAGGGAAAACCACTGCGTCCTGCTGTTCGACGAGGCGGACGCCCTTTTCGGAAAGCGGGCGGCGGTGTCTTCGGGACACGACAAATACGCCAACCTGTCCACCTCTTACCTCTTGCAGGAGATCGAGCAGTATGACGGCGTGGCCATCCTCTCCACCAACCTGCTGGGCAATTTTGACGACGCTTTTTTGCGGCGGCTGCAATATATCGTCCGGTTCAGCCTGCCGGATGCGGCCCTGCGGGAGACGCTGTGGCGGCAGGTCCTTCCAGCGGAGCGGTGCGGGGAGGTCCTCCCCTACGCCGCGCTGGCCCAGGCGGAGCTGAGCCCGGCCCGGATTCTGGCCGCGGCCCGGGGGACGGCGGTGGCGGCTATGGCGGCGGGGAGTGAAACGGCGGATTTGGGGGATGTGGTGAAAGCCCTGCGGATGGAGCTGGAAAAGGACAGCAAGGCCCTGCCCAGGGAACTGGCCGGGTGGGCAAAAAAGGAGGCGACCTGAGATGGAAGCACGATTGCTGAAGCAAAAAATGGAGGGGCCGGAGGTCAAAAAGCCAAACCTGACCGGTATCCCCACCCAGATGAAGCTGAATTTTGAGCAGCGCAGCGGCCTGTCCTTCGACGATGTGCGGGTGCATTACAGCTCGGACAAACCCGCGCGGCTGGGGGCGTTGGCCTACACCCAGGGCAATGAGGTCTACATGGGCCCTGGGCAGGAACGGCACCTGTCCCATGAGCTGGGCCATGTGGTCCAGCAGAAGGCCGGACGGGTCCGCCCCACGGGGTGGATCGGCGGGCTGCCCCTCAACGACCAGCCGGAGCTGGAGCGGGAGGCCGACCGTGCGCCGGTGCAGTGCATGCCGGCGCCAGGCGGGCAGGATGTGGTCCAGCGGCAGCCTGACCCTGAGGAAGAGGAGGAGGAAGATGTGGGGCAGGCCGTCCTGCCTTTTGGCGACAGCTCCGCATGGTATGGTTCTATACACGATGGATATGTAGGAAGTATGTATCTTGAACACGGACGGCTGCGATTGATACATGACTTTGGGCCGGAGGCAGAGCAAACAAAAGATGAGGCCAAGCATACTGATGTCGTTCGCTATCTCATCCTATCGGATAATGATGATCTAGTTAATCTTGTGGCCAATCAATTAATAAAACTTTATGATACGGGCGCAGCGCCGGCAATAGACTCTATGCAGACGATCCTGGGCTGCTCCGTCTATCCATTGTCCGACAGCGCTTCTCTGGCGCGGTTGGGGCTGTCGCCAGAGGAAATGGCGGCCGCAAGGCTGTTTGAGATATACCTATCGGACGGAGAATGCCGTGCTGACCATATGTCCAGAGGCGGTATTGCCCAATTACCTCCCAAGTGGACAGACCCCACACAGGGTTCGAAGGAAAACCTCAGCGCCCTTACCTATGCGGTATCGATTGCAGAGCTGGTTTCCAAGCAAATGGCTCAATGCTATAAAAATATCATTCCAAATATTTTAATAAATTCCCCAGAGGCGGCTTCCAATCTTTCTCAAACCGGTATATTGGTCGCAACGAGGATAATCAATTCCGCCTACTCCGACCAGCAAAGTGAGATCGCTGACAAACTGCTAGGCGAAATAAATCAGGTCATGTCGGAAGAGACAATGAGGAACGCTATAGAGGTATCCATTTATGAAGATTATGAAGAATATGACTATCGGCCACTTAGATTTGGCGGTTTCCTGGGAAACAAAATACTAAGGGCGTCAAACCTGCTCACTCTAGAAAATTTAGGGTTCGCTGTAGACCCGGAAGAATCTGATTGATCCCTTCCGGCTATCAAATCATAGTTTACATACAAGGGATGGGATCAGCATATGTTGGCGCCGTTGATCGTAATTTCCCATACGCTTCGGGATGCCTTCCAGCGGGGACTGGCCCAAAGCAAGCTCCTGTTCCTCTCCGCCGGGCCCGGCTGGGGCAAAACCACCGTGGTGACCGAGCTGCTGGAAAAGCAGAATCCCGCTTACCTCTCTCTGCGCAAACGGTCTCTGCCCCGTCGCTTCTCCAGGGAGCGGCTGATTATCTTGGACGACTTTCAGGCGCTGCCCGCCCAGGCAGAGGGGCTTTTTCAGGACATTCTGCGGCGGTCGCCCCCAGGACAGCGCTTTATCCTGCTCTCCCGGGGGCCCGTGCCGGAATATCTCTTCCCCTGCGAGGCCGCCGGAGCGCTGCTCCGTCTGGGTGAGGCGGAGCTGGCGCTGGATATGGACTGCCTGTGCCAACTGGCTCAAGCGCACGGACTTGACCTCTCCGTCTACGAGCTTCAGCGGCTTCTGGATGAGACGGGGGGCTGTCCCCCGGCGGTCAGCCTTCTTCTGGCAGCCCTTTCCGCCGGACAGCCGTTTCAACAGCGGACGGTCGATGCCGTGCGGGCCAAGATGGGCGCGTATATGGAGGAGGCCACTCTGCGGCCCCTGCCGCCGGCGGAGCAGAAGCTGCTGCTGGAGCTGGCCCTGTTTGACCGGTTCGACCAGGTCCTGGCAGACACGCTCGCGGAGCCCGGAACCGCCCCCGCCGAGCTGGAGCGGATCTGGCGGACCAGCGGGCTGGTCCAGCCGGACGGCCCCCTTTGGACCGTCTGTGACCGGCGCTTTCTTCTGCCCTATTTGCGGCAGAAGCTTCGGATGGGCCCGCCCGAATGGCTCCAGACCCTCCACCTCGCCGGCGGACGCTGGTGTGCCGCCAGGCAGGATCTTTCAGGGGCGCTGCATCACTACCAACAGGGGGGCAGCCGGGAAAAGCTTCTTGATCTGCTGGTCCAAACCGCCCGGCTGCGTCCAGGCGCCGAGGCATGCCGGGGGCTGTGGGACTGCGCCGGTTTTCTGAGGGAGGAGGATATTCTGCAATTTCCCGACCTGATCTGCGCCATGAGCCTGCTTCGGTCCATGACCCTTGAACCGGAGGAATCTGAACAATGGTATGAAGCGCTGAACAGGTATCTTCAGCACATGGACCGTGGGGACGAGGACTACAAACGTGTGCGGGGTCTGCGGTCCTATCTGGATCTCTGCCTGCCTCACCGGGGAACGGCGGGACTGCCCGAAATAATCCTCCGTGTGGATGAGCTCCTGCGCTCCAAGGCGCTGGTTTTGCCGGGAATAGATGTGACCGGTGGCCTGCCCAGCCTGATCCGGGGCGGGAGGGACTTTTCCCAATGGATTCACAGAGCGCAGGAACTTTATGACACCATCCGCGGCCCAGTGGAGCGGGTATTGGGCCGGGCGGGCGTGGGAGTGGGTGAGCTTGCTCTGACGGAAGGCCTTCTGGAACAGGGCGAGGACATATCGGGCCGTTTCCCCGCTCTGGCGGCCCTGCAGGAGATACTGCGGGCCGGGGGTGCGTTGGAACTTGAATTTGTGTGCACCGCTCTGCTGGTGAGGGCGCTGTGCGCAGCAGGAAGCCCGTCCGGCGCGGAGACACTGCTGCTTCGGTTTCGCGCGGAAGCGGCACAGGCCAACGCGCCGCGCATCCTGTCCAACCTCGACGCTATGCGCTGCCGGCTGAGCCTGCTGGTGGACGGGCCTTATGTCACGGTTTGGGCCGCCGAACAGCCCCCTGGAGAAGATATTTTCCTCTGGGCGGACAGCTACCGATGTCTTACCATGGTACGCTGCTTGCTGCGGGATCAAGAGCACCATGCCGCATTGCTCCTGCTGAGCCGTATGCTGGATTACTTTCAGCGCTGTGACCGTCCCCTGGACAGGCTGGAGGCGTTGATCTTGACTGCGATTTGCCGGTTTCGCATGAGCCGTGAGGACTGGAGAGAGTACCTTGCCCAAGCCCTGGAGTTTGGAGCACGCTACGGCTATGTGTCGGTATTTGCCCGGGAGGGCGCTGCGCTGCTGCCTCTGCTGGAATGCGGCGGGCACAAAAATCTAAACCCTGCCTACTGGGAGCGTATCCTGTCTGAAACTGTGACGCAGGCCGGGTACTATGGCCAGTATCTCAGGCCCTTCCGTGCCCCAATCAGCCCATTGACGCAAAAAGAGCGCATGGTTTTGCGCCTGATCAGCCAGAACAAGAACAATGAGGAGATTTGTGCCCTTATGAATATCAAGCTTCCCACGGTGAAGACCCATGTCCACAATCTGCTGAGGAAGCTGAACGTATCAAACCGGAACCAGATCCAGAGGGCGGCTGAGTGGCTGAGGCTTTTCTGATTTTCCAGGAACGCATCTGAAGCACAATACTTGGGTGGGATGGAAACAGGGCAACATATCAAAAAACGGATCGCGGCGGTCCTCTGCGCCGCCGCGATGCTGGGGACGCTCGCCTTTTATATTCACTCTTTGCCCCTTACGTCCTTGCGGTATCAGCGAGGATGTAGGGGGCAAAATCAAAAAACGGGCCGTAGAACTTCCTGTGGCTCTTGACAAATTGAATTGGAGTTAGCATACTCTAACAGGGGGTTAGCGATGCCTAGTCGCCGTTTTATTGGTGTGCCCACTGCAGGGGTGCTTTTTTTAATGGGTGAGGTTAGTGGTTGCTAATATCATTGGATATGAAGGGAAGAACGGCCTATGATGATCAACAAACGGCTGATTGGCATGGTCAGTGAGAGCAAAAAGTATGTAGCGGGGAACGTGGCCCTTCAATGGTGCTCCCTGGCGGCCAACATCGCCATGATGACGGCAATTACCGGCCTGCTGGCGGCGCTGTATGAGGGCTCGGCAGGTTTTAAGCGGCTGTGGGGAACGGCGGCTGTGGCGCTTGCCGCTGTGGTGATCCGCTTTGCCTGTACTGTCGGCGCGTCCCGGATGGATCTCATCTCCTACGGCGGCGCGGCCCTGGGCGTGGTGATGGCCGCCACCCAGTTTCGGGCTGGACACGTTTCGCTGGCGGGCTGCCTGCTCATCATCCTGCTGTCGGCAGACTTTTTCATCCCCATGCGGCAGCTGGGCTCCTTCTTCCACATCGCTATGAACGGCATGGCGGCCAGCGATAAAATTTTCCGGCTCCTTGACCTGTCCGAGCCCGTCCAGGGAACGCAGGCTGTCCCCGCAGACCGCTCCATCCAGTGCAGCGGTCTCCACTTCTCCTATGAGGAAAACCGGGAGGTGCTCCACGGGATCGATCTGGAGTTCCCCATGGGCGGGTTCACCGCTATTGTGGGCGAGTCCGGCTGCGGCAAAAGCACTGTGGCCGGTATCCTCATGGGGCACAACAAGGGATACGGCGGCTCGGTGACCATCGGTGGTGTGGAGCTGTCTGCTGTCTCTGAGGCCGGTTTGATGGAGGATATCACCTATATCAGCCAGGGTGTTCCGGGCCCTGCGGCGGCTGTGCCCAGCCAAGCTGGAGGGCCGGGACCGGGGTGACCTCATCTCCATCATCACCTCCGACATCGAACTGCTGGAGGTGTTCTACGCCCACACCATCTCCCCCATTGCCATTGCGGCACTGTTTACCATCATCCTGTGCCTGTTCATCGGTTCCTTCCACTGGGCGCTGGGCCTGCTGGCGCTGTCGGCTTACATCACGGTGGGCGTTATCGTCCCGCTGGTCACGTTCCGGCTCAGCGGGGATGACGGGCTGAGATTCCGCACCAAGTCCAGCGAGCTCAGCGCCTTTGTGCTGGACAGCCTGCGGGGCCTGCCCGAAGCCGTCCAGTACGGGCGGGGGGCGGCGCGGCTGGCTGAGATGGACGCCCGTACCGATGCGCTGTCCCAGGACGAGGCCCGGATGAAGCGCACCGCGGGGGTGAGTCTCGCATCCGCCAACACGGTGATTCTGGCCTTTGACCTGGCCATGCTGTTCGCCTCCGCCCTGCTGTACCAGGCTGGCGCGGTGAAGCTGTCCGGCGTGGACGTGGGCCGGATCAACACGGTCAACCTCCGGGATATGGAGAGCTTTGTCACCCAGGACACCCACCTGTTCCACGACAGCATCAAAAACAATCTGCGCATCGCCAAGCTGAACGCCGCCGATGAGGAAATCATAGCCGCCTGCAAAAAGGCATCCGTCCACGACTTTATCATGACCCTGCCCCAGGGCTATGACACCCCGGTGGGTGAGCTGGGGGACACCCTCTCCGGCGGCGAACGCCAGCGGCTGGGGCTGGCCCGTACGTTCCGCCACGGCGCGCCGCTGATGCTGCTGGACGAACCCACCAGCAACTTGGACAGTCTGAATGAAGCGGCCATCCTCCGCGCCCTGGGCGAGGAGCGGGGGGATAAAACGGTGATCCTGGTGTCTCACCGGCAATCCACCATGCGCATTGCCGACAAGATCTGCTCGGTAGAGAACGGGAGGATGAGCTGATGAAACAGGATACTTCCAGCAAGCGAGAGCGGGAAAAGACCATGGTGTCGGAGATGAGGGAGAAGATCCGGGCCATCATGCGCTTTTCCGGGCCGAGGATGATGTTTCATCACCCGGTGGCGGCGGTACGGCACCTCATTGAGACAAAAAAGGAAAAGAAAAGATTGAAGTGTCAAGTATGATTTATAATATCAGCAGCTAAAATTGCCAGTTGTGTTGCACAGCAGGGGAGTATCTTTGTGACAGGGCGGTCTGGATACGAGCTGCCCATCACTTATGAAGAGGCCACAGCCATTGAGTACTGCGGGGCGCTGGACTACTCTGCTTTTTCTGCCTCGGTCAAATCAGAATTACAATCCACGCTCCCGCGTGGGGGGCGACAGGTTATAGCGGATGTAGACCCGGTGGAAATCCGATTTCAACCCACGCCCCCGCGTGGGGGGCGACGGGACGCTTTGGCTCCGTCGGGCGAGCTGATCGACATTTCAACCCACGCCCCCGCGTGGGGGGCGACTATTTTTTTCTTAGATATTCCGGCTTGCACGTGTGATTTCAATCCACGCCCCCGCGTGGGGGGCGACGGCCACATCGACCAATAACCATACGCCAATTGCGATTTCAATCCACGCCCCCGCGTGGGGGGCGACGGAAATCCAGAGGGGGGCCAGGAAAAAGGATAAATTTCAATCCACGCCCTCGCGTGGGGGGCGACCGCGCCAGGGCTGGTCCGGGCCCGGATTCAGCACAATTTCAATCCACGCCCCCGCGTGGGGGGCGA